>NZ_WJRS01000002.1:0-390700 GCF_028895205.1 Pseudomonas sp. ITEM 17296 | reverse complement strand
TGCAAGGTACCGGCCAGCGCATGCCGAAACCCGATAACCCCACCCCGGTAGGAGCAGCCTTGTGCTGCGAAGAGGCCAGTGATAACAGCGAAGATCTGTTGTGTGGTCACCGGCCTCTTCGCAGCACAAGGCTGCTCCTACACAGAAAAGGCGTGCTCCTGGCCTCTGGTGACCACCCGTCGCCCAGAGGGCACCGCGCCGCCCTGCTCCAGCCAAACGAATGACAGATCATCCGCACTGGAGATTCATCATGATCCGCATTCGCCCCCTTTCGCTGTGCCTGGCCTTAGCCCTGGGCGCCATCACTGGCACCAGCTTCGCTGCCACCGAACCCACCAATACCGACAGCCGCCCACAAACCGACCAGTCTGGCGGCAAGACCGCAGGTGACGGAAGCAGCGTCAACAGCCCCGGCAGCGGCCAGGACAACGACAGCAGCAACACCGGCACCGATGCCGCAGACGGCGCCAGCGGCGGCTCCAACAGCACCGGCGAAGCCACAGGCTCCGGTGCCGGCTACGATGGCGGCACCGCTGAGGACCAGGACAGCCGTTGAGGCTCGGCTGGACTACACTGCGCTCCATTGCCCTGCCAAGGAGTTGCCATGAACGCCATACCCTGGCTGCTCGCTGCCCTGCTGCCTTTCAGCGTACTGGCCGCCGGGCCAGGCTCTGGCGCATTGTCGATCAGTTCTTCCTCCTTCACCGACGGTGGCGTGCTCGCCCTGCAACAGGTCGGGCCAGACCCGGCCTGCGGCGCAGGTGAAGAACGCACCCCGCAACTGAGCTGGGACAACCTGCCCGCCGGTACGCGCTCGCTGGCGCTGGTGATGTTCGACCCCGATGGCGGCAAAGGCCTCGGGGTGGTGCACTGGGTCGCCTACAACATCGACCCGGGCCTGGATGGCTTGAAAGAAGGCGTGGCCGGGCTGACCAGCCCTGCCGTGACGGTGGGGCGCAACTCCCGCGGTACCGCCAGCTACCGAGGCCCATGCCCGCCCGCCGGGGACAACCCGCACCACTACGCGCTGACGTTGATTGCAACCGACCTCGAACCCGGCATCCTGCCAGCAGACCTGGACCGCAACGGGCTGCTGCAGTTGCTCCAAGAGCATGCCTTGGGCGCACAAACCCTGGTGGGGCGTTACGGCGATTGAATGAGTCATTGCCACCCATTACCGACAATGATCAACGTCACAGCATTTACCTATTGAACGCCGCGCCTGATCTGAAGTAAGCTCGGGCTCATTCACTGGAGAGCAACATGCCGAAACGCACCTGCAATCACGCCAACCACACCGGTCGCACCCTGCGCTCTGTGCTGGCCGTTGCCGGTCGCAAGGCCCCTGCCAGCTTTTATTTTGGGTATTGGTTTAGCCACTAGGCGCCGCTGATACCCACACGGCGCCCACTTTCGAGGGGCCGCCGAACATGAGAATACTCAAACCCCCGGTCGGCTCCCCGACCGGGGGTTTTGCTTTTCAGGCCTTTGAACATTACCGATTTACCTTGAGGACAGATTCATGAACTACGCCACTTATTACTGCGCAAACACCTATGCCTGGCGATTTAGCCAATCCCGTTCGGGCCAGCCTGCCGCCTCCGTTCGGTCCTTCAAGGGTGGCAACGCTGCAGCCAACACACCTACAACGATCTGTCGAACACCTCGATAGGGCCGACGACGCGGGCCAGAACCCGCCGTCCGCCCAGGGAAAAACGCCATGCAAGCCTCGAACCTCGCCCTGCCCCTGAACCAACCGCAAGCTGCCAATACGACCGTCAGCCAGCGCCTGCCAAGCCCCCACCTGCTCAAGCAGCAAATGCCGCTGTCCGCTGAGCTCACCCAGCAAGTCCATGCCCACCGCCAGGCCATCCGCGCCATTCTCGAAGGCCGCGACGAACGCCTGTTGGTAGTGGTAGGCCCCTGCTCGATTCACGACCCTCGCTCGGCCCTGGAATACGCCGACCGCCTAGCCGCGCTGAGCCGCGAAGTGGATGACAAGCTGCTGCTGGTGATGCGCGCCTACGTCGAAAAACCCCGCACCACGGTGGGCTGGAAAGGCCTGGCCTACGACCCGCACCTCGATGGCAGCGATGACATGCACGCCGGTATCGCCCTGTCGCGCGGCCTGATGCTGAATATGATCGAGCGCGGCCTGCCCATTGCCACCGAGCTGCTGCAGCCGATGGCCGCGGGCTACTTCGACGACCTGCTGGGCTGGGCCGCGATCGGCGCACGCACCACCGAGTCGCAGGTGCACCGTGAAATGGTCAGTGGCCTGGAACTGCCTGTGGGCTTCAAGAATGGCACCGACGGCGGTATTGGCATCGCCTGCGACGCCATGCGCAGCGCCGCGCACCCGCACCGCCATTTCGGCATGGATGCGCAGGGCTACCCGGCCATCATCGAGACCCTGGGCAACCCCGACACCCACCTGGTGTTGCGCGGCGGCCATAAAGGCCCGAACTACGATGCCACGAGCATCGCCCAGGCCCGCCAGGGGTTGGCCCAGGTGGGGTTGCAGGCGCGGATCATGGTCGATTGCAGCCATGCCAACAGCGGCAAGGACCCAGCGCAGCAGCCCGCGGTATTCGAGGACGTGCTGGCACAGCGCGTGGCCGGTGACCGTTCGATTGTCGGCGTGATGATCGAAGGGCACCTGTTCGATGGCTGCCAGTCCCTAGGCAAAGGCGCACTGAAGTACGGCGTGTCGATCACCGATGGCTGCCTGGGTTGGGCGTCAACAGAAACCCTGTTGCGCGAGGCGGCACAAAAACTGTAGGAAGCCGCTAGCAAGCCTTGCGAGACATTTCCCGAACAAGTGCGCTAGGCTTGCGTTTTTACCCTAAGGAGCAGTACCCATGGCACGTGCCACCGCCCGCCACATCCTGGTCAGCAGCGAAGACAAATGCAACGAACTGAAAGCCCAGATCGAAGCTGGTGCCGATTTCGCCGAAGTCGCCAAGGCCAATTCCACCTGCCCATCCAGCCGCCAAGGCGGCGACCTGGGCTCGTTCGGCCCGGGCCAGATGGTGCGTGAGTTCGATACCGTGGTCTTCAGCGCGCCGCTGAACGTTGTCCAGGGCCCGGTGAAAACCCAGTTCGGTTATCACCTGCTGGAAGTGACCAGCCGTCAGGACTGATACCAGGTTGTTCCTCTGGAACGACTCAGCCTCTGTAGGAACAGCCTTGCGCTGTGAAGTGGCCCGGCCGGGCAATTTCGTTGACCGTGCTGACGCCTTCGCAGCACAAGGCTGCTCCTACAAGGGCTTGTATCGCCTGGGCTGGCTGGTTTTGTTTCTGTGCTTTTCCGTCAACACCCACGCTGCACCCACCCACGCGTTGACCGTCTACGGCGAAGCCCCCCGCTACAACCAAAACTTCCACCATTTCGACTACACCAACCCCAACGCCCCCAAGGGCGGCATATTGCGCCGCTCGGCCATGGAGATTGGCCAGTTCGACCATGTTCTGCCGTACATCGACAAAGGCATCGGCGTCAACGAAGTCGATGGTTGGCTGTACGCGCCATTGGCCGTGCGCTCATTCGATGAACCCTACACCGTCTACGGCCTGATTGCCCGGCGCATGGAACGTGGCCCGGACGATGCCTGGCTGCGCTTCGAGATCGACCCTCGCGCCACCTTCGCCGACGGCAAGCCGGTGCGCGCCGAAGACGTGCGCTTTACCTTCGAGCTGCTGATGAGCAAAGGCAGCCTCAAATACCGCACCCAGTTCGCCGAGGTCGCTGGGGTAACCGTCGAAGGCCCGCATCGCGTGCGCTTCGACTTCAGGCAACCCCATGGCCGCACCCTGCCCTTGGACTTGGCCAGCCTGCCGGTGCTGCCCGAGCATGACTGGCAACAACGCGATTTCGCCAACGGCGCCGGCTTCGGCAAACCGGTCGGCAGCGGCCCGTACCGCATCGGCCAGATCGACAATGGCCGCAGCATCAGCTTTGAACGTGACCCAACCTGGTGGGCCAAAGACCTCCCTGCCAGCCGTGGCCGCTACAATTTCGACACGTTGCGCATCGAATACTTCGGCGACACCGAAGTGGCGCGGCAGGTGCTAAAAGGGGGCGGCTACGATTACAACCGCGAGTTTTCCGCCACGGCCTACACCCTCGGCTACAACGGCGCGCAGCTGGACGACGGCCGCCTGCAGCGCGCGCACCTGGGCCCGGCCAAACCGCAGGTTGCCCAAGGTTATGTGTTCAACCTGGACAAGCCGCCGTTTCGCGACCGCCGCGTGCGCCAGGCGCTGGGCATGCTCTGGGACTACGAGTGGAGCAACCGGCAGATGATGCGCAACCTCTACATCCGCCAGCAGAGCGTGTTTTCCAACACCCCACTGGCCGCCCGCGCATTGCCCGACGCCAGCGAACTCGAACTGCTGGAGCCGTTGCGCGGCAAGGTGCCGGATGAGGTCTTCGACCGCGTGTTCACGGCCCCGGTCACCGATGGCACGGGCATCATCCGCACGCAACAGCTGCAAGCGTTAGCCTTGTTGCAGCAAGCCGGCTGGCACCCCGAGGGTGACCGCCTGGTGAACGCCCAAGGCGAGCCGCTGGAATTCACCTTCCTCAACGGCCAGGCCGGCCTGGAGCGCCTGCTGCTGCCGTGGAAGCGCAACCTGGCGCAGATCGGCGTCACCCTGAACATCCGCAATGTCGACTCGGCCCAATACGTCAACCGCCTGATGGCGCGTGACTACGACATGATCGTGACCGGCTACCCGGTCACGCTGTCGCCGGGGGCCGAGCTGTACAACTACTTCGGTTCGGCAGCGGCCCACGACCCCGGCTCGAACAACCTGATGGTGCTCCAGGACCCTGCAGTGGACAGCCTGATCGACGGCCTGGTACGCGCCAGCACGCAAGCCGACATGCTGCGCCATGCCCATGCCCTGGACCGCGTGCTGCAGTGGAACTACTACTGGATCCCCAACTACTACCCGCCCGGCAGCTCCACGGCCTGGTGGAACCGCTTTGGCTTGCCCAAGGTTCAGGCCACCTATGACGAAGGCCTCGACACCTGGTGGGAAGTCAGCCCTACCCCGCTGACCAACGCGCAGATGGCCGAACGCCTGAAGGCCTCACCATGACGGCCTATATTCTGCGGCGCCTGTTGCTCATCATCCCCACGCTGCTGGCGATCCTGCTGGTCAATTTCGCGATCGTCCAGGCGGCGCCTGGTGGCCCGGTGGAGCAAGCGGTGGCGCGGCTGCAGGGTATCGGCGGCGGCGCACCAGGCGCCCGGGCCGAGGTGGCGCATGGCGAGTCACGGGCCACCCGCGGCCTGGACCCCAAGCTGATCGAGGCGATCAAACACCAGTACGGTTTCGATAAATCAGCCCCCGAGCGCCTCTGGCTGATGCTGAGCCAGTACGCCCGGCTCGACTTCGGCCAGAGCTTCTTTCGTGGGGCCAAGGTCACCGACCTGATCCTCGACAAGCTGCCGGTCACCTTGTCGCTCGGCTTCTGGGCCACGCTCATCACCTACCTGGTTTCTATCCCCTTGGGCATCCGCAAGGCAGTGCGCCATGGCAGCCGCTTCGATGCCTGGAGCAGCGCACTGATCGTGATCGGCTACGCCCTGCCCTCGTTCCTGTTCGCCCTGTTGCTGATCGTGCTGTTCGCCGGCGGCACGTCGCTGAACTGGTTCCCGGTGCGCGGCCTGGTGTCGGAAAACTTCGACCAACTCAGCCTGCTGGGCAAGGTCGCCGACTATTTCTGGCACCTGGTGCTGCCGGTCGGCGCACTGGTGATCGGCGGCTTCGCCACCCTGACACTGCTGACCAAGAATGCATTCCTTGACGAGATCTCCCGCCAGTACGTGGTCACCGCCCGGGCCAAGGGGCTGAGCGAGCGGCGCGTGCTGTACGGCCACGTGTTGCGCAATGCCATGCTGCTGGTGGTGGCCGGGCTGCCCCAGGCACTGATCACGGTGTTTTTTGCAGGCTCGCTGCTCATCGAAGTGATCTTCTCCCTCGATGGCCTTGGCCGGATGAGTTACGAAGCCGCCGTGTCGCGTGACTACCCGGTGGTCTTCGGCACGCTGTTCATCTTTACCCTGGCGGGTTTGTTGATCCGTCTGATCGGCGATGTGTGCTACACCCTGCTAGACCCGCGCATCGACTTCGACACGAGGGCCAACTGATGCTCTCGCCCGTGTCGCGCCGCCGCCTGCAACGCTTTCGCCGCAACCGCCTCGGCTGGGTATCGCTGTGGCTGTTCGCAGCGCTATTGCTGCTGAGCTTGGGCGCAGAGTTGGTGGCCAACGACAAGCCCTTGCTGCTGGGTTACAAGGGCGAGCTGTACACCCCGGCGCTCAAGCGTTACACCGAACAGCAGTTCGGCGGCCAATTGCCGTTCCAGCCAGATTACCGCAGTGCCTACGTGCGCCAGTTGATCGAGGGCCAGGGCGGCTGGATGCTGTTCGCCCCCATCCCCTTCAGTGCCGACACCCCTAACTACGACCTACAAGTGCCCACCCCCAGCCCACCCAGTACCAGCAATTGGCTGGGCACCGACGACCAGGGGCGCGATGTGCTGGCCCGGGTGCTGTACGGCACCCGAGTGTCGCTGCTGTTCGCCTTTGCCCTGACCGTGGTCAGCGTGCTGATCGGCGTGACGGCCGGAGCTTTGCAGGGCTACCACGGCGGCTGGGTCGACCTGCTGGGGCAGCGCTTGCTGGAGGTCTGGTCGGGGTTGCCGGTGCTGTACCTGTTGATCATCCTCAGCGGCTTCGTCGAGCCTGATTTCTGGTGGTTGTTGGGGATCATGGCGCTGTTCTCGTGGCTGGCCCTGGTCGATGTGGTGCGCGCCGAGTTCTTGCGCGGGCGCAACCTGGAATACGTCAAAGCCGCGCGGGCGCTGGGCCTGCCAGACAGCCAGGTGATGTTGCGGCACATTCTGCCCAATGCCATGAACGCCACGCTGACCTATGTACCGTTCATGTTGACCGGGGCCATTACCACCCTGACTGCGCTGGACTTCCTGGGCTTCGGCATGCCGGCCGGCAGCGCCTCGCTGGGCGAACTGGTGACCCAGGGCAAGCAGCACCTGGAGGCGCCCTGGCTTGGCTTTACTGCGTTTTTCGCGTTGGCGGTGATTCTGTCGCTGCTGGTATTCATCGGCGATGCGCTGCGCGAAGCGTTCGATCCACGTGGTTAATGCACGACCCCTGTAGGAGCAGCCTTGCGCTGCGAAGAGGCCAGTGAAAACCCTGTAAATCTTAGCTGCTTTCACCGGCCTCTTCGCAGCACAAGGCTGCCCCTACAAAAATACCCACAACCTGCACTGGGAGCATTCGCATGACCCTCAAAGGCAAGACTGCACTCGTCACCGGTTCCACCAGCGGTATCGGCCTTGGCATCGCCCAGGTGCTGGCCCGTGCCGGGGCCAACATCCTGCTCAACGGCTTTGGCGACCCGGCGCCGGCCATCGCCAGCATTACCAGCCACGGCGTGAAGGCTATCCACCACCCCGCCGACCTGTCGGATGTAGCGCAAATAGAGGCCCTGTTCGCCGTGGCCGAGCATGAATTCGGCGGTGTCGACATTCTGGTCAACAACGCCGGTATCCAGCACGTGGCGCCGGTCGAGCAATTTCCCGTGGAGAGCTGGGACAAGATCATCGCCCTCAACCTGTCGGCGGTGTTCCATGGCAGCCGCCTGGCCCTGCCCGGCATGCGCGCGCGCAACTGGGGGCGGATCATCAACATCGCTTCGGTGCACGGGCTGGTCGGTTCGACCGGCAAGGCCGCCTACGTGGCGGCCAAGCATGGCGTGGTGGGCCTGACCAAGGTCGTGGGCCTGGAAACGGCCGCCAGCAATGTCACTTGCAACGCCATCTGCCCGGGCTGGGTGCTGACCCCGCTGGTGCAAAAGCAGATCGACGACCGCGCCGCCAAGGGTGTAGACCCGCAGCAGGCACAACACGACCTGTTGGCCGAGAAGCAGCCTTCGTTGGCCTTCGTCACCCCCGAGCACCTGGGCGAGCTGGTACTATTTCTGTGCAGCGAGGCCGCAAGCCAGGTCCGTGGTGCCGCCTGGAATGTCGACGGTGGCTGGCTGGCCCAGTGAGGGCCGGCCACGACCTGGCAATGGTCTTGCACCCTTTTCAACTGCAAGGAGGCCTACATGCGCCCACGCCCACTGTCCGCGATCCTGACCTTGACCCTGGCTGCCGCCGCCCCGGCGATGGCTGCCAGCTTGAAGGATGTCGCGCCCTATCCCGAGGCGGAAAAAGGCTTCACCCGGCAGGTCATCCACCTGCCAGCCCAGGCTGACGAGTCGGCCTATAAACTGGAAATTCTCGCGGGCAAGACGCTCAAGGTCGACTGCAACCGCCAACGCCTGGCGGGCAGCCTCGAAGAACGCACGCTCGAAGGCTGGGGCTACAGCTACTACCGCCTGGACAAGGTCGGCGGCCCTGCGAGCACCCTGATGGCCTGCCCGGATGGCAAGAAGACCGATGCGTTCGTGCCGGTGGTCGGCGAAGGCTTCATGCTGCGCTACAACAGCAAGTTGCCAGTGGTGGTGTATGTGCCCAAGGACGTCGAGGTGCGCTACCGCGTGTGGTCAGCCTCGCAAGACGTGCAGAAGGCTAAAGTGGAATAAGAAGCTCGCATCACGCTGACAGGTAGGAGCAGCCTCGCGCTGCGAAGAGGCCAGTAATAGCAGCGAAGATTTACTGTGTTTTCACTGGCCTCTTCGCAGCGCAAGGCTGCTCCTCCCCCCTCCCGCAACCACTGGAGGTTCGCCATGAACGACGTACTCTGGAGCCCCTCCACAGCGCAGATCGAGGCCAGCCGGATGGTTGCGTTTCGCCGCTGGGTCAACCTGCGCTACAACCTCGAGTTAAACGACTACCAGGCACTGCACCGCTGGAGCATCGAGCAGCGCTCAGCCTTCTGGCAGAGCCTTGCCGAGTACTTTCACGTTAACTGGCACCAACCACCGAGCCACGTGCTGCGCGAAGGCCCGCAAATGCCCGATGCCCAGTGGTTCAGCGGCGCCACCCTGAACTACGCCGAACACCTGCTGCGCCGGCGCGACGACCGCCCGGCATTGATCGCCGTACGCGAAGACGGCCTGCGCCGAGTGCTGAGCCATGCGCAGTTGGCCGCCGAGGTCGCGGGGCTGCAACGGGCGTTCGAGGCCTGCGGTGTGAAACCGGGCGACCGCATCGCTGCCATCATGCCCAACACCTGGGAAACCCTGGTCGCCATGCTGGCCTGCGCCAGCCTCGGCGCAATCTGGTCCAGCGCTTCACCTGAGTTCGGCGTGCACGGCATCATCGACCGATTCGGCCAGATCAGCCCCAAATTGCTGATCGTCTGCGCCGGTTACCACTATGCCGGCAAGGTCATCGATCAGGTCGACAAGGTCAACCAGGTCTGTGCCCAATTACCAGGCCTTGAGCAACTGATCGTGGTACCCCATACCCGCACCGGGACCCGCGCCGACGAATTCCACGCGTCCCGTGTCGACCTGTGGGAGGGCTTTTTCCAGCCCGGGGGCATGCCTCGATTCACCCCGCTGCCGTTCGATCATCCGCTGTGCATCCTCTACTCCAGCGGCACCACCGGCGTACCCAAGTGCATCGTCCACCGCGCCGGTGGGGTGCTGCTGCAGCACCTCAAGGAACACGGCCTGCACAATGACCTCAAGGCCGATGATGTGCTGTTCTACTACACCACCTGCGGCTGGATGATGTGGAACTGGCTGGCCAGCGGCCTGGCTGTAGGTGCCACACTGGTGCTGTATGACGGCTCGCCCTTCCACCCCGGGTCAGCGCGGCTGCTGGACTTGATCGATGCCGAGGGCATCCATGCCTTCGGCACCAGCGCCAAGTACCTGGCTGCACTCGAACAGGAAGGCCTTGAGCCTGCCGCCACGCACCGCCTGACCAGCTTGCGCCTGCTGCTGTCGACCGGCTCGCCACTGTCGCCGCACAGTTACGATTACGTTTACCGCAAGATCAAGGCCGATGTATGCCTGGCCTCCATGTCCGGTGGCACCGACATCGTCGCCTGCTTCGTGCTGGGCAACCCGACGCTGCCGGTGCATCGCGGCGAAATCCAGTGCAAGGGGCTGGGCATGGCGGTGGAGGTCTGGAACGCGCAACGCCAGAGCGTGTATGACGAAAAGGGTGAGTTGGTGTGCCTGCAGCCGTTTCCGTCCATGCCGCTGGGCTTCTGGCACGACCCCGATGGCAGCCGCTACCACGCGGCCTACTTCAGCCAGTTTCCGGGGGTCTGGGCGCAGGGCGACTATGCCGAGCAGCGCGCCAGCGGTGGCCTGATCATCCACGGCCGCTCCGATGCCGTGCTCAACCCTGGCGGGGTGCGCATTGGCACGGCAGAGATCTACCGCCAGGTGGAGAAGGTCGAAGAGGTGCTGGAAAGCGTCGCCATCGGCCAGGACTGGCAAGGCGATGTACGGGTGGTGCTGTTCGTGCGCCTGCGCGACGGCCTGCAGCTGGATGACGCCTTGCGCCAACGCATTCGCCAGGTGATACGCCAGTACACCACGCCGCGCCATGTGCCTGCGGTGATTGCCCAGGTCAACGACATACCGCGCACCATCAGCGGCAAGCTGGCGGAGCTGGCGGTACGTGATGTGGTTCATGGCCTGCCGGTGAAAAACACCGACGCCCTGGCCAACCCGGAGGCGCTGGAGCAGTTTCGCGACCACAACGCGCTGCACAATGAGGCATAATGGCGCCCTTTTTTTACCCCGAAGCACAGGTGTCCCATGAAAGCTCAAGCCCGCCACATCCTGGTCAAGACCGCTGACGAAGCCGAAAAGCTCAAGCAGCGCATCGCCAATGGCGAGGCCTTCGACGTGCTGGCGAAAAAGTTTTCCACCTGCCCGTCGGGCAAGCGCGGCGGTGATCTGGGTGAGGTACGGCCCGGCCAGATGGTCGGCGCCATCGACCAGGTCATCTTCAAAAAGCCGCTGCGTGTGGTGCATGGACCGATCAAGAGCAAGTTCGGCTACCACCTGGTGCAAACCTTCTACCGCGACTGACAGCGTCAGGGTGGCAACAGGCCACCTAGCATTATTGCCAGTTGTTCAACGTCAGGCCTTTCCCTACAACTCAGGCAGGACCGAGGTGGTGCACCTAAGCGCCGCGTCAGGTAGTGGTCCCCCTCTGAGGCCCCGGAGACCTGCCGATGCGTTATCACCGCCTGCTTGCCCCTGCCGCGTTGCCACTGCTCGTACTGCCGACGCTTGGCTACCCTGATTCACTGACCGTCTTGCCGGGCGACAGCCTGGGGGCGATCTCGCAAACCCAACAGGTCGATACCTTCACCATGCGCGGGGGCACGGTCCAGTCGCTGAACCAGGGCCAAGGGTTCGATAATTTCACAATGTCGGGCGGGCGCATTATCGGTGCGTTCGAGGATGGCGATCATGCAATCTTTTCGGGCGGCCAGATAGGCCGAGTCGACTTGAAGCTCGCTGACAACTACTTCGAAATGTCCCAGGACACCGTCGTTGCAACCAAGATTGACGGCAACCTGGTGAGCGGCTTTGGCAACGACACGATCCTGCTGCGCGGGGGCTCGATTGACGGCAATATCAGCACCAGTGGCGGCCAGGACCGCATTACCATCAGTGGTGGTTCGCTCAAGGGGAATGTGCTGGCCAGTGCCGGCAACGACACCTTCACGTGGTCCGGCGGCAGCATCGGCGGCCGGGTCGATATGGGTATTGGCGATGACTCCGCGACAATTGACAGCCTCGATGCCAAGGCCTTGGACATCAACATCGACGGCGGCGCTGGCAATGACACCCTGGTGTTCAACCGCAGCCAGGTGACGCGCGGGGCGTTGTACACCAACTGGGAATCCGTGGCGTTGACCAACGCCAGCCGATTCACCCTTGACGATACCCTCACCTTGGGCGACCTAGGCACCGACACCCTCCCCGCGACCGGTACAGGCAGCTTCACAATCGATGCGAGCAGCGCGCTGATCGCACGCCAAGGCAGCATCGTGAGTATCCAGAACGGGAACAAGGTGTCGGTCGAAAACGCCGGCACGATAGACCTGTCACGGGGCAACGATGCCCAGGGGCGCCTGAGCATTCAAGGCGATTACACCGGCAACAACGGCACCCTGCGCGTGAACAGCGTGCTGGCCGGGGATGGCGCGGCCTCCGACCGCCTGGTCGTCAGCCGCGGGGTTATCGCTGGCAGCACTGGCCTGCTGGTCAATAACCTGGGTGGCGCAGGCGCGCTGACCACACAAAACGGTATCCAAGTGGTCGAAGCCCGCGAAGGCGCTGTCAGCCGGAACGACGCTTTCGTACAGACCCAGACGCTTTCGGTCGGTGCCTACGACTATCGCCTGTTCAAGGGTGGTATCACGGCCGGCAGCGAAAACAGCTGGTACCTGCGCTCGACCTTAGTCGCCCCGCCCGCTCCGGCGCCGGCACCGCAGCCCGGCGAGCCACCCGTGATCGAACCGGCAGCGACCCCGCCTGTGGTTGCGGCGGCGCCCGGGCAAGCTGAACTGCCTGCGCCCGTGCAGGGCAAGCCCTTGGCGCTGTACCGCCCCGAGGTCCCGGTGTACGCCGCTACCCCCAGAGGCGCCGCAATCATCGCCCGCCAAGCGTTGGGTACCTTTCACCAGCGCCAGGGCGACCAGCAGTTGTTGGCCGGCCAAGGCGGGCTCCCCGCCAGCTGGGGCCAGGCCTACGGCGGCACGCTGCGCCAGCAATGGACCGGCACGGTCAGCCCCAGCCTGGACGGTGACCTATATGGCTTCAAGGTCGGCCAGGACGTGTATGCCAAGGTCAATGACAGCGGCTATCGCCAACAGGTCGGCGTGTATGTCAGCCACAGTCGCCTGGACGCCGACGTCAAAGGGTTTGCCCTGGCCGTACAAGACCGCAGCGTCGGTGACCTGAAGCTCGATGGCGACAGCGTCGGCGCTTACTGGACACTGGTCGGGCCGCAGCGCGGGTACCTCGATGCCGTGCTGCAGTACACCGACCTGGATGGCCGGGCGCGCTCGCACCGTGGTGACAAGCTGAACATCAGTGGCCATGCCTGGACAGCGTCACTGGAGTCCGGCTACCCCATCGTCCTGTCGCAACGCTGGGCCGTGGAGCCACAAGCCCAGTTGATCGCCCAGAAGGTCTCGCTGGACACCGCCCGAGACAGCGCCTCGCGCGTCAGCCATGACGCCGAGGTTGAACTGACCGCGCGCTTGGGTGCGCGCCTTGAAGGCACCTTCACGGGCACCCGTGGACGCCTGCTGCAACCCTATGCGCAGGTCAACCTGTGGCACGGCGACGGTGGCCGCGACACGCTGACGTTCGATGACCTCGACACGATCAAGACCGACTACCGCTACACCTCGGTGCAACTTGAAAGCGGTGTGGTCGCGCAAGTGAGTGAAGCGCTTAGCCTGCACGGCGGCGTGCAGTACAGCGTCAACCTGGACAGCCGCCAGCAGGAAGCCAGCGGCGTGAACCTGGGTGTGCGCTGGCAGTTCTAGCGGCGCGCTGCCAGCAGACCGAGGCCAGCGCAGCCCAGCAAGGAGGCGCTGACCCGGTTGAACATCCGACGCGGCCCAGGCTGGCTGAACCAGCGCTGCATATAGGCGCCAAGGCCCGCATAGATGGCGATGGCGGCCCACTCCAGCAGCAGGAACAGCACCCCCAACCACAAGAACTGCTCACTGACCGGGGTAGCACCACCGACCGAAACGAACTGCGGCAGGAAGGCCGTGAAGATCAGGATCGCCTTCGGGTTGCCCGCCGCCACCCAGAACTCTTGCCGCGCCAGGCGCCAGGTGCCGCGCGGGTGATCACCCGCCACCACGGCTTCACCAACAGGGGCCCGCCACAACTGCCAGGCAATGTAGAACAGGTAGGCGGCACCGATCACTTTGATGGCGAGGAACAGGTATTCACTGGTATGCAGCACCACCGCCAGGCCCATGGCCGCCAGCGCAATCATGCCGCTGAAAGCAACAATGCGCCCGCCACCGGCCACGCAGGCCGTGCGCAGGCCGTAGCGGCTGGCATTGTGCAACGACAGCAGGTTGTTGGGCCCGGGCGCCATGTTGAGGGCGAAGCACGCGGGGATGAACAGCAGCAAACTGGCAAGATCCATTATTATTGTCCTCTGACATCAAGCGCTTATTTCGACCGCAGACGCGCACAGGGTCAAGTTACAGCCAGCCGAAAAAACTGTACGGGTCCCCTGCTACTGGTAAGCTTTTGCTCCTGTCGAGGACCCTTTTCATGCCCCGCTCACAAGCCCGCGTCTGGCGCGATACTGCCCTGCCCTTCGTCGAAAGCCGCCGCGCCTGCCACAGCCGCGCCTGCTACAAGGCGCATAGCCATCCGACCTTTTCCATGGGCGCAGTGGATGCCGGCTTCAGCCTGTTTAGCGGCGCAAGCGGTGGTCAGCAACGCCTGACCCCCGGCACCTTGGTGATGGTCCCGGCAAAGCGTGTGCATGCATGCAATCCGGCGCCAGGCCAGGCCTGGAGCTACCAGATGCTGCACGTAGATGCCGATTGGCTGTCGCAACTGCGCCTGGAGTCTGGGCTGAGCGGTGCGCAGCCGGGTGAGCCTGCACGTATCAGCCATGTGCCCGCCTTGTACGGCCAGTTCTGCGCGCTGAATGCCTTGTTGTTCTCCAGTGCGAGCTACGGCGAGAAAGAGGCGGCGCTGATTGCCTTCATGGGGGACCAGGACTTCTGCGCGCACCCGACGCTGGAGGCGGCACCGGCGCTGGGCGCCTCCCTGCTCAGTGGCCTGGTCGAACGGATCGAGGCTGAGGACCCTGCGCAACTGAGCCTGACGTTGCTGGCCCAGGAAGCGGGATTGGGGCGTTATCAACTGATTCGGGCGTTTCGCGCAGCGACCGGACTGACGCCCCATGCCTACCTGCTCAACGCCAGGGTCAATCGCGGTCGGCTTCTGTTGAACCAGGGCCTGGCGCTGGCAGAGGTCGCCTACCAGCTTGGGTTTGCCGACCAAAGCCACTTTCAGCGGGTGTTCAAGGCGCACGTGGGCGTAACGCCCGGGCAATACCGAGGCCATTGAGGCCCCGCGCAATAATCTTCAATACGGGCTCCAGGCTCGACGCCAGACTGCGGCTTTCCCTGCCAGAGTCGTCTCGCCCATGGAGCAGTTCCTGATCGTCGCCCTCGCCCACTTCCTAGCCCTGCTGTCACCCGGCCCGGACTTTTTCCTGGTTGCTCGCACCTCCATCAGTGGCGGTTGGCGCACCGCCAGCGGCGCGTGCCTGGGTATCGCGTTGGCCAATGGCGCCTTCATCGCCATGGCCTTTACTGGCCTGTCGATTTTGCGTGAAGGCAGCACGTTGTTCATGGCTTTGCAGCTGGCCGGTGCGGCCTACCTCTTGTACATCGGCACACAATTCTTGCGCTACGCCGGGCATTCCAACCTGGCCGCAGTGGCCGGCAATGACGCTGTACCAGGTGGGTGGCGCAGCCTGGCGATGGGCTTTTTGTCGGGCATTCTCAACCCCAAGAACGCGCTGTTCTACGCCAGCCTCGCCAGCATGGTCGCCAGCAGCAGTGTCGGCTGGAAGGTGGTGTATGCGGGCTGGATGTTCTGCATCGTGCTGCTCTGGGACCTGCTGGTCGCCGTGGCCATCGGCAACCAGCGCGTGTTGCAGCGCTTCGCCCGCGCCTTGCCCTGGCTGGAGCGGGCTTCGGGGGTCATGCTGATGGTGTTGGCCGGGGCGTTGCTTGTGCACCTTGCGCGGGGCTGACCAGCTCAAGGGTCGCCAGGTCGAGCAGGCTGAAATGGCCGCTGGCCCAGCCGCCGGTGTCCAGGTGCCAGACATTGCCCAGCTGTTTGACCTGCAGCACCGGTGTATGCCCGACCAACAAGGCACGGATGCCGTGCACAGGCCGGGTGTCGCCCTCCTTCAGCCGGCGCCGCGACCATTGGCAGACTTCGCGTACCTCAGGGTCGTCATCCAGTTCCAACCAGCTACGTAACACGGGCCAATCGGCGAAGGGGCTGTCGGCATGCAACAGACCGATCAGGCCCGCTGCACTTTCAACTTCCATACCGATCGGCAATTGCTCGAAGCGTTCGACAAAGCGCCGCTGCTCAGCCTTGGGCAGCTCAAGAAACCAGCCACCACCGGCGGCGTGGTACATCTCCAGGTCGAGCCGGCCACCGCGCAGGTAGGTAACCGCCAGCGCCTCATGGTTACCCTGCACGGCATGAAACCAGGGCAGGTCCAGCCATGCCAGCGCCGCGTGGCTGAGCGGACCGCGGTCGACCAGGTCACCGACGCTGAACAGGCGGTCCACTGCGGGGTTGAACCCAACCGCTTGCAGGCACCGAACAAGGCGCCCGAAGTGCCCGTGGATATCACCCACCGCCAGGTCTCGACCCAGGGGGTTGGCGGCTACCCGCCGAAACCGACTCATTACAAACTTCCTCTGCGGGTGCTGTCATGGCAGGCGTAGAATAAAGGGACACGTCTTTCACCTTGGAGGTGCATCATGCGTACCGCCCTCGTGTGTGCCGTGCTCGTGGCGCTGTCATTGAACAGCATGGCACAAGGTGCTCCGACTGCGCAGGTCGAGGTGCGATTCGACCATCCCGAAAAATTTCGCGATGCCAGCCTCGACAGTGCCGGCTACGAACGGGGTGCCGATGCCTATGTCATGAAGGCCCTGACCGAGTACCTGCAGAAGCTCGGCCAGCGTTACTTGCAAGCTGACCAGCAGCTGGTTATCGACATCCGTGACATCGACCTGGCCGGGCGCTTCGAGCCTTGGCACAGCAATGCCTACGATGTGCGCTTCATGCGCGAAATCACCTGGCCGACCATCGACCTCAGCTACACCCTCAGCCAGCCCGGCAAACCTGCCCAGCAAGCGCAGGAACGGGTCAGCGACAAGATGTACCTCAGCCGCCCGGGGCGGGTGACCAGCAGCAGCGACCGCCTGTATGCCGAAAAGGCCATGCTGAACGACTGGTTCCGCCAGCGCTTCGCACCGCACTCGGCTTCCTGAAAATCCCTTCACTGGTACAGGTGTTGCGGCCAGGCGTATGCTCGGCCCTTGACTCGTACCAGGGAAGGAGCTGTTGATGAAGATCTGCGCCGTGCAACTGGCGTCGCTCAAAGGCGATATTCAGGGCAACCTTGCGCGTCACCTGTATTGCATCGAGCAGGCTGCGGCGCTGGGTGCTGAGCTGGTGGTGTTTCCTGAACTGTCACTGACCGGCTATGAGCCGACCTTGGCCCGCGAGCTCGCCCTGCCGTTATCCTCCCCACGGCTGGAGCCACTGCAGGCACTGTGCGACCAGCATGCTCTCACAGTCGCCGTGGGCCTGCCCTTGCCAACGCCTGACGGCATTCGCATCGGCATGCCGATCCTGAGCCCAGGCATGCCCCGCCAGGCGTATGCCAAACGGCGCCTGCACGGCGATGAACTGCCCTACTTCGCCGCCGGCGATCAACCGTTGGTACTCGAGGTGGCCAAACACCGGGTAGCGCCAGCCATCTGCTACGAGTCGATGTTCATCGAACATGCTGCAGAGGCGCGGGCACAGGGTGCGCAGGTGTACCTGGCCAGTGTGGCGAAAACGGCCAAGGGCATTGATGAGGGTTACCAACACTACCCGAAGGTCGCCCGCACCCTGGGCCTTACTGTCTTGCTGGCCAACTGCGTGGGGCCTGCCGATACGTTCATCGGCGCAGGTGGGTCTGCGGCCTGGGATAGCCAGGGTCGGCTGCTGGCCAGCCTGGATGACACCTGCGAAGGGCTGATTCTGCTGGATACCACCCACTCCAGGGCGACCGCTGTGCCACTGAGGGTGCTGACTGCGTGAAGTATCTGTTGTTGACGCTGGCGAGCTACGCATCCACGCATTACCTGGTCGGGCTGTTGATCCAGGGTCAATTGGCCGAAATCGCCGAAGGCCTGCGCCATCGACCGGGTGCGCCCACCCCTGGCGAATACTTGCGAGAGGTCCGGCCCCATGCACGGCGGGCCCACAGGCAGTACACCTTGATGGCCGGATCAGCGCTGGCGCTGGTGGCCTGCCTGGTCGCCAGCTGGATCCTTTAGGTTTGCCTGACTCAGAGCGCCAATGCCAGGCTTTCTCTGCCTTCCAGCGCCAGCAGGTATTGCTTCGCCTGAAGCCCTCCGGCAAAGCCGGTGAGGTTGCCTGAAGCACCAATTACCCGGTGGCACGGCGCAATGATGGAGATCGGGTTACGGCCATTGGCCGCGCCTACTGCACGGACTGCGCTGGGGTTGCCGATCTGCCGGGCAATGTCGCCGTAAATGCGGGTTTCACCGAAAGGGATGGTCAGCAATGCAGCCCACACCTCGCGCTGAAACGGCGTACCGACAAAATCCAACGCCAGGTCAAAGCGTCGCCGCGTGCCGGCAAAGTACTCGCCCAGCTGGCGGGCGGTGTCCAGCAGGACTGGGCACCGGTCATCTCGGTGGAGCTCACCGAGCCGCACGCGGTTTTCCCGCTCCTCTTCCCAGAGCACGGCTGCCAGCCGTTCGCCGCGGGCGACCAGCGTCAGCGTGCCAACGGGGGATTGCATGAAGGTGAAGGCGCTGGACATTGGGGGCTCCTGCAGGGTGCGAGATGGTCAGCGCACTCTACGCAGGCGCAAGGCCACACGCACCCGCTTTCTTGCTCAACCAATCCCACAGCCGGCAATCCGCCTGGCTTCTGACAGGTTGACCTTGGGGATCAGTTCGGCCGGGATGCGCGACGCCGCCGACAGGTTGTAGACGTGAAAATGCTCATTGACCACTTGCCGCGCCATCAATGTCAGTGACGGCAGGATGCGGCTGTCCCAATGCTGGTCCAGGCCGCACGGTGAATGTTGCCCTTCTTCGGTCTCGTAGAAGCGCCCCACCGTCTGGTCAAGGTCGACCCCCACCAGCAGCACCTCTTCGAACCCCAGGTGATAAGCCAGTTGCAGCGCCACGTAGGCGACTGTGCGGGCATCGAAAAAACCCTGCGACAAGTCTTTGCTGAAGGCGATCGACCGCGCCCGTTTGCTCCACAGTGCGCGGCTGCAGACGCAACTGTCACCGTGCCCGCGCACACCGTCGAGCAGGCCGGGTGTGTGCGCCTTGTGCAAGGCATAGCATTCGCTGGCAGCTGGTATGTCGGCACCCTCGAATTGCTCTGGCCACAGCGCGAGCCGTTGGCTGTCACGCAGGGCGGTGGCAAACAGATCAGGTTGCTGCAGGCCGAAGCTTTTGTCGGTGCACACGTAGAAAAACGGTTTCACGCCATGCTCTGCTGTCATGGCGACTGAACCGTTCATGGCGATGATGGGCAGGTGGGCAAAATCAGCCAGTGGGAAATGCCGGGCTGAGGCACCCGACGCCAGAATCACCACGGGGCCTTGCTGGGTATTGCGACACGCCTCGAAACTGGAGAACGCCCCGCGTTCAGCACTGGGCTGCGACGGAAGTGTGTTCATCGTTTGCTACTTTGGACTGGACAGTACAAAACACGATACCGGTCCTTGTATGCACAACGGACGCTTTTACAAAAACCTTACACAAAGCGACTGCTGGGTCTAAATCTGTCCAAAAGTGGAAGTAATGACAGCGCCCTTCTCCACATAAGCGCAGTGTTTCTACAGACCCGTACTCCCGGTCGTTGTTCACCCGCCTGCAGGTCTGGCAGGCGCTTTGCCCCCATTGCACCGACGAACGGGCGTACTGGAAGCGGTGTCACGCACCGGGCTATTCGTCGCTTGCCCATGAGCCTGCTTGATGGTTACCAACTGCCCGACTAATACTTAGGTCTCTGCCTGGGGAGGCACGAAACATGCAACCAAGATTCGTTATCGTTCCGGCGGTACCCATCGAAAAGGAGTCATTCCGCGTCGGTAGCCGTTATTACGCAGCGACCGTATGCGGGGGGTTCGACATTTATGACAACCTGGCGAAGGAACGGCTCAAACCCAGTTACCCGAACAGGACCGATGCAGAAGTGCAATGCCAGCGGATGAACACAAAACTCGAAGCACGCTGAGGGGAAGTCGCCGAAGCGGATGCGCTCAAATGACGTGTGAAGTACTTGCGGCCTCACCTCATGACCCTGCCCCGATTAATGCCAGTCAGTTACGGCCAAGGGGGCCGCTGCGATGGGCTGCACAGCAGCCCCATTCACCGCCGATGACGCTTAACTGACTGGCAGCCAGCTACCAACATGGGCGGTATGGGCGGCTCAGGTTACTGAGCTCATTCCAGGCACTCTCTTGCTGCCTGGCGTAGTTTGTCGCCCGAAAGGAAGCTGCCTTTGTAGAACGTGGCGCGGCTGCCGTCGCGCGACTCAACCACCTCGAGAACATCGTCGGAGGCCACTGCGCTTGGCGCGGTCAATCGATAACCGTGAGCGATCGATTTCTGGTTGGCGAGGGGCGCCAGTGCTTGCCACTTGGGCATTACACAGGCGGCATATTGTGCAGGGGTTTTGGAGGTCAGCTTACTGGCTGTGGGGTTACCCGGAGTTGCGCAACCGGCAAGGCTGGCAGTCAACAAGGTGCAAACAAAGATACGAAATGTAGGCATTTGCAATTGACCATTAGGGATACGGGGCATTCTACCCGGCGTTGCAATTTGGTTCCAATAAACCAAGGTCGTGGTGCATTTTGCTTATGAGTGAACATTCTATTGAAGCTTCACTAAAGCGGGCACCTGTTAATTCTGCTAGTAGCCAAAGCCGTGAAGCGGGTAGAGAGTGGCCGTGCGGATACACATTATCTTGAAGCACCACAAGGAGCGCTCCACATGCCACCCACTCGCACGTTTTTTTTCTACCAGAGCGATAACCTGAGCACAGTGAAAACAGGTGAAGAAAGCCGCGGTATCTTTCGGGGTGTAGCAAACATCGCGTATGCAGAACTGCACACTGACAATGCACAAAGTGCCTTGTTGGCAACGGACGATAAAGGCTCAGTCTTGCAGGTGCAAAGTAACGAAGGCGGCAAGTCGGACACTGACCAGCCTTAGCATGAAAAGCTTCACTTGCGTGTCCACTTGCTGGTTGTGTCATGATGCGCTGAACAGGTACTACCGCGCAGGATGCCCATGCCTCAGTTTGATTGGCTCGCGAACCACATGAACCATTGCAACGCCTTTGCTCAGTGGATTCATCAGCAATTCACGTATGAGTTCGACGGCATCGAGCTTTCGCGATGGCAGCATGAGTTCGCAGAAGGCCAGGGTGATGGCCAGTGGCAATGCCTGATTGCCCTGGAGCAAGGCCAGTTGTTGGGCGGAGCCGCTCTAGCAGCCCAAGACCTGCCTTCCCGTCCGGACCTCGGCCCTTGGCTTGCCTGCGTGTTCGTTGACCCGACAGCCAGAGGAGCCGGTATCGCCGAGGACCTGATTGAGCGCCTATGTGCCCATGCGCGCACTGCCGGCCTCGAAACCTTGTACCTGCACACCCATGATAAACAGGCTTACTATGCCAAGCGTGGCTGGACGGTGATTGAGCAGTTCGAAGCGTGGGGCAACCTGCAGTGGCTGATGTCACGCACGCTTCGCTGAACAGCCGGACAGGGTTGTAGACGCACACTTCAAGGAACGCACTCACGCTCATGGAACCGCTTCATACCATCAAAGCCGATCTCGTCAAAACCGCCGACCACCTGAATGAACTCAGCAAAGCCATGACCGGGCACGCCAAGTTCATGGAAGCGCGGGCGACCTCAGACAGCGAGATCGATGTACGCGCTCATATCAAGTCCATCGATGGGGTTGCCAGTGAGTTGAGGTCCGTCGCAGCAAAGATCAAGGATGAGACCTGACCCACGCCCAACCCACGGCAACCTTCAGAGCTCGCTACTTAGCGCAGGCGAACTGTTCGGTCACGGGAATCGCATCGCTTGCTATCCGCCGCGCCCTGCCCACGCCCCACGCCAAGGCACGGGTCATTGATTCGCCTGGGCGCGAATCGAAAGCTTCTTCGTGAATGGCCATGCCACTGGGGGCATAAACCCCGATGAACATCTGCGTATTGCCTGTTCGCGACAGTCGCACCTGGACATCGATGTAGCTGCCGTCACTTAACGTTTCGTCGTGAGTCCGATGGTGAAGCGTTGGGTCAGCCCAGCCCCAGAAAACGTCGCCGCGAATCCGCATGTCGCCCCTCCTACGACTTTAGTTGTATACCTAAAGCCACCATAGCCAAAGGCAAACGGCGCGCAACTGTACTCAGTCGAAATGTGAGCTGAATCGGACAACTGGCAATCACCTGTAAACAAAGCGTTATTCGTTTGCCCACGCAGGCCATCACGTCATGCCAAATCAAGCACCGACAGTCGACGCCAGAGGTCGCTTGCACGGTGAATTTATGGCAATCTGCCGCGAAATCAAAAACGCAGAATCATGGAAACTAAATTTCAAGAGCACGCTAATGCCAGAAATTTCAGCAGATAACGCCAGCCTTATTCACAGCATTGCTACAACAACCGCCATCATTGCCGCCTTAGTCTCGGCCTGCGCGGTCATCCTGGCGCACCTGACCTCCGAGGTGCAAAGCAGCGAGTCAGACAGGTCCATGGCCGAGGCCAGCCAACTGATCGCCACAGCCAACCAGTCCGCCGCCCAGTCCCAGTTGAAAATTGAAGAGCTCCTGCAACAGAACGCGGCGTTGACGGCACAACTGGACGCCGCGAAAAAAGAGCGCCAGGCCATTGAACATCGCCTGCGGCCCAGAAAGCTGACAGCGCAGGCACAGGCCGCGTTCCAAGCATTGGCGGCAGCGCTCGCCAAAGACAAAGTAGCCCCAACCGTACTGCTCAATATCGTCAGAAACGACGACGAAGCGTTGGCGTTCTCCAAGCAGATCGCCGTTGCCCTGACCAAAGCGGGCGTGCGGGTACAAATAAAGCAGTTGATGCTCACCAAAGAGGCCACGGGCGTTCAGGCAGTGCTGTATGACAGCCCGGGAAGCCAGCAAATCGAACGTGCGCTGAGGGCCGCTAATTTTGCAACGGACATCAGTCGATCGTCGCAAACACCGAAGATCAATATCGATGATGACGACAAGCCTACTATTAGTGCGTTTATCAACGTGTTTCCAAAAGAGATGTCGTTAACGGACACTGCAGCGCCGCAAGCAGACTAAAACTAACGATCATGACTGGCCACCCATCCAGCATGGACGCAAAGCCAGTAACTAACACGCCCGGCTCCGTAGTAGCGTTGCGCATTCTACGAACTTCCAGGTCCGTTAACCGCAAGCCCACGGACCTGGGCGATTCAGACCAGGAGGTCAAATGCGAGTTGAGGTGATAGACCAAGCGGCGATAGATTCGGCGCTGATTGCGTTTGCCCGCTATAAAATCGGAGAAACAAAAATCTTCGACCTAGAGCGTGCAATGAGCTTTGAAGTGGGTGAGGCTTTGTCCAAGAGCGGACTGGTGAGGTTCACCATTACACAGTCAGTGTCCGGTCGCTACCGCATCAGCGATGAAGGCGAAAACGCCATCACGGACGCTGGGCGGGCGCGCCTTAAGGTGATCCGAGGGTAAGCCCGCTTTTATGATCCGGTACAAACAGCTTCACCTCGGGCACTAAGGGCAACGCACGTTCCACTTACCCTAGAGGTGAAGCTGTGCTTCGGCGTGCGTCAAGAGGCATTGCACAACGCACACGGTCCTTTGGTGATATCGCCCGCCCGAGGCCCTTCGTGGTCCAACCAAGCAAAGGTGGGCTGTGGAGCTGCGATGCAAGTGTTACAATCCCCCCATTCAAATCAGCGCTCAAGCGCTGGACTTCCGTGATCGCCGTCAGTACGACACCCGCCACACCTACGCAACCCTGTGCCTGATGCCTGGGATGAACCCTGCGTTCATCGCGAATCAGCTCGGCCATAGCGTTGAGATGTTGCTCTCTACCTACGCGAAATGGATCAGCTCCTCCTCGGACTGGAGGGAGCTGGAGAAGCTGCCGCCCCGCGTCGAATTGGCCCAAAATTGGCCCAAAACTGACACGAGGGCCTAAATACACCTCTGGAACCCCCGCAGGACAAGCACTTGATTTCTACCGCCAACATCACCATGCAGTTCGGCTCCAAGCCGCTGTTTGAAAACGTTTCCGTCAAATTCAACAACGGCAACCGCTACGGCCTCATCGGCGCCAACGGTTGCGGTAAGTCGACCTTCATGAAGATCCTCGGTGGCGACCTTGAGCCGTCCGGTGGCCAGGTCATGCTCGAGCCGAACACCCGCCTCGGCAAGCTGCGCCAGGACCAGTTCGCCTACGAGGAATTCACCGTGATCGATACGGTGATCATGGGCCACGGCCAGCTGTGGAAGGTCAAAGCCGAGCGCGATCGTATCTACTCGCTGCCAGAAATGACCGAGGAAGACGGCATGGCCGTCGCAGAGCTGGAAACCGAATTCGCCGAGATGGACGGTTATACCGCCGAATCGCGCGCCGGTGAACTGCTGCTGGGCCTGGGTATTCCGCTGGACCAGCACTTCGGCCCGATGAGCGAAGTGGCGCCGGGCTGGAAGCTGCGTGTGCTGCTGGCCCAGGCATTGTTCTCGGACCCGGACGTGCTGCTGCTCGACGAACCGACCAACCACCTGGACATCAACACCATCCGCTGGCTGGAAACGATCCTCACGGCGCGCAACAGCACCATGATCATCATTTCCCACGACCGGCACTTCCTCAACAGCGTCTGCACTCACATGGCCGACCTGGACTACGGTGAGCTGCGCCTGTTCCCAGGCAACTACGACGAGTACATGACCGCCGCGACCCAGTCGCGCGAGCAGTTGCTGTCGGACAACGCCAAGAAGAAAGCCCAGATCGCCGAGCTGCAGACCTTCGTCAGCCGCTTCTCGGCCAACGCCTCCAAGGCCAAGCAGGCCACCTCGCGCGCCAAGCAGATCGACAAGATCCAGCTGGCCGAGGTCAAGCCCTCGAGCCGGGTCAGCCCATTCATCCGCTTCGAGCAGACCAAAAAGCTGCACCGTCAGGCCGTCGTGGTCGAGAAAATGGCCAAGGCCTTCGACGACAAGGTTCTGTTCAAGAACTTCGACATCACTGTCGAAGCTGGCGAGCGCGTCGCGATCATCGGCCCCAACGGTATCGGCAAGACCACCTTGCTGCGCACCCTGGTTGGCGAAATGACGCCGGATGCGGGCTCGGTGAAGTGGACCGACAGCGCCGAAGTGGGCTACTACGCCCAGGACCACGCCCACGACTTCGAGGACGACCTGAGCCTGTTCGACTGGATGGGCCAGTGGACCTCCGGTGAGCAGGTGATTCGCGGCACCCTTGGGCGCATGCTGTTCTCCAACGACGAGATCCTCAAGTCGGTGAAGGTGATTTCCGGTGGTGAGCAAGGCCGCATGCTGTTCGGCAAGCTGATCCTGCAAAAACCGAACGTGCTGGTGATGGACGAACCGACCAACCACCTGGACATGGAATCGATCGAAGCACTGAACCTGGCGCTGGAAAACTACCCAGGCACGCTGCTGTTCGTCAGCCATGACCGCGAGTTCGTGTCCTCGCTGGCCACCCGCATCATCGAGCTGTCGCCGGACGGTGTCGTGGACTTCAGCGGCACCTATGACGACTACCTGCGTAGCCAGGGCGTCGTGGTCTGATGTAGTGCGCTCCGCCTGGTCGCGTTGAGTTGACCAGGCGGATCCCATGGAGGGGTCATTCACCCGGAATAATTCGTTAGCCTGCTTTCATTTCCTTCGCGCAACGGCCATGATGAAACAACGCCCAACCGCCCGCCCGCGAAAGAGCCCATGACCGCGCAACAGCCCGCCCCCGCCAGCAATACCTCCAACATCACCCTGCAGATCCTGTCGATCGTCTTCTACACGTTCATTGCCTTCCTCTGCATCGGCCTGCCGATTGCGGTGTTGCCCAGCTATGTGCATGACCAGTTGGGCTTCGGCGCGGTTGTCGCCGGGGTGACGATTGGCTTGCAGTACCTGGCCACCCTGCTGAGCCGCCCCTTTGCCGGGCGGGTGGCGGACACGCTGGGCGGCAAGCAAGCGATTCGTTTCGGCTTGCTCGGCATTGCCAGCTGCGGGGTGCTGACGCTGTTGTCGGCCTGGACCCTGAGCGTGCCGTTACTGAGCCTGGCGCTATTGCTGAGCGGGCGCCTGCTGCTGGGCATCGCCCAAGGGCTGATCGGCGTGGCCACCTTGAGCTGGGGCATCAGCCAGGTTGGGCCGGAGCACACCGCCCGGGTGATCTCGTGGAACGGTATCGCGTCTTACGGCGCCATCGCCATTGGTGCACCGGTCGGTGTGCTGGCGGTGGATGGCCTGGACTTCAGCGTGCTGGGGCCAACCTTGCTGGTGCTGGCGCTGCTGGCCATGCTGGTGCTGCGCAAACGCCCGGACGTGGTGGTGGTACGGGGCGAACGGCTGCCCTTCTGGTCTGCCTTCGGCCGCGTTGCGCCCTGTGGCCTGGGGCTGACACTGGCGTCGATCGGCTATGGCACGCTGACCACGTTCGTCACCCTCTATTACCTGGAACGTGGCTGGGCCGGTGCAGCCTGGTGCCTGAGCGCCTTCGGCGTGTGCTTTATCATTTCGCGGCTGTTGTTCGTCAATGCGGTCAACCGGTTTGGCGGCTACAACGTGGCAGTGGTGTGCATGGCCACCGAGGTGATTGGCCTGGGGCTGCTGTGGCTGGCACCCTCGCCGCCTTGGGCGTTGGCAGGCGCCGGGCTCACAGGGTTCGGCTTGTCGCTGGTGTACCCGGCACTGGGTGTAGAGGCCATCAAGCAGGTGCCTAGCAGCAGCCGCGGCGCTGGGTTGGGGGCTTACGCGGTGTTTTTCGACATGGCCTTGGCCATCGCCGGCCCGGTGATGGGCGCGGTGGCAGTGCACCTGGGCTATGCCTCTATCTTCTGCGTTGCCGCCCTGCTCGCCCTGGCAGGCGTCGGCTTAACGCTGCTTCTGGCGCGGCGCAGCCGACGAAGCTGAGCGCTGATCCGGTAGCGGTGCGCTGAGGGCCTGGCTGAAGAAGGCTGCAGTGTCGCGTTGCAGCGAATGATGAATATGGCGGCGGTCAACGCCTTCGGCATCCTTGCACAGCGCCGGCATGCGGGCGTGTTGTTCTTCGTCGCAGCGCGCCATGAACACGAAATGCCCTGCGCCGGCCAGCAGACGGTAATCCGGCGTAACAGGCAGCTTGCGTGCTAACGCTTCGGCATTGCGGTCCACGGCCACCAGTTGGTCGCTGTCGCCGCTGTAGATCAGCACCGGGATGTGCACACTTGCCAGCGCATGGCGACCAAACAGCAGGCTCAGCGGCGCCATCAGCATCGCCGCGCCCACCCGTGAATCGGCCTTCGGTGCCAGCTCGCTGCGGTCGGCAATCAGCACGCCATGGGTCTTGCAGGCGTCGGCATCGCTGGGGCGCTCGAGGCAGTACTGACGCAGGCGGTCCAGGTCGGGTTGCGCACCCGAGACGATCAGCGCCGTTTCGCCCCCGGCCGAATAGCCGATGACACCTACCTTGCCATCATTCAGGTTGGGACCAAGCAGCGCGTCGTCACGGGCAGCCGTGATCGCGGCGCTGACTTGCAGCGGCCGGCCATAGAGGTTGCTCAAGGTACCCAGGCGACTGTGATCGCGGGCGTTGTCCCCCGGGTGCACCACCGCCACGACCACAAAACCCTGCCGTGCCAGCGCGGTGGCCAGGTAATGCAAGGCCAGCGGGCTGCCGGTATTGCCGTGGGAGAGCACCAGTAAAGGGAACTGCCCCAGGGCCACCGGCGCCTCTTCGGCGACGTCGAGCGGGTAGCCGTCGATGCGCATGTTATGGGGCACACCTGTCGCCGGGTAAAACGCCAACGCTTGCATCGGGCGATCATCGACAGGGTCGGCCAGGGTCATGTGGTGCAGGCCGGCGACCCAAGGCGCGGCCTGGGCGTGGGCCAACAGGCCGCCGAGCAGGACCAGCGCCAACACGCTGCGAGGGATGTTCATCGCCAGCCGTTCCGTGCAGGGTCAGAGATAGCGCCAGCATAGAGCCGCCGACGCCAAGGGCAGATGAAAACTGGATGAAACCCTGCATGCACGCAACGCCCGCGCCCAATGCAATTGCGCTTTTCCGAGAACCCATGGCATAGATGCAGGTCAATCGCTTTACCTGACCCTTTCGCGACCTTGAAGGAGCACCCTGCATGAGCAAGCACCCTTACGCCCCACCCAAGGTCTGGCGCAATGACGCAGCCTCCGGTGGCCAGTTCGCCAGCATCAACCGCCCGGTAGCCGGCCCGACCCATGACAAGGCGCTGCCAGTGGGCAAGCACCCCTTGCAGTTGTATTCGCTGGCCACGCCCAATGGCGTGAAGGTCAACATAGCCCTTGAAGAGTTGCTCGCCCTGGGCCACAGCGGCGCTGAATACGACGCCTGGTTGATCCGCATCGGCGAGGGTGACCAGTTTTCCAGCGGCTTCGTGCAGGTTAACCCCAACTCGAAGATCCCTGCCCTGCTCGACCGCAGTGTCGAGCCACCGGTACGGGTATTCGAGTCGGGCTCGATCCTGTTGTACCTGGCGGAAAAGTTCGGTGCGCTATTGCCCACGTCTGCCGCTGCACGTACCGAAAGCCTGAACTGGCTGTTCTGGCAGATGGGCGCGGCGCCTTACCTGGGCGGCGGCTTTGGCCACTTCTACGTGTACGCCCCGGAAAAGTTCGAATACGCCATCAACCGCTTCACCATGGAAGCCAAGCGCCAACTGGATGTGCTCGACCGCCGCCTGGCCGAAAGCCGTTATTTGGGCGGCGATGAATACAGCATCGCCGATATCGCCGTGTGGCCTTGGTATGGCGAGCTGGTGCGCGGCAATCTTTATGGCGCAGCAACGTTTCTGGCGGTGCACGAATACACCCACGTGCAGCGTTGGGCCGAAGAGATCGCCCAGCGGCCCGCCGTGCAACGTGGGTCACGGGTCAATCGCACCTGGGGCGATGAAGCCAGCCAAGTACCAGAACGGCACTCGGCGGCCGACTTGGATTGACCGTTCGGGGCCGCCTCGCGGCCCCGACAATGCTCGCCTGCATAAAACCATTTGCCCCTGCGCAAACCTGCGTCCGGCAATGCCTTCTTGTACACTCCTCGCACTAGCCCCCACCTGCAAAACTTTTTGGTGAACGCATGATCGAGGTAACCGAGGTTTCCATTGCCGAGCTGCGCGACGCACTCGAGTCGGGCCGCACGACGGCGGTCGAGCTGGTCAAGGCCTACCAGGCGCGCATCGACGCCTACGATGGCGCCGACACCGCTACCGCACTGAACGCCGTGGTGGTACGCAACCCCGACGCACTGAAGGAGGCTGAAGCCTCCGACGCCCGCCGCGCCAAGGGCCAGCCCCTGAGCCCGCTGGACGGCATCCCCTACACAGCCAAGGACAGCTACCTGGTCAAGGGCCTGACTGCGGCTTCTGGCAGCCCGGCCTTCAAAGACCTGGTCGCCCAGCGCGACGCCTTCACCATCGAGCGCCTACGCGCCGCCGGTGCCGTGTGCCTGGGCAAGACCAACATGCCGCCCATGGCCAACGGTGGCATGCAGCGGGGCGTCTATGGCCGTGCCGAAAGCCCGTACAACGCCGCCTACCTGACTGCGCCCTTCGCCTCTGGCTCGTCCAACGGTGCCGGCACCGCGACGGCCGCCAGCTTCAGTGCCTTTGGCCTGGCCGAGGAAACCTGGTCCAGTGGCCGTGGCCCTGCATCGAACAACGGCCTGTGCGCCTACACCCCTTCGCGTGGGGTGATCTCGGTGCGTGGCAACTGGCCGCTGACCCCGACCATGGACGTGGTGGTACCTTATGCCCGCACCATGGCCGACCTGCTGGAAATCCTCGACGTGGTGGTTGCCGACGACGCCGACACACGCGGTGACCTGTGGCGCTTGCAGCCGTGGGTAACTATCCCGGCCGCCTCTTCGGTGCGCCCAGCGTCGTACCTGGACCTGGCTGTGGATGCCAGCGCGCTCAAGGGCAAACGCTTTGGCGTGCCGCGCATGTACATCAATGCCGACCCAGAAGCTGGCACCTCCGAGAAACCGGGTATCGGTGGCCCAACCGGCCAGCGCATCAACACCCGCGCCAGCGTCATCGACCTGTGGCAACAAGCGCGCCAGGCGTTGGAAGCTGCAGGTGCCGAAGTGCTCGAAGTGGACTTCCCGCTGGTCTCCAACTGCGAAGGCGACCGCCCTGGCGCCCCGACCGTGTACAACCGCGGCATCGTCAGCAAGGCATTCCTCCATGACGAACTGTGGGAGCTGTCGGGCTGGGCCTTTGACGACTTCCTGCGGGCCAACGACGACCCCAAGCTCAACCGCCTGGCCGATGTCGATGGGCCGAAGATCTTCCCGCACGACCCCGGCACCCTGCCCAACCGTGAGGACGACCTGGCCGCAGGCATGGACGAATACGTCAACATGGCCAAACGCGGCCTGAAGACATGGGACCAGATCGAAACGCTGCCCGACGGGCTGCGCGGCCTGGAGAAAACCCGCAAGCTGGACCTGGAAGACTGGATGGACACCCTGGGCCTGGACGCGGTGCTGTTCCCCACCGTGGCCGACGTAGGGCCAGCGGATGCTGACGTCAACCCGGCTTCGGCCGACATTGCCTGGAGCAACGGCATTTGGGTGGCCAACGGCAACCTTGCGATCCGCCACCTGGGCGTACCGACCGTCACCGTGCCCATGGGTGTAATGGCTGACATCGGCATGCCGGTAGGGCTGACCTTCGCCGGCCGCGCCTATACCGACAACCACCTGTTGAGCTTCGCAGCGGCCTTCGAGGCCACTGGCTCGCGCCGCATGATTCCACCGCGTACGCCAGCACTGGGCAAGTAAACGCGCCCGTCACATCGCCATTTTCAACGTATTGTGTAAAAATGCACAAACCGTTGAATTTGGCGATGCATTCATGCCGCTCTCTCCCCCTGAAGAACGTCAGCTCACCCTCACCGTTCTCAAGGCCGCTATCCAGGCTTTGGGCAGCGTTGCCGCGCGCAACATGGAAATCCTCCTGCACGACCTCGACCACCCGGAACACTCCGTGGTGGCGATCGTCAACGGCCACCTCTCCGGCCGTGTCGTCGGCAGCCCAATCCTCGCCGCGCCGGAACAGGACCTAGGCTTCAAGGCCTTGATGCGGGCCACCATGGAACAGCGCGGCTGTGCGCCTGTGGTCTTGCCGGATTACCCGACCACGCTCAAGGGCCGCACCCTGCGCAGCGCCACGGCCATTTTCCGCGACAGCACCGGCCACCCGTTCGCCAGCCTGTGCATCAATACCGACGTTACGGGGCTGGACGCTGCGATGAATTTTCTGCAGCAGTTGCAGCCCCTGAGCGACTCGCCAGCGGTCAGCGAACCCGCCGACATGGCGCTGTTGATGAGCGAAATCATCCAGGGCGCGCTGCAACGCAGCGGCCAAGGCCGGATGACCAAGCAGGCCAAGGTCGACGCCGTGCGGGTGATGCAGGAGCGCGGCTTGTTCATCGTCAAGGGCGGCGTGGAAAAGGCTGCCAGCGCCCTTGGGGTGACACGCTACACCGTTTACAACTACCTGGAGCAGTTGCGTGGCGAACAGCCGGCAGCGGCTCGTGAAGACTGAAGCTTGGAGCTAACGATGACTTTGCATATACAGACGCCGCTGATTGAATCCCGCCCGCTTTCGCTGGCGTCAGGCTGTACCGTCTGGCTCAAGCTCGAGGCAGTGCAGCCTTGTGGCTCGTTCAAGCTGCGTGGCGTGGGCCATGCCTGCGAAGTCCACCATGCCAGGGGCGCGCGCCATTTTGTGTCGTCGTCCGGGGGCAATGCCGGGCTGGCGGTGGCGTATGCCGGCCGCAAACTGGGGGTGCCGGTGACCGTGGTGGTACCCGAGACCACCACCGAGCGCGCCAAGCAACTGCTGCGCCTTGAAGGCGCCAAGGTGGTGGTGCATGGCAGCTCCTGGCAGGAGGCCAACGAGCTGGCCCAGACCCTGCTCGGCAGCGGCGACGCGTTCATTCACCCCTTCGACGACCCACTGCTGTGGGCCGGACATGCCAGCCTGATCGACGAAGTTGCCGCCACCGGGCTTAAACCTGATGCGGTGGTGCTGTCGGTCGGCGGAGGCGGATTGCTCAGTGGCGTAGTCGAAGGGCTGAAACGCAATGGCTGGGATGATGTACCTGTGCTGGCGGTGGAAACTACCGGTGCCGCCTCGCTGCACGCAGCGGTGCAGGCTGGCCACCCGGTTGAACTTGAGCGCCTCGCCTCGGTGGCCACCTCCCTGGGTGCGAAGCGCGTTGCTGATCAGGCATTGGAATGCGCGCGTAACCATCCGCTGCACAACCATCTGGTCAGCGACCGTGCCGCACTGGAAGCCTGCGAGCGCTTCTTGCTCGATCATCGGGTATTGGTGGAGCCCGCGTGTGGGGCTGCATTGGCAGTAGCTTACGAAGCCGAGAAATTGGCCGAGTACAACAATGTGCTGATAGTGGTTTGCGGGGGCGCCACGGCGACACTGGCGCAGATTCAGGATTGGTTGAAGCAGGTCGATTGAGGTTGCCTGTTCCGGCCCTTTCGCGGGCAAGCCCGCTCCCACAGGAATAACTTTGCCCTGTAGGAGCGGGCTTGCCCGCGAAGCGGCCGGGGCAGTCAATCGAGCAAGGGAATGATGTTGGCGACTAACGCTTCTCCCTCTATTTCAATCACCGCCACCGTCACGGGCAATTTGAACCGTCGCGGCCCGGCGCTTCCGGGATTCAGGTACAGCAGCCCGTCCCGCCAGTCGATCAGCGGCTTGTGCGAATGCCCAGTGATCACCACCCGCACAGCCTCATCGAGCTTGGCCGGCACATCGGCGATGTCATGCACCAGGAGTGCCTGCCAGCCCCCCATGTCGAAGCGCAGTTGATCGGGTAAGTCCGCCGCCCATGGCCATTTCAGGTCATTGTTGCCGCGCACTACCCGCACCGGCGCCAGGGCCTCCAGCACCTCCAGTACGTCCGGTTTGCCGATATCGCCGGCATGCACGATCAGCGCACAACCGACCAGCGCATCCACCGCCTCTGGGCGCAATAAACCGTGGGTGTCGGCGATCACGCCAATTTTCATGCTTGCGTTCCTGGTCCAATGGAGTGGAGAGAAAAACGCCCGTGAGATCAGGATAGTCACACAGGCCTGTTCTAATGAGCCTCACGCACCTGGGAAAATTCCAGCGAGCCTGACGAAAAGCGCATCTCGCCCTTTCGATCTGTAGCGAGTGAAGGCACAATGCGTGTCCTTTTTTTGGCCGGCCTTGCCGGGGGCCTTTAAATGATCAAGACGCCGTACTACCTCATCGATAAAACCAAGCTGCTGGGCAACATGGAGAAGATCGCGTATGTGCGCGAGAAGTCCGGTGCCAAGGCGCTGCTCGCCCTCAAATGTTTCGCGACCTGGTCGGTGTTCGACCTGATGCAGCAATACATGGACGGCACCACCTCTTCGTCGCTGTTCGAGCTCAAGCTCGGCCGCCAGAAATTCGCAGGCGAAACCCACGCCTACAGCGTTGCCTGGGCCGACGACGAAGTCGAGGAAATGCTCGAGAACTGCGACAAGATCATCTTCAACTCGATCGGCCAGCTGCAACGCTTCGCCGAACAGTCCGAAGGCAAGGTTCGCGGCCTGCGCGTCAACCCGCAAGTCAGCAGCTCCGACTACCTGCTCGCCGACCCGGCACGCCCGTTCAGCCGCCTCGGTGAGTGGGACCCGGAGAAGATCGAGAAGGTCATCGAGCAGATCTCCGGCTTCATGTTCCACAACAACTGTGAGAACGGTGACTTCAGCCTGTTCGACAAGATGCTCACGCACATCGAAGAGCGCTTCGGCCACCTGCTGCACAAGGTCGAGTGGGTCAGCCTCGGTGGTGGCATCCACTTCACCGGTGAAGACTATGCAGTCGATGCGTTTTGCGCGCGCCTTAAAGCCTTCTCGGAAACCTACGGCGTGCAGGTGTACCTGGAGCCGGGCGAAGCCGCCATCACCAACAGCGCCTCGCTGGAAGTGACCGTGCTCGACACCCTGTACAACGGCAAGCACCTGGCCGTGGTCGACAGCTCGATCGAAGCGCACCTGCTCGACCTGCTGATCTACCGCCTCAACGCCAAGATGGCCCCCAACGATGGCGAGCACACCTACATGGTCTGCGGCAAATCGTGCCTGGCCGGTGACATCTTCGGCGAGTACCAATTCGATCGTCCGTTGGCCATTGGCGACCGCCTGTCGTTCATCGACACGGCCGGCTACACCATGGTCAAGAAAAACTGGTTCAACGGTCTGAAAATGCCATCCATCGTGGTCAAGCAGCTCGACGGCAGTGTCGAGGTGGTGCGCGAGTTCGGTTTCGAAGACTACGTTTCCAGCCTGTCGTAAGACCGGCTTTCAGTAAGGAGCAAGGGATAAATTGAAGAAGAACGTTCTTATCATTGGTGCAGGAGGTGTCGCCAAGGTGGTGGCCCACAAGTGCGCGCAGCATAACGACGAACTCGGTCGTATTGCCATTGCGTCGCGGAACATCTCCAAATGCCAGGCCATCATCGACAGCGTCAAGGCCAAGGGTAGCCTGAAGGTACCCGCCGACATCCAGGCCTTCTCGCTCAATGCCCTCGATGTCGAGGCGACCAAAGCACTGATCCGCGAGACCGAATCGCAGATCGTGATCAACGTGGGCTCTGCCTTCCTCAATATGTCGGTGCTGCGTGCCTGCATCGATACCGGTGTCGCCTACCTGGACACCGCGATTCACGAAGAACCGGGCAAAATCTGCGAGACGCCGCCCTGGTACGGCAACTACGAGTGGAAACACCTCGAAGAGTGCCAAGAAAAGAACATTACCGCCATTCTCGGCGTCGGTTTCGACCCGGGTGTGGTGAACAGCTACGCAAAACTTGCGCAGCAGCAATACTTCGACAGCATTGATTCGATCGACATCCTCGACGTCAATGCCGGTTCGCATGGCAAGTACTTCGCCACCAACTTCGACCCGGAAATCAACTTCCGCGAGTTCACCGGGCAAGTGTGGAGCTGGCAGAACAGCCAGTGGACCAGCAACACCATGTTCGAGGTCAAGCGTACCGACGACCTGCCCGTAGTAGGTTCGCAAAACCTGTACCTGACCGGCCACGATGAAGTTCACTCGATTTCGAAGAACCTCAACGTGCCGAACGTGCGCTTCTGGATGAGCTTCGGCGAGCACTACATCAATGTGTTCACCGTGCTGAAAAACCTCGGCCTGCTCTCCGAGCAACCGGTCAAGACCGCCGAAGGCCTGGAAGTGGTGCCGTTGAAAGTGGTCAAGGCCGTGCTGCCAGACCCAGCCTCCCTGGCCCCGGGCTACACCGGCAAGACCTGCATCGGTGACCTGGTCAAGGGCACCAAGGACGGCCAGCCGCGCGAAGTGTTCATCTACAACGTGGCGGATCACGAAGAAGCCTTCGCCGAGACTGACAGCCAAGGTATTTCCTACACCGCCGGTGTACCGCCAGTGGCTGCCGCCCTGCTGGTCGCCCGTGGCGAGTGGGATGCCAAGCGCATGGTCAACGTCGAAGAACTGCCAGCCGAGCCGTTCCTCAAGGCGCTGGACGTGATGGGCCTGCCGACCCGCGTCAAAGATGAGAAAGGCGATCGTCCTTGGGACGCTGAAGCCTAAGCAACACAAAACAGGGCGCCTATCAGGCGCCCTGTTTTTTTGGGGATGTGCCGGTGGTACCTGCGGCAGCGCCCGAACGACTCGACCCCTGCCGCCTGCTCGCGTACGCTTGCCGCTTTCCTTCCGTAGCAAGGCAAACGCGCCCATGGCAAACACAGACATCATCTACACCCCCGATCCGGACGCCGATTCCATTTCATCCGACGTCGCCGAATACAACGGTGTGTTGGTCTCCACCCAGATCCCCACCCGCGCCGATGGCAGCCTCGAGCTGGGCGACATCGTTGCGCAGAGCGAATGCACCCTGCAGGCGCTGAAAGTAGCCCTGGAAAAAGCCGGCAGCAGCATGGACCGCGTGCTGCACCTGACCATCTACCTCACCGACATGGCTGAACGTGCAGCGTTCAACGAGGTGTACCAGCGCTTCTTCAGCAAGCCATGGCCCGTGCGCGCCGCCGTTGGCGTGGCCTCGCTGGCGGTCGAAGGCATGCGCGTGGAAGTCACCGCGATGGCTGCCAAACGCTAATCCCGCCAGCTCACGCATGCCCTATTGTAGGAGCGGCCTTGCGTCGCGAAAGGGCTGCGAAGCGGCCCCAAATTCGGTGCAGTCACAAAGACAGCTGGGGCCGCTCCGCGACCCTTTCGCGACGCAAGGCCGCTCCTACATCTCCAGGTCGCGCCGCCTCTGGGCAGCGTAGGGATGCCACCAGCCCGTTTCACCGCTACAATGCCCGCCTAAACCGTGACCGCCCGAAACTATAACGACATGTCCCTTCCAAAGAATCACCTGGAACTGCTCAGCCCTGCCCGTGACGTGGCCATCGCTCGCGAAGCGATCCTGCACGGCGCTGATGCCATCTATATCGGCGGCCCGAGCTTCGGCGCGCGCCATAACGCCTGCAACGAAGTCAGCGAAATCGCCGAACTGGTCGAGTTCGCCCGTCGCTACCATGCACGCGTGTTCACCACCATCAACACCATCCTCCACGACAACGAGCTGGAGCCGGCGCGCAAGCTGATCCATCAGCTCTACGACGCGGGCGTCGACGCCTTGATCGTGCAGGACCTGGGGGTGATGGAACTGGACATCCCACCGATCGAGCTGCACGCCAGCACCCAGACCGACATCCGTACCCTGGAGCGCGCCAAGTTCCTCGATCAGGCGGGCTTCTCGCAGCTGGTACTGGCCCGTGAGCTGAACCTGCAGCAGATCCGCGCCATTGCTGCCGAAACCGACGCCGCCATCGAGTTCTTCATCCACGGCGCGCTGTGCGTAGCGTTCTCCGGCCAGTGCAACATCTCCCACGCCCAGACCGGGCGCAGCGCCAACCGTGGCGACTGCTCGCAAGCCTGCCGCCTGCCCTACACCCTGAAGGATGACCAGGGCCGCGTGGTGGCCTTCGAGAAGCACCTGTTGTCGATGAAGGACAACAACCAGACCGCCAACCTGCGCGACCTGGTCGACGCTGGCGTGCGCTCGTTCAAGATCGAGGGCCGCTACAAGGACATGGGCTATGTGAAGAACATCACGGCCCACTACCGCAAAGAGCTCGACGCCATCCTCGAAGACCGCCCGGACCTGGCCCGCGCGTCAAGCGGCCGCACCGAGCACTTCTTCGTCCCCGACCCGGACAAGACCTTCCACCGCGGCAGCACCGACTACTTCGTCAGCGACCGCAAGATCGACATCGGCGCGTTCGACTCGCCAACGTTCACCGGCTTGCCGGTGGGCGTAGTGGAAAAGGTCAACAAACGCGACATGCTGGTCACCACTGACGTGCCGCTGACCAACGGCGACGGCCTGAACGTGCTGGTCAAGCGCGAGGTGGTGGGGTTCCGCGCCAACATTGCCGAACCCCGTGGCGAGTTCGAGGAAGACGGCCAGAAGCGCTATCGCTACCGCGTCGAACCCAACGAAATGCCTGACGGCCTGTACAAACTGCGGCCAAATCACCCGCTGTCACGCAACCTCGACCACAACTGGCAACAGGCCTTGCAGCGCACGTCGGCCGAACGCCGAGTGGGTGTGGAATGGCACGCGGTGCTGCGCGAGCAGCGGCTGATGCTCACCGTCAGCAGCGAGGAAGGCGTCAGCGTGCAAGTGGCCCTGGACGGCCCGTTCGGCGCGGCCAACAAGCCGCAACAGGCGCTGGACCAACTGCACGACCTGTTGGGCCAACTGGGTACCACCCAGTACCACGCCAACGCCATCGAACTGGATGCCCCGCAGGCGTATTTCATCCCTAACTCGCAGCTCAAAGCCCTGCGCCGTGAAGCCATCGAGGCGCTGACCGCTGCTCGGGTCAAGGCGCATCCGCGCGGCGGCCGTAAAGCTGAAACCACGCCGCCTCCGGTGTACCCGGAGTCGCACCTGTCGTTCCTGGCCAACGTTTACAACCAGAAGGCGCGCGATTTCTACCACCGTCACGGCGTGCAGCTGATCGACGCGGCCTACGAGGCCCATGAAGAGCACGGCGAAGTGCCGGTGATGATCACCAAGCACTGCCTGCGCTTCTCGTTCAACCTGTGCCCCAAGCAGGCCAAGGGCGTGACCGGCGTGCGCACCAAGGTGGCGCCGATGCAGCTGATTCAGGGCGACGAAGTGTTGACCCTGAAATTCGACTGCAAACCGTGTGAAATGCATGTGGTCGGCAAGATGAAAAGCCACATCATCGACCTGCCGACCCCCGGCAGCGCGGTGGCCCAGGTGGTTGGCCATATCAGCCCGGAAGACCTGCTCAAGACCATCCCGCGCGCACCGCATTGATCGCGCCCTTGTAGGAGCAGCCTTGTGCTGCGAAGAGGCCGGCGGCAGCATCCAAGATCTTAAGTGCTGCCACCGCCCTCCCTTGTAGGAGCAGCCTTGTGCTGCGAAGAGGCCGGCAGCAGCATCCGAGATCTTAAGTGCTGCCACCGCCCTCCCTTGTAGGAGCAGCCTTGTGCTGCGAAGAGGCCGGCAGCAGCATCCGAGATCTTAAGTGCTGCCACCGGCCTCTTCGCAGCTCAAGGCTGCTCCTACACAGGCAGGCGTCAACGAATCTGGTGCTTGTGCAGCAGCCGATAGAACGTCGGCCGCGAAATACCGAGTACTTTCGCAGCGATGCTCAAGTTGTCGCTGTGCCGGTTAAGCACATCACACAAAGCCTGGCGCTCTGCCCGGTGCTTGTACTCCTCCAGCGTACCCAGCGGCTGCTGCTCTTGCTCGATCTGCAAGCCCAGGTCCTGCGCCTCGATCTGCCGCCCCTCGGCCAATACCAGCCCGCGCCGCACTCGGTTGGCCAGCTCACGCACATTGCCCGGCCAGTCATGCCGGCCCATGGCCGCCAACGCATGGTCACTGAACGAGCGCGGCCTGCGCCCGGTCTCCAGGCTGTAGAAATGGGCAAAATGGCTGGCCAGCATCGACAGGTCACCATGCCTGTCTCGCAGTGGCGCCGTCACCACCTGCAACACATTCAGCCGGTAATACAGGTCCTCGCGAAAGCGGCCCTGTTCGATGGCTTTTTCAAGGTCCACGTGGGTGGCCGCCAACACCCGCACATCCACGGGGATAGGCTGGCTGCCACCGACCCGTTCAATGTGTTTTTCCTGCAGAAACCGCAGCAGGTTGGCTTGCAGTTCCAACGGCAAGTCACCCACCTCGTCCAGGAACAAGGTACCGCCATGCGCCGCCTCTATTCGCCCGGCCTTGCGCTGATGCGCACCGGTAAAGGCACCCTTCTCGTGCCCAAATAGCTCGGACTGGATCAGGTGCTCGGGTATCGCCCCGCAGTTGATCGCGATGAACGGCTGATCGTGCCGCTGCGACTGCCGATGCAGGGTGCGCGCCACCAGCTCCTTGCCTGTGCCACTCTCGCCACGGATCAAAACCGGCGACTCGGTGGGCGCCAGTTTCCCCAACAGTTTGCGCAACTCGCGGATCGGCCGGCTCTCACCCAGCAACTCGTGAACCGAGTCATCCACCCGCACCGCACCCTTGCCACGCAGCCGCGCCATGCCGAAGGCACGCCCGAGGGTAACCTGAACGCGGGAAACGTCGAACGGCAAGGTATGGAAGTCGAAAAACCACTCGCAGACGAAATCACCGACGTTCTGCATGCGCAGTTGCTCGGCGCTGAGCACGGCGATCCACTCGGTATTGCTGCGCTTGATCATGTCCTTGACCGCGTCGGGATGGCGCAGGTGCGACGCTTGCAGCCGCAGCAGGCCAACATCGCAGGCGTGGTCCAGGGCAGCGCCGAGCATACAACTGTCCACATCCCAGCCGGCACTGCGCAGGCCTGGCAATAAACGGTGGCAGTCGTCGCAGGGGTCGACGATGAGCAAACGGCGTTGGGAAGCGGGTTGCTGCATGACCGTTCCTTGGCGCCAGAGTTTGGTTTTGTGAAGTAAAACAGCAAGTTGTGGCGCCCAATTAACAGTAGCAACGAACTTGACGGTGCCCAGTACCGTCTGTCTGCCGAATCATTTTTTTACAAACCCTGACGGGAATTTTCGCACTTTATCGACATCCCATGGCGGCGCAGGCAAGAACGGATTCAACCTTGAAACAAATTTTTACACCCAATGTGTGACTTGCCCCCGGACAACGAGCATCAGTACACATAACCCCGCGCTGCATATCGCGATGATTGAGGCGAATTTAAAGCAACGCGGACTTCACTTCGATGTTTGGGACCATAGAGAGACCGAACCATGAATGCCCCGCTCCGTGTCAACGAAGCACTGCTGATTGCCGACCACGCCTTCGAACCTTTCCAGTGCGTAGCCTGGGATGCGCCCAATGGTACTGGTGAATTGAGCCTGGCAGTGATCGACCGGACCAGCACCCGCATCGGCAGCAAGCAAGTGTCCTCGCGCATTTATTCCGACCCTGCGCAATGGGCCAGCCTGATCGAGGAAGTGCGCGCCGAGCTGTGCGAAAAAGGTTATGACCTGCAACCGTGGTCGATGCCGAAGTAATTGCGATTGCCCCTCCAAGTGCGTGCCCTGCCACGCACTTGTGCAACTTCTCAGTTGCTGCCGCTGCAACTTTTCTTATTGCGACACCTTATTGCGACATTGTGTCGCAGTATCACGCCGCACTGTTATTCAATCCACGACCTTGAAGTGTTCCAGGTGCTGATAATCGGCCTGCAGTTGCACAGCCAATTGTTGCGCACGGCCAAGACGAACGGGCGCCAGCTCCATGTCGACCAGTAGCGTGGCACAGCCCATCGGTTGCACGTTATCCGAGTGCTGCAGCCGACCGTCGGTAAATACCAGGCAGCGCACAGCTTCATGAGGGTGGGCCTGCTGCCGCGCCTGCAGCCACTGCCGCGCTTGCTCCAACGCGGCGATCAACGGTGTACCGCCCCCTGCCCCCAGTGCTTGCAACCAGGGCTGCAAGGCCGCCGAGGCCTTGAGGCCGTGTCGCTGCCACTGCGGCGTCTGCCCGCTCGCTGTCAGCAGGGCCAACCGCGCCCGCTGACGGTATGCCTGGTCGAACAACGCTGCCAGCAAACCTTTGGTCTGCGCCAGCGCCTGGTGGCGGCGGGTTGAGGCCGAGGCGTCGACGATCACCAGCCACAGTTCGCCAGGCTGAGCCCTGCGCTGTTGCCAGCAGAGGTCTTCACGCAGCCGTGGCCGCCCCTTGAGCAAAGTCGGCAGCCAGGCTACTCGGCCCGAAGTGGTGCTGTGTACACGGCCACGGCTGGCACCTTTCAACTGCCCTGCACGTGGCCTGGCATCCGTCCCTTGGGCTTTTCGCTGGCGGATGCTCAGGGCTTTTTTGCCCAGTTCGGCACCTCACGACGCGCACCACTGGTCACTGGCTGTGGTGGCAGCGCGCCCCAGTCACCCTGCCCGCCTTGGCTGCCCTGGCTGCTTGCGCTCTGCTGGCCCGTCTCAGGCGGTGTCGAAGGCGGCGGCTGCTGGGGCGATACACGGCGACGATGGCGCAAAGCGAACTCGGCCACCGCCTCGACATCGGCTTCATCAATGGCCTCGCCGCCGCGCCAGGCACAGTGCGCGCGTGCTGCGCGCAGCCAGACCAGGTCCGCCCGCAGGCCATCGACCCCGGCGGCGTAGCAGCGCTCGGTGATCCAGGCCAGGGCCTGGTCGTCCAGGGCAATCTGGGCGAGGTCGTGGCGCGCCTGCTGGCAGCGCTCGCGCAGTTGCGCCTGGGCAGTTGCCCATTGCGCGCAGAAGGCCTGGGGGTCGCTGTCGAACGCCAGGCGGCGGCGGATGATCTGCTGGCGCGCCTGGGGCTCCGGCAAGCCTTCGAGGGCCACATTCAAGCCAAAACGGTCAAGCAGCTGCGGTCGCAACTCGCCCTCTTCCGGGTTCATGGTGCCAATCAGCACAAAACGCGCGCTGTGCCGGTGCGAGATGCCATCACGTTCGATGCGGTTGGTGCCGCTGGCGGCTACGTCGAGCAACAGGTCGACGAGGGTATCGGGCAACAGGTTGACCTCGTCCACGTACAGCACGCCGCCATCGGCCTGGGCCAGCACACCGGGTGAAAACTGGGCCTTGCCCTGCCCCAACGCAGCGTCCAGGTCGAGGGTGCCGACCAGGCGCTCTTCACTGGCGCCCAATGGCAGCGTGACGAACGGCCCCTCGCCGAGCAGGTCGGCGAGGCCACGGGCCAAGGTACTCTTGGCCATGCCGCGCGGGCCTTCAATCAGCACGCCACCGATCTTCGGGTCGATGGCGGTCAGGCACAGGGCCAGTTTCAGCGCGTCGGCACCGACCACGGCGGCGAGCGGAAATTGTACGGGTTCACTCATTTCAAGCCTGTTCCTCGCCGTCAAGCAGTTGCGCCTCAAGGGCTTCGCGGTAATCGCCGGGCGCCTCCCACAGGCCGCGTTGCTGGGCCTCCAGCAGGCGTTCGGTGAGGTCGCGCAGCGCCTCGGGGTTGTGCTCGCGCATGAAATCGCGGGTCGCCGGGTCGAGCACGTAGGCATCGGCCAGCGACTGATAATGATGGTCGTCGATCAGGTGCGTGGTGGCATCGAAGGCGAACAGGTTGTCGACCGTTGCTGCCATTTCGAAGGCACCCTTATAGCCATGGCGCTTTACCCCGTCGATCCACTTGGGGTTGAGCGCACGGGCACGAATGACCCGGTTGAGCTCCTCCTTGAGGGTACGGATGCGCGGCCGATCGACCTGGCTGTGGTCGCCGTGGTAGCTGGCCACCGACACGCCAGACAAAGTTTCCGAGGCGGCCAGCATGCCACCCTGGAACTGGTAGTAGTCGTTGGAATCGAGCAGGTCATGCTCGTGGTTATCCTGGTTCTGCAGGACCGCCTGGACCTGCCCCAGGCGGCGGGCGAACTGCTCACGGGCCGGGGTGCCTTCATCACTGCCACCATAGGCGTAGCCGCCATGGTTGAGGTAGACCTCAGCCAAGTCGTCACGGCTGTGCCACAAGCGGCCGTCGATCGCATTCTGCACCCCGGCACCGTAGGCACCGGGCTTGGCCCCGAATACCCGCCAGCCCGCCTGGCGCGCCGCTTGCTCGGCTTCCACGCCCTGCGCCTGCAGTGCCTCACGCTCGCTGCGCACGCGCGCTGCCAGCGGGTTGAGGTCATCAGGCTCATCCAGCGCCGCCACCGCCTGAACTGCAGCATCGAACAGGCGGATCAAGTTGCCGAACGCGTCGCGGAAGAACCCAGACACCCGCAAGGTTACGTCCACCCGCGGGCGGTCGAGCAGGCTCAGCGGCAAGATTTCGAAATCGTCGACCCGCTGGCTACCGGTGGCCCACACCGGGCGTACCCCCATCAGGGCCATGGCCTGGGCGATATCGTCGCCGCCGGTGCGCATGGTCGCGGTGCCCCATACCGACAGGCCCAACTGGCGCAGGTGGTCGCCGTGGTCCTGCAAATGGCGCTCGAGAATCAGGCTCGCTGAGGCAAAACCCAGGCGCCAGGCCGTGGTGGTAGGCAGGTTGCGTACATCCACGGTATAGAAGTTGCGCCCGGTCGGCAGTACATCCAGGCGACCGCGGCTTGGCGCGCCACTCGGGCCGGCCGGCACGAAACGGCCGGCCAAGGCCGCCAGCAGGCCGTTGACCTCGGCCGCACCACAAGCATCCAGGCTCGGCGCCACCGCGTCACACAATGCCTGCACCACATCACGTACCGGTTGCCATTCGCTCAGGGCCGGCAGTACCAGCGTGCCGCCAAGCGCCTGCTCTATCACCTGCAAGGCCAGCAGCTCTAGGCGCTCGCGGGTATCGCCACAGGTGCGCCATGGCGCTTCGCTGATCGCCTGCAAAGGCCAAGGCTGCAGCCCCTGCCACGGCTGCCCAAGGTCGCAATCGAGCGGGTCGAAGCCCGGTACCAGCGCCTTGGCCAGTGCTCGCAACAGGCTGGCATTGCCTCCCCGGCCGTCACCGCGCTCCACACGCAGCAAGGCCAACAGGGTGTCCAAACGCAGCCGGCCCTCGGGCGACTGGCCAAACACGTGCAAGCCATCGCGAATCTGCGATTCCTTGAGGTCACACAGGTAGGTGTCCAGACGCGGCAGCCACACAGCGGCATCGTCCAGCTGCCCTTCCAGTTGCAGCTCCCGGTCGATGTGGTTGGCCTTGACCAGCTCAAGAATGTCGCGTTGCAGCTCGCGGGCACGCCGCGGGTCGAGCAGCTGCGCCTCGTAGAATTCGTCCGCCAGTTGTTCCAGGTGACGCAGCGGGCCATAGGTTTCGGCGCGGGTCAGCGGCGGCATCAGGTGGTCGATGATCACCGCCTGGGTTCGGCGCTTGGCCTGGGCGCCTTCACCTGGGTCGTTGACGATGAACGGGTAGATGTTCGGCAGCGGGCCCAGCAGCGCGTCTGGCCAGCATTGCGCAGACAACCCTACCCCCTTGCCAGGCAGCCACTCCAGGTTGCCGTGCTTGCCGACGTGGATTACCGCGTCGGCGGCAAAGGCATGGCGCAGCCAGAAGTGAAACGCCAGGTACGCGTGTGGCGGCACCAGGTCAGGGTCGTGATACACCGCGCTCTGATCGACCTGATAGCCCCGCGCCGGCTGGATGCCGACGAAGGTCAGGCCGTAGCGCAAGCCCGCAACCATCAAGCGGCCACTGCGGTACATCGGGTCTTGCTCCGGCGGCCCCCAACGCTCTAGCACTGCCTGGCGGTTGGCTTCAGGCAGGCGGGAAAACGCAGCCTGGTAGTCATCCAGGCTCAGGCTCTGCGCGCACGGGCGTTGGTCCAGGTGATCGAGGTCATTGGTCACGCCGCCCAGCAACTGCTGGATCAACTGCGTGCCAGTGCCTGGCAGGCCCGCCAACGGATACCCTTCGGCCTGCAGTGCCTTGAGGATATTCAAGGCCGCTGCCGGCGTATCCAGCCCTACCCCGTTGCCGATCCGGCCGTCACGGGTCGGGTAGTTGGCCAGCACCAGCGCTACGCGCTTCTGGCCATTGGCTAACCGGGCCAGCTCTACCCAGCGCCGAGCGAGCTCGGCGACAAAATCCATGCGCTCGGGGTGGGCGCGGTAACAAACTACGTCGGACTGGCTGCGCTCACTGCGCCAGGCCATGTCCTTGAAACTGACCGGGCGGGTGATGATCCGCCCGTCCAGCTCCGGCAAAACGATGTGCATGGCCAGGTCACGCGCGCCCAGGCCCTGCTCGCTGGCTTCCCATGCGGGTTGGTTGTCCTGCGCGCAAATGGCCTGCAACACCGGGATGTCGCGGCGGAACGGGCGCAGGTTGGGGCGTTCGGGGCTGGACAAGGCAAACCCCGTGGTGTTGATCAAGACCTCGGCGCCGACTTCGTCCAGCCAGGCTTCGACCTGTTCGAAGCAGGCGCTTTCCTTGAGGCTGGCCACGGCAATCGGCAAGGGGTTGAGCCTCGCCGCCAGCAAACGCTCGCAAAAGACGTCGATGAACGCGGTGTTGGCCGCTTGCAGGTGTGACCGGTAGAACAGCAACGGTGCCACCGGATGCTCCGGGTGCCACTGCGCGTACCAGTCCTCAAGCAGTGCACTGCCTTTGGCCGGGTGATACACCGAGGTGCGTGGCAGTGGCTGCGGCTCGTCCCAGCCATAGTCACGGCCCAGCCATTGGTTGGCCAGGCAGTTGAACAGGTTGAGGGCGTTGGCCTTGCCACCCTGGCGCAGGTAGTGCCAGAGGCGTTCGGCCTGATCGCCGGTCACGGTGCCCAGGCCGGTCAGCTCAGGGTCCGGGCGGTCATCGCCCGGCACCAGGATCAACTGCACGCCGCGGGCCGCCAGGGCGACCAGTTGCTGGACGCCATAGCGCCAGTAGCCTACGCCCCCGTGCAGCGACACCAAAATGACCTTGGCATGGCGCAGCACCTCGTCGACATACAGGTCGACCGAGGCGTGGTTCTGCACCTGCATCGGGTTGGCAAGGCGCAGGCTGGGGTAGTCCTCGGGCAATTGCTCGGCGGTGTCGGCGAGCAATGCCAGGTGTGAATCGCCGCTGCAGAGGATCACCAGTTCGGCGGGTGTCTGGCCGAGGTCGGCAATGCTGTCATCCGGCACGAAGCCGCCGGGCTGGGTCCGCAGCAGGTGCATGGGTCAGGCGCCCAAGGCCTGGCGCAAACGCGCTTCGAGCTGCACGGCATCCAGGTCCTGACCGATCAGCACCAGGCGTGTGATACGCGGTTCGTCGGCACGCCAGGCGCGGTCGAAGTGCTTGTCGAAGCGGGTACCCACGCCTTGCACCAGCAGGCGCATCGGCTTGCCCGGGATGGCGGCGAAGCCTTTGGCGCGCAGGATGCCGAACTCGACCACCAACTGGGTCAGGGCATCGAGCAACAGGCTTTCGTCGGCTTCTGGCAGGTCGATGGAGATCGAATCGAAGGCGTCGTGGTCATGATCGTCGTGATCATCGCCATCGTGGTGCGAATCGTGGTGGGTACGGCGGCCATCGATGTGCACCTCGGACTCGGCGCCCACGCCCAGCAGTACGTCCAGTGGCAGACGGCCACTGCTGGCCTCGATCACCTTGACCGCGGGCGGCAGCTCTTCGGCCACCTCGGCGCGGACCTTGGCCAGGCCTTCCGCGTCGATCAGGTCGGCCTTGTTCAGCACCACCAGGTCGGCACTGGCCAACTGGTCAGCGAACAGTTCGTGCAGCGGCGACTCGTGGTCCAGGTTCGGGTCCAGCTTGCGCTGTGCGTCCACCTGGTCTGGGTAGGCGGCAAAGGTGCCGGCCGCCACAGCCGGGCTGTCGACCACGGTAATGACCGCATCGACGGTGCAGGCGTTACGGATTTCTGGCCACTGGAAGGCCTGTACCAACGGCTTTGGCAGCGCCAGGCCACTGGTTTCGATGAGGATGTGGTCAAGGTCGCCACGGCGTGCGACCAACTCGCGCATGACTGGGAAGAACTCTTCCTGCACGGTGCAGCACAGGCAGCCATTGGCCAGCTCGTACACGCGGCCGCTGGCCTCTTCTTCGGTGCAACCGATGCTGCACTGTTTTAGGATCTCGCCATCGATGCCCAGTTCGCCAAATTCATTGACGATCACCGCAATACGGCGGCCTTGGGCGTTGTCGAGCATGTGGCGAAGCAAGGTGGTCTTGCCCGAACCGAGGAAGCCGGTAACGATGGTGACGGGGAGTTTGGCCAGTGTTTTCATGTCGCGATGCCCTTGGCAAGATGGCGCGGGCATGCAGGACGAAAGCCACGGGCCAGGTCGGCCGGGCTTGTTCGCCACCGGATCACCCCGCCCGGTTGAAAGTCGAAATCGCCTCGAGGCAGGTCTCCTGGCTCGCACCGTACCTGCCATGCTTTGAATAGCAGGGCTGGAGGGCGCGACGCCTTCCCGCGCGGTTACGCAGTGGCTGTGTCGACCCGTTGTCGGTGCTTACAGTTGCGGGGGCAGCCGCGGCTTGTACCGCGTTCCCGTCTTAGCTTCGGCCTGGCCGAAGAACCTCGAAGTGGCAAGGCTACGCAGTGGCTGGCAGGTGGTCAACCATTGCCGTCGGCCATTGCGCGACAGACACACAGGCATTGGCGCATCTGCGCTACAGTTGCACCTTTATCAACGGCCAAGGACGCCCTATGCCGCTCGCCCCCGCCATCCCGGTACTGCGTATTTTCTCGGTCGAAAAAGCCAAAGAGTTCTACCTCGACTTCCTCGGCTTCAGCCTGGACTGGGAACACCGCTTCAGCCCTGACCTGCCCCTGTACGCGCAAATCCACCGCGACGGGTTGATCCTGCACCTAAGCGAACACCACGGCGATGCCACCCCGGGTTCGACCGTGTTCGCCCGCCTCGACGACCTGCGCGCCCTCGAGCGCGAACTGCAGGCCAAACGCTACGGCTACGCCCGGCCCGAAGCCGAACGCCTGGACTGGGGCCTGCAGATGCAGGTCCATGACCCGTTTGGCAACCGCCTGCGCTTCTGCCAGCAAATCGATGATGAGGCCGCGCAATGAAGGCCATGGGCAAGCGCGAAATGGCCCGTGTGGAGCGTGAGCTGGTGGCTTGCCTGACGGACGCCTGCGAAACGGCCAAGGCAGAGATTGTCGGGTTCACCTGGCTTACCCATCACCTTGACCCCGACAGTTTTCCTGCCAGCCTGCGCATTACCTGGGTATTCGAGCGCGAGGCAGACAAGGCTGCAGCGCTGGCTGGGGTGGCCAAAGCGCGGATGCTGGCGTTGACCTGTCAGGCGCTTGATGAAGTGGGGATACGGCTGGATCACCCGGCCTGGCATGTGCGGTTTGACAGTGAAGAGGCTTGTAGTCGGAGCCACGGCGGGGATTGGGGTAAGCGGTTGCGGGGGCGCTGAGATAGAAGTAGTGGCCCGGGTGTATGGCGGAAGGTCTTCGGCGCTCTCGAGATCGAGCCCCGCCTGCGCGGGGCTTCGCAGCACAAGGCTGCTCCTACAGTCTGTTTCGGGCCAGTATCGAGGCGGGCGTCAATGCCTCAGGAATAATTGGCCCGAAACTGACTGTAGGAGCAGCCTTGTGCTGCGAAGCGCCGCGCGGGCGGCGCTCGGCCTCATAGCCGCCGCAAAACCCCAGACATACGCCCTCCCCCTACCCAATCGCACGCTGTTTCGTGACTGGCCGTTCCCGATCCGCGACGGATGTATTATCGTGGCGTGGTGCGCATATAACAGCAGCCCGAGCGATCGGGCATCTGCAAGACAATCGAGGGTGTCATGAGTAACGAGAGCATTAACTGGGACAAGCTGGGTTTCGACTACATCAAGACCGATAAACGCTACCTGTCCGTATGGCGCAATGGCGAGTGGGACAAGGGCACCCTGACCGACGACAACGTACTGCACATCAGTGAAGGCTCCACTGCCCTGCACTACGGCCAACAGTGCTTCGAGGGCCTGAAGGCCTACCGTTGCAAGGACGGCTCGATCAACCTGTTCCGCCCGGACCAGAACGCCGCACGCATGCAGCGCAGCTGCGCCCGCCTGCTGATGCCACACGTGCCGACCGATGTGTTCATCGAGGCGTGCAAGCAAGTGGTCAAGGCCAACGAGCGTTTCGTGCCGCCCCATGGCAAAGGCGCCCTGTACCTGCGCCCGTTCGTGATCGGCACCGGTGACAACATCGGCGTGCGCACCGCCCCCGAGTTCATCTTCTCGGTCTTCGCTATCCCGGTTGGCTCGTACTTCAAAGGCGGCATGAAGCCGCACAACTTCCAGATCTCCAGCTTCGACCGTGCCGCCCCACAAGGTACCGGCGCGGCCAAGGTCGGTGGCAACTATGCCGCCAGCCTGCAGCCGGGCGCTGAAGCCAAGAAAAACAACTTCGCCGACGCCATCTACCTCGATCCGCTGACTCACACCAAGATCGAGGAAGTCGGTTCGGCCAACTTCTTCGGCATCACCGCCAACAACGAGTTCGTCACTCCGAAATCGGCCTCCGTGCTGCCAGGCATCACCCGCCTGTCGCTGATGGAACTGGCGTCCTCGCGCCTGGGCCTGAAAGTGATCGAAGGCGATGTAGAGATCAACCACCTCGACCGTTTCATCGAAGCAGGCGCTTGCGGTACCGCTGCGGTAATCACCCCGATCGGTGGCATCGAGTACAACGGCAAGCTGCACGTCTTCCATGATCTGGAAAAAGTCGGCCCGGTAACCCAGAAGCTCTACAACGAGCTGACCGGCATCCAGAGCGGTGACGTCGAAGCACCAGCAGGCTGGATCGTCAAGGTCGCCTGAGGCGCTTTGCAAGCCTGACAAAGGGGCATGCCAGATGATGGCATGCCCTTTTTTTTGGCTGCTGGGTCGGGCCCGAACCGCCAGATGAATTTTTCTTAAATCGCCGTTTGTCTATTCTTTGGCACAATCAAGCCTCTATTCGCCGCCCAGGAACCAGCATGCCACGCGTACTGACCATCGAAGACGACGCCGTCACCGGCCAGGAAATCGTCGCCGAACTCTCCAGCCACGGCCTGGACGTGGATTGGGCCGACAATGGCCGGGAAGGCCTGGCCAAGGCGATTGCCGGTGGCTACGACCTGATTACCCTGGACCGTATGCTGCCCGAAGTCGATGGCTTGACCATCGTCACGACCTTGCGCAACCTGAAAATCGCCACGCCGATCCTGATGATCAGCGCCCTGTCCGACGTTGACGAACGCGTGCGTGGCCTGCGTGCTGGGGGGGATGACTACTTGACCAAGCCGTTCGCCTCGGACGAAATGGCCGCCCGTGTCGAGGTGCTGCTGCGCCGCAACAGCGTGCCGATGACCCAGACCCGCCTGCAAGTCGCCGACCTGCAACTGGACCTGATCAGCCACGAAGCACGCCGCGGCGAGCACACCCTCAACCTGCTGCCGACCGAGTACAAACTGCTCGAATACCTGATGCGCCACAGCGGCCAGGTGATCACGCGGATGATGATCTTCGAGGAAGTCTGGGGCTATCACTTCGACCCGGGCACCAATCTCATCGACGTCCACATCGGCCGCTTGCGCAAGAAGATCGACTCGCCCGGCCAATCGCCGTTGATCCGTACGGTACGGGGCTCCGGCTATGCCATTGCTGAACCCGTCTAAGGGCTGGAGCTCGTCAACCAGCCGCTTGCTGGCACTGTACAGCTTTCTGTTCGTGGCCTGGAGCAGCATCCTGATGGGGGTGCTGTACTTCGAGGTCTCCAGCTACCTGAACAAACTGACCCGCCATTCCATGCTGCAGCGCCAGCACCTGTTCGCACACATGAGCGGCAAGCAACTGGACGACGCCTTGATTGCCAGCCAGGCCTTCGAGGAACGCAGCTTCGATGCCTACGGCCTGTTCGATGCCCAGCTCAACCCGCTTGGCGGCCGCCTGCGCACGCTGCCTTCGGAGCTAGGCTTGGACGGCAAGGTGCATGAGCTCAAACGCTGCCTGGACGCCGATGACCCGCACATGCCACGCGACAGCTGCGACGCCGTGGCCATCAAAGTGCAGGATGGCCGCTGGCTGGTGCTGGTACGGGACAATGGCTCGTTGTTCGTGGTCACGCGGATCATCCTGCATGCCCTGCTCTGGGGTATTTCCCTGACCTTGATCCCCGGGTTTGCCGGCTGGTACCTGCTGCGCCGCAGGCCGCTCAAGCGCATTCGCGCGATTCAGGCCCAGGCCGAGTTGATAGTCGCCGGCGACCTCACCCACCGGCTGCCGCTGTCAGCCCGTCGCGACGAGCTGGACATGCTTGCCGCCATCGTCAATGCCATGCTCGACCGCATCGAGCGGTTGATGCACGAGGTCAAGGGGGTGTGCGACAACATTGCCCACGACCTGCGCACGCCGCTGACCCGCCTGCGCGCGCAGCTGTACCGAATCCGCCAGCAGAGTGCCGCAGATTCGGCGCAAGCCGAGGCGCTTGACCAGGCGATTGGCGAAACCGATACCTTGATGGCGCGCTTTCGCGGCTTGTTACGCATCAGTGAACTGGAGGACCGTCAGCGGCGTGCAGGTTTTGTACAACTCGACCCGCATGGTCTGCTGGTAGAGCTGCACGACTTCTACCTGCCGCTGGCGGAAGATGGCGGTATTCGCCTGGAGCTTGAGCAGCCCGCGCAGCTACCGGCGCTGCACGGCGACCGCGAACTGCTGTTCGAGGCATTGGCCAATCTGGTGGGCAACGCTATCAAGTTCACCCCAGAGGGTGGCCGCGTGCGCGTGTTGGGGACGCAGGACGACCAAGGCCTGCACATCGCCATTGAGGACAGCGGCCCGGGGATTCCTGAAGAGGAACGTACGGCGGTACTCAAGCGGTTTTATCGCAGCGAGGAAGGTCACCGCCACCCAGGCTTCGGGCTGGGCCTGTCGATCGTTGCTGCGATCGTCGACCTTCATGGGTTTGGGCTGGAGGTAGGCGCCAGCGAACTGGGCGGCGCCAAACTGGTACTGCATTGCCCATTGACGGGGGCATCGAAGTAACGGCTGGGCGCCTCGCCCAGCAAGCGCTTGAACACGGTCGCAAAGGCGCTCGGGCTGCTGTAGCCAAGCGCCAGCGCGACGCGGGTGACTGGCTCCCCTTTGCCAAGCCGAACCACGGCGTCCAGCAAGCATGCCTGCTGGCGCCATTCAATGAAGCTGATCCCGGTGTACACGCGAAACTGGCGCGTGAACGTGCGCCGGCTCATGCAGGCCCAGTCCGCCATGCCATCGATGCCTGTTTGCAGCGAAGGCGCCGCCAGAAACGCTCTGCATGCCCGCGCAAGGCGCGGCTCCTCGGGGATCGGCGCATTCAGCGACAGCGCCGGCATGTCGGCAATCTCATGCAGCAGCAAGCCCATCAAGCAGGCATCACGCCCCTGCAGGGGGTACTGCGCAGGCACTTCGATCGCCTTTTCAAGCAGCTGCTGCACCAAAGGGGAAACCGCAAACACCTGGCAATGCCCAGGCAACCCCACCCGCTCGGCGGCCTGCGGGCAAATATAGGCATTGAGCATGGTTACCGGGCCGCGCATCTGCATGGCATGGGCCACTTCTGCAGGCACCCAGATGGCCCGTAAGGGCGGCACGGCCCAATTACCTGATTCGGTTGCAACCGTGATCACGCCGCAAGCGGCAAAGGCAAACTGGCCTCGACCATGGCGATGCATCGGGAACAGTTCGCCATCCGCAAAGGCCTTTCTCGTCACCACCACATCACAAGGCGTGTCGTCGTACAGCGTATCTTCAACGTAGGTCATGGCCTGATTTTAATTGGATTCGACCTTGAATTGAAAGCGGGCCAAACCGTTACCGCGGCATAGTGACTGAAGCGTCAAGGCGCACTGCCGCGACCTCAGAAGATTGCCAAACCATGCACAGAAAACACCTGACCCTTGCCGTCCTGGTCACAGCCCTATGGGGCCTTAACTTCCCGATCACCAAACTGGGCTTGGCCCACGTCGACCCACTGCTGCTCACCGGCTTACGCTTCGCGCTGTGCGCATTGCCGTGGGTGTTTTTCGTCAAGCGCCCCAAGGTTGCCGTCCGCTGGTTAGGTGCCTATGGCCTGATCTTCGGCGTAGCCATGTGGGCACTGATCAATCTCGGCATCGCCATGGGTGTGCCACCAGGCAGCGCGTCGCTACTGATTCAGTTCAGTGCATTCTTTACCCTGGCGTGGGGCTGCTTGCTGTTTCGCGAGCCCCTGACCGGCCCGCAACTGGTCGGCATCGGGCTGGCAGCGACCGGCTTGGTTGGCATCCTCGCAGCAAGCCCGGGCAAAACCACGACAACAGGGTTGCTGCTGGTCTTGATCAGTGCCCTGGCCTGGAGCATCGGCAACGTCATCATCAAGCTGTCAAAGGTGAAGGAAATCTTTGCCTTCGTGGTATGGGCCAGCCTATTTGCGCCAATACCCTTGCTGTCGCTCACGTGGTGGCTGCATGGCGCAACCCCGTTCGTGGCACTGGCAGCGCAGACGAATGCCATCGTGGTCTTTTCCCTGGTCTTCCAGGTGTATGCCGCGACGCACTTCTGCTATTGGGGATGGAATTACCTGTTGCGCGAATACCCGGTGTCCACGGTAGCGCCGCTGTCGCTGCTGATTCCGGTATTCGGCATCGTCAGCTCAGCCTTGATCGTGGATGAGGTGCCTAGCGGTTGGGAGTGGTTGTGTATTGCCCTGATCTTGTCAGCGCTGGCGGTCGGCATGAAAAAAGGGCGAGCGGTGCTGGGGAGAAAACCGCTGCCTGTTGTTTAGTGTCGCGAAAGGGCTGCGTGGCAGCCCCTCGCGCCACTGATCAGTCAGCCAAGCGCCAGGTAGTCCCGCCCTTGCCGTCTTCCAGCACCACGCCCATGGCGGTCAGCTGGTCACGAACACGGTCGGATTCCGCCCAGTTCTTGTCTGCACGCGCCTGCAAGCGCGCCTGGATCAACGCTTCCACTTCAGCCGCATCGACCTTGCCTTCTGCGCCTGCACGCAGGAAGTCGTCGGCCTCCAGCTGCAGCACACCCAGCACATCACCCAGCTCACGCAGGCGGCCAGCAAGGCCCGCTGCCGCGTCGAGATCGCTGTCGCGCAGGCGATTGATCTCGCGCACTAGGTCAAACAGCACGGCGCAGGCTTCGGGGGTGCCGAAGTCGTCGTTCATCGCCATGCTGAAGCGCTCGACAAACGCCTCGCCACCCTTGGCCGCCACCCGTGGTAAGCCGCGCAGGGCGTGGTAGAAGCGCTCCAACGCGCCTTTTGCATCGCGCAGGCTGTCTTCGGAGTAGTTGATGGCACTGCGGTAATGGCTGGCCACCAGCAGGTAGCGCACTACCTCCGGGTGATACTTCTCGAGCACGTCACGGATGGTGAAGAAGTTGTTCAACGACTTGGACATCTTCTCGCCGTTGATACGGATCATGCCGCAGTGCATCCAGGCATTGGCGTACTGCTTGCCGGTGGCCGCTTCGCTCTGGGCGATCTCGTTCTCGTGGTGCGGAAACTCCAGGTCGCTACCGCCACCGTGAATGTCGAAGCTCTCGCCCAGGCAGCAGGTGGACATCACCGAGCACTCGATGTGCCAGCCCGGACGGCCCGGGCCCCACGGCGACTCCCAGCTCGGCTCGCCCGGCTTGACGCCCTTCCACAGCACGAAGTCCAGCGGGTCTTGCTTGGCCTCGTCGACCTCGATCCGGGCACCGATGCGCAGGTCTTCGATCTTCTTGCGCGACAGCTTGCCGTAACCGACGAACTTGCCTACCCGGTAGTACACGTCGCCGTTACCGGGCGCGTAGGCGTAGCCCTTGTCGATCAGCGTCTGGATCATGGCGTGCATGCCCGCGATGTGATCGGTGGCACGTGGTTCCTGGTCCGGCGGCAGGATGTTGAGGCGGCGCTCGTCTTCGTGCATCGCGTCGATCATGCGGGCGGTCAGCGCGTCGAAGGTCTCGCCGTTCTCGTTGGCCCGGTTGATGATCTTGTCGTCGATGTCGGTGATGTTGCGCACATAGGTCAGCTCGTAGCCGCTCTTGCGCAGCCAACGGGTGACCAGGTCGAAGGCCACCATGCTGCGGCCGTGGCCAAGGTGGCAGTAGTCGTACACGGTCATGCCGCACACGTACATGCGCACCTTGTTGCCATCCAGCGGCTTGAAGGCTTCCTTGGTTTTGCTCAGCGTGTTGTAGATGTTAAGCACGACGGTTCCTTAGCTGCCCCAGGAGTCACGCAGGGTGACAGTGCGGTTGAACACCGGGCGACCCGGCTGGCTGTCCTTGAGGTCGGCGCAGAAGTAGCCTTCGCGCTCGAACTGGAAGCGGTCTTCAGGCTGTGCCTGGCCCAGCGACGGTTCGGCGCGGCAGCCGGTCAGCACTTGCAGCGAATCTGGGTTGATGTTGTCCAGGAAGCTGCCGCCGTCCTCGGTTTTTTCCGGGTTTGGCGAGCGGAACAGGCGGTCGTACAGGCGCACTTCACACTCGACGCTGCCTGCGGCCGGCACCCAGTGGATCACGCCCTTGACCTTGCGGCCTTCCGGGTTTTTGCCCAGGGTGTCCGGGTCGTACGAGCAACGCAGTTCGACGATGTTGCCGTCAGCATCCTTGATAGCTTCATCAGCGCGGATCACGTAGCTGCCACGCAGGCGCACCTCACCGGCCGGTTCCAGGCGCTTGTAGCCCTTTGGCGGTTCTTCCATGAAGTCGTCGCGGTCGATGTACAGCTCGCGGGCGAACGGCAGTACACGTACCCCCATGTCTTCCTTCGGGTGGCGCGGCAGTTCGAGCTGCTCGACCTGGCCTTCCGGGTAGTTGGTGATGACCACTTTCAGCGGGCGCAGTACGCACATGGCACGTGGCGCGGTGCGGTCGAGGTCGTCACGGATGCTGAATTCAAGCATCGACATGTCGACCACGCCGTCGGAACGGTTGGTACCGATCATCTCGCAGAAATTGCGGATCGACGCCGGCGTGTAACCGCGGCGGCGGAAGCCGGACAGGGTCGACATGCGCGGGTCATCCCAAGCGTCGACATGTTTCTCGTCGACCAGCTGCTTGAGCTTGCGCTTGGAGGTGATGGTGTAGTTCAGGTTCAGGCGGCTGAACTCGTACTGACGTGGGTGCGCCGGCACCGGCAGGTTGTCGAGGAACCAGTCGTACAGCGGACGGTGGCCTTCGAACTCCAGGGTGCAGATCGAGTGGGTAATGCCCTCGATGGCGTCCGACTGGCCGTGGGTGAAGTCGTAGTTCGGGTAGATGCACCACTTGTCACCGGTCTGGTGGTGGTGGGCATGACGGATGCGGTAAAGAATCGGGTCGCGCAGGTTCATGTTCGGCGACGCCATGTCGATCTTGGCCCGCAGCACGCGCTCGCCGTCCTTGAACTCGCCGGCCTTCATGCGTGCGAACAGGTCGAGGTTTTCTTCGACGCTGCGCTCGCGGAACGGGCTGTTCTTGCCAGGCTCCTTGAGGTTGCCGCGGTATTCCTTGGCCTGATCAGGGGTCAGGTCGCAGACATAGGCCTTGCCACGCTTGATCAGCTCGACCGCCCAATCGTGCAACTGGTCGAAGTAGTTGGAGGCATAGCGCACGTCGCCGGCCCAGTCGAAGCCCAGCCACTTGACGTCGCTTTGGATGGCGTCGATGTATTCCTGGTCTTCCTTGGCCGGGTTGGTATCGTCGAATCGCAGGTGGCAGACGCCACCAAATTCCTTGGCCAGGCCAAAGTTCACGCAGATCGACTTGGCGTGACCAATGTGCAGGTAACCGTTGGGCTCCGGCGGGAAGCGGGTGACGATGCTGCTGTGCTTGCCCGAGTCCAGGTCGGCCTGGATGATCGGCCGCAGGAAGTTCGCAGGGACAGCGGGGGCGCCTTTGGCAGCGGCGTTGGGCGCGTTGTCGGCAGTGGGCTTGCTCATAGGATCCTTGAATGCACGTGTCCGGCCTGGGTAGGCCGATTGAATCAAAGGGCCTATCATAGCCGAAGCAGTCAAGCTGCTGACAGCCGGGCTCGGACAAACTGGCGTGATTTATCACGGCTTTTTGCCGCAGGCTGGCAAAATGGCCTGTGCGCGCCATTGTGTCGCGATCGCCTGAAACTGCGTCAGGTGATAACCCGCGCACTGCGCACCCTAATTCCTTAATGCCTTGAAAGAGCGAATTTCAGCATGTCCAAAGTTAAACTGACCACCAACCACGGCGACATCGTCCTGGAACTGAACGCCGAAAAAGCCCCGCTGACCGTTGCCAACTTCCTGGCATACGTTGAAGCCGGTCACTACTCGAACACCGTGTTCCACCGTGTGATCAAGGGCTTCATGATCCAGGGCGGCGGTTTCGAGCCAGGCATGAACGAAAAGCGTGACAAGCGTGCCAGCATCCAGAACGAAGCCGACAACGGCCTGAAGAACGACAAGTACACCATCGCCATGGCCCGCACCATGGAGCCGCACTCGGCCTCGGCGCAGTTCTTCATCAACGCCTCCAACAACGACTTCCTCAACCACAGCGGCAAGAACGTGCAGGGTTGGGGCTACGCGGTATTCGGCGAAGTGATCGAAGGCCGTGAAATCGTCGACGCCATCGAAAAAGTCGCCACCGGTTCGAAAGCGGGCCACCAGGACGTACCGAAAGAAGACGTGATCATCGAGAAAGCCGAGATCATTGGGTGATACTGCTGATCTCCGATCTGCACCTGCAAGAAGAACGCCCGGATATCACCCGGGCGTTTCTTGATCTGCTCGATGGCCGTGCGCGGCATGCCAAAGCGCTGTACATCCTGGGCGACTTCTTCGAAGCGTGGATCGGCGACGATGCCATGACGCCGTTCCAGCAGTCGATCTGCCAGGCCATGCGCCAGTTGAGCGACAGCGGTACGGCGGTCTACCTGATGCATGGCAACCGTGATTTCCTGATTGGTCAGGCCTTTTGCGATGCCGCAGGCTGCACCTTGCTGGCCGACCCGAGCGTTGTCGAACTGGGCGGTGAGCAGGTGCTGCTGATGCATGGTGACACGCTGTGCACGCGGGACGTGGCCTACATGAAGCTGCGTCGTTACCTGCGCAACCCGTTGAGCCTTTGGATTCTGCGGCACCTGCCGCTGTCCACGCGGCACAAGCTGGCGCGCAAGCTACGCAGTGAAAGCCGCACGCAAACGCGCATGAAGGCCACGGAAATCGTCGACGTCACGCCAGAGGAAGTGCCCAAGGTGATGGCCGCGCACGGTGTCAGGACACTGGTTCACGGTCACACCCACCGGCCGGCGATTCACAAGCTGGTAGTGGACGGGCAACCGGCACGGCGCATTGTGCTGGGGGACTGGGACCGCCGGGGCTGGACCCTGCAGGTCGATGAACAGGGCTTTCAGTTAACGCCGTTCGAGTTTTCCTGACTACCCGGAAATCTGGGGCCGCTTTGCAGCCCATCGCAGGCAAGCCAGCTCCTACAGGTATGTGCGAATCCCTGGGAATACGCTGTACCTGTAGGAGCTGGCTTGCCGATGGGCTGCGAAGCAGCCCCAGATTCACTTATCTATCCCCTTCGCTGATCACTGTCTCGCGATACGCCGGATCTGCCTTTATCTGCGCCTCGGTAAACGGAATCACTGCCAACTGCTTGGCCGAGAACGCCTTGGTCTGGTCATGCGCATGCGCCGAGCCCGCCTCGCTTGACTGTGAAAACGTCAGCAGCCCGCGCGCCTGCGGCCCTTGTTCGGTAAAGCTGACCAGTTGCAGGTAGCTGGTACCACTGACCACCAGGCGCTTGCCCGGCCCATGCGGCACACTGTGGATCGCGTTGTACACCCCAAGCCCCTGCGGCCCGCCAGGCACCGGCGTACCATCGATAGCCTGCTGCACCTGCCCCCAACGGCTGTCGCCCCCCACCCCGCTTTTGGCCACTTGCTGCTGGGACGCCAGCGCCGCCTGGTGCAGCAGCTTGCGCACTGCCGCCTGCTCGACCGCCAGGCCACGCGGCGTATGCTGCGGGTCGGCCGGGTTGAACGCTACCCGCCAGCTTTCAGGGTGAGCCGCCAGGGCCTCGAGCATGTTTTCGAAATGCACCAGGCCAACGCCGCTGTCCAAGTCTGCCTTGCCATTCCAGGCGACCAGGCTGGCACACACAGGCTGCACATCTGCCTCGGCACCCTTGCACCACGCCAACAGGTCCGGCAGCAGCAGGCTCGCGAGGTAGACTTCATCATCCATCACCATGCGCTGCAGGTCGTCTACACCCAGCTTGGCCGTGCCTTGCAGGCGCTGCAGGGCAAACCGCCCACGCATGCCGAGGGGCTGGTCATCGCGGCTGACCAGCGGCGAAAACCCGGTCAACGGCTGAGCCGGGTTGGCCATCCAGGCAGGGTCGTTGGAGTTCTGCACGAAGTCCTTGCGCTCGAGGCTCGGCAGCAATCGTGCGGGGAAGATGCCGGGCTGCGCCGCCTGGGCGTCGACCTTCCACTGGCAGGCACTGCGCGAGCCATCGAGCACCACCATGCGCCCTTGCGCCTTGGGGTTGCCGCACTCACTCAGCAGTTGCTGGTCGACGTACGGCACCACCGACTGGTTCAGGTACAGCGCCCCGCCCCCCTCATCGACAGCAAGCGTGTTAACCCAGGGAATGCCCTGCAACTGCTGCACCGAACCCTTCAACGCGTCCAAGCTGTCGGCGCGGTTGATACGGTACCACTGCTGCAGCACCCGCGTGTTGCCCAGGTTGGCGTCGCGCAGGCTGTAGGCCGCGTGCGCGTCCCAATCCAGGCGCCCAGGCCATTGCACCACTGGCCCGAATTCCGAGCTGTAGACCTGGCGTTCTACCTGGCTCAAGGTGCCATCCTCGGCCTTGACCGTAACGCTGACAGCCTGCCGCATCAACGGCATTGACTTGCCATCGAGCATGTAGCGGGTCGGGTCCTTCGGGTCGAGCTGAAGGCGATAAAGGGTGAAATGGTTTGACGTGTCGACCGTATGCGTCCACGCCAGATGCCGGTTGAAACCGATGTTCACCACAGGCAAGCCCGGTAGTGCCGCCCCCATCACATCCAGCTGGTCCGGTATGGTCAGTTGCATCTGGTAGAAGCGCATGCCGCCCATCCAGGGAAAGTGCGGGTTGGCCAGCAGCAGGCCACGGCCATTGGCCGAGCGCTGCGAACCGACGGCCACCGCGTTGCTGCCGCGCTCCGAGGCAAAACGCTCCTGCCGGGCCAACGCCGTGGCAAAGCCTGTGGCCTCGCGCTGACTGGTCAATGAGGGGGGCTGTGCCCCTGCCAACGCTTCGGCGAATTGTCCTACGCCCCCCTCAGCCAACAAGCGACGGGTCAACTTGATCAAGTCTTCGCTGGTGATCGGCCGCACCCAGTCACCCTGCCCGCACTCTGCCGGTAGGCCTTGGCTGCGGCGCTCGGCGAGGGCACGGTTGAAGCCGCCTGCATAGCCATCGAGCAGGTCACGCACCGGTGCCGGTTGTGCCTGCAGAAATGCCCCCACAGCGCTCGGCGTATTGAGCCAGGTGAAGAACAGGTCACTGGCAAGGTTGTCCCGTTGCTCGACGGTCTTGGCCTTGGCACCGAAGTGCCGCGATCGCTCGCCGCTAACCGTCAACACTTCGTTAGCCAACAGGCACAGGTTGTCCTGCGCGTAGGCATAGCCAATGCCATACCCAAGGCCGCGCTCATCCTTAGCCACGATGTGCGGCACTCCGTAGCTGGTACGCCGAATCTGCGCACTGGCATCCGTGCTGGCGGGCTGCGCCAGCGCGGCAGTGCTGAAGGCGACCAGCGCAGCCGCCAGGCCTGCGCTGGTCATGGGACGAGAAATTGAGAACACGGGCACACCTCGGATCCAGGGGTCATCCCGATCAGACGAATGGCTGAATGAAAATTTTACGTATTACAAGGCGATAGAACGTCTTGAACAGGAAAGGCATATTTTTTTTTGAGCGGGCTGCAGATTTTCCGTTCTCATTCGTCCTAGTAAGTGAGGCAACCACATTTCGGGTTAGTCCACGAAAAGGAGCATTCACATGTACAACCCGCAACCCTCAATGCAGGCTGCACGCGTACCCGGCAAAGCGCCCAAGGGACAGGACGTTTTCGCCGAAGAACGTGTCGGTAACGAACAGATTCGCGAACTTTTACGCACCTTTGGCTTGCGCACCAGCCTGATCCGCTTGAAGGTGATCGATGCGCTGCATGCGGCCGACCGTAATGGCCGCAGCATTGGCGTGCGTGGCGTGCACGCGCAACTGGAACAACTGGACATTCCACTGTCGTTCCTGAGCGTGCGTGAAGTGCTCAAGCGGCTGTGCGCCGAAGGCGTCATCAACCTGGGCAGCGACAAATGCTACAGCCTCAACCCCCAGGCCCGCGCCGTGCTGGATCAAGCGTCCCCGCGCTGAGCGTACGGCCGGCCACGCCTGGCCGGCCCGCACAGGTCAGGGCTTGACCTTGCGCCGCAGAATGCCGTTGATGACTACCACGACCACCGCAATGGCGATCGCCAGCAACTGGAAGGTCTGCTCACTGATCGTGCCCTGCTTTTGCAGGTGGGACAGGCCAACCATGAGGCCCAGTACTACCAGGATGATCAGAAGTGAATATTTGAGGCGCTGCACGTGTGTCATTGAAAGTTCCTTGCAACATCAGGGGCAAAAGGCTCGCAACGAGCCGCGGCAATGATACAACGCCCACCCGCACTGGCGCTGCATTTCCTGCTTAGTGTGGTGCCACTCGCCTGAAAGCATGGGCCCTCATCGCCCGTGCCGGAGGCACTATGTACAAATCCCTGCTGCTTGCATCTCTTGCTGTGACGCCCTTACCTCTTTACGCGCTGGACACGCGCCAGACACCCCCCGAACAGTTGCTCAAGCTAGGCAGTGAACTGGCGACCAACGCCGGGTCCAGCCAATGGCAGCAACTCTGGTACAGCGTTCGCGAAGCGGGTTACCTGCAGGCTCATGCCTCCCAGGTGCACTTCACCGTGCCGGCAACCCTGTTACCGGAGTTGGCCCGACAAACACTGGCACAGGCCGACCAGGTGCACGCAGTGAAGCAGACCCGGGCACTTTATCGCCGAAATTTTCCCGATCGCATTGTAGGAAAACGCGCCGAGCATGCGTTCAACGCGCTGTGCCTGCTGGTCGACTGGCGCGCCCTGCCCCAAGGCATGAGCACGACCCCCAAGGCATACCTGAGAAGCGCAAGCCTGTTGAGCCTCTATCCGTGCGACTGAGGGTCACTGACCCAGCAGGTAAGCCATGGCGTGTCACAGCGGGAATTCACCGGCTGCAGCGAATAGTTGAAGGCATGTCCTACAAGAAGGGAAATCACTGCCTGCAAACACTGTTCAACGAGGCTACAAACCCAAGCCTATATGGCGCCTAGCGACGCACCTTGGCTCTACCTGAGAATTCGGTCACACCTTCGACACAACGCCGCAGGTGATCGCTTACCGCATCTACACCGAACGAAGGAGCGTCTTATGGAGTTACCAGACCTTACCCGGATAGACATCAGCCAGTTACCCCACTCACTGCAAGCGCTGATCGACTGCATCGGTATCGACAATGCATTCCAACTCACCTGCGCCTATGGCGGCAGACCCAAATACATCCCCAAGCACCGCGAGCGCACCAAGCTCGCCGATGTGCTCCCGGCCGACGCGCTCGATGCGCTGATCAAGCGCTTCGCTGGCGTGGCCCTGGAAATCCCCAAGGCCGACCACTTCATGCGCCAGTTGCGCAACCTGCAGATCCAACAGGAAAGCGCCGAGGGCTTGTCACGCAGCCTGCTGGCCGACAAGTACGGCCTGAGCCTGCGGCAGATCGGCAATATCCGCCGACAGGACCCCCTGTGTTCGCTGGTCGATAACCCTAGTGGTCGCCACTGACGGCTAGGTTTGCAGCACCCATTAAAAAGAGAATCCAGCTATGTCCCTAGACAACAGCCTCATCGGATCCGTCATCAATGCCTTGCCGATGGACCGCATGATCGCAGGCCCCATGCAAGCCATGGTTCAGGCACAAGTAACCGCAAGCAAGTCGTACGCCGACTTCCTGATGCAAGTGTGCGTTCAGGAAGGCAAGGCGGTCGCCATCCAGTTCGACTACGACGAAACCATCGTCGATGAACAGGGTGAGTACCAAGGCGTCGTCAGCAAAACCATGAAAGTGCCGCTGGTAGCGGCGATCACCCACCCGAACATCGCCATTGAGGAAGGTAATGTCGAGTTCGAACTGACCATCAACCAGATGTCGGAAGACGTGGCCGACAGATACCTGGCCGCAACGGCAACCGGGTCGCTGGGTTGGGGGCCATTCAAGCTCAACGTCAAGGGCAGCATCAGCCACAAGTCCACGCAAACCCGCAAGACCGACACCCGCGCCCGCTACGCTTTCAGCACGACCCTGAAGCGCCAAGATCCGCCTGAAGCGGTGATGAGGGTCATCGATTTCCTGACCGAGGCTGCCACCAAACCCACTGTCGTCAAGTCCGCAAAGCTGAATAGCCCGGATATGATCTCGCAAGCCGACACGCTCAACGGCCTCGCGAACGGCAGCAAAGCAACGCCTGGGGCACCTGCTGCTAACTAACGTTGGTAACGATCGCCCCCTTGCAACAGGGGGCACCCCCCTGGACCCAGGAGCCGAACGTTTGGACAAGTCCCCCGCCCCCATGACATCCATCGACCTGCGTGAGATCACACGCGGCCTGCAAGAAGCCGCCAGCGCCACCAACAGCCTGATAGCTCAGCAGTACATCAATCTGTTCGATCAATTCTTCGACTGCGACACCGAAGCACTGGGTGCGCCCATGAAAGCCAAAATGGTCGAAATCGCCATGGATGAGCAGCACATCATGCGTGTGCCCTTGTTTGCGCTAGTGTCGCCCAAGGGCCTGGCACTTGAGCGCATGCAGGTTGACCTGTCGGTCCGCGTCAAGGGCACCGAGGCGCAGCAAGCGCTGCAGGCGGCCAGCGAGACGAACGCCGCCAGTTTCAAGGTGACCATTGGTGGCCAGGGCCGTCAGGGTGACAGTCGCGACCCTGACGAGGTGCAGATCCGCATGCAGTTCCAGGCCAGTGAGCCGCCTGAAGCGCTTAACCGGCTGATCGAGGAATACACCAGCCTGATCACACCGGTGCGCATAGCTAAACCCACACCCTCGCCTACTCCCGATACCAATGAATTCGTCGAAGCTGCCACGGTCCGCTGACCGCGGCGATCAGAAGTCCCGTTTGTAGAAGATGTCCAGCGAGCTTGCCAAGCCGCTGGCAGCCTCCAGGTACACCATCCGGCTCAACTTGTAGCGCAACGCGATGGTGTTGGCAGGCTCGAACACCCCTACCCCGTAACGCAAGCTCAGCTTCTCGGTCAGGTTGCCGCTGGCGACCACACTGGTGGTATTGCCTGAGCCTTCGGTATCCAACTGGAAATCATCGATACCCAGGCTCGATGCCAGGCTGCCGGTAATGCCGGCACTGCCTGCCAAGCCCAAGCCCAACGCGGCCTCGGCGAGCATGTTGTTGTCCTCACCCGACGTGCCCAAAGGGCGACCCAGCACCAGGTACGACAGGGCCTGCTCCTGGCTCATGGCAGGCTCGGAGAACACCTGCGTGGTGGGCTGCTCGGCACTGCCGCTCAAGCGAATACCGGCAATCACATCATCGACTTTGCGAATCGCTTCGATGTCCAGGTACGGCTGGTCGAGCGGGCCGGCAAACAGCAAGCGCGCCCGGCGTATGGTCAGGCGCTGCCCGTAGGCGCGGTAACGACCATCGGCCAGGCTCAGTTCACCGCGGGTATCGAGGTTATCGCCGATATGCACGTGGCCCAACAGGTTGGCCGTGAGGCCAAAGCCTTTGAACGACAGCTTTTCGCGCCCGACATCGACATCGATGTCCATGGCCATCGCCATGGGCGGCTTGCCCTCCTCGGTCTGATGGCCAACGATAACGGTGTCATCAGACACCTTCACCGTCGAGGGCGGCAGCTCGCGTACCGTGATCTTGCCTTTTGGCACCTGCACCTTGCCGGTTATCGCCAGCTTGTCATCGACCAAGCGCAGGTTCAGGTCCGGGGCGACTTCCAGCGTCGCATAGGGCTCGACCGTCACCGGCAATTGTTGCCCCTGCAAACGCAGGTCCATGCCCAAGGCCTGGCCCCAAGTCAGATTACCGGACAGTTGCCCGCGCCCCGCTTCGCCGCTGCGCCAACCGCCGTTGAGCTGGACCTGTTCACCCGCGATCGTAGCCTGCAGCGAGAGGTCTTGGAGGCTAACCGGCAGTTCGGCGCCACTGACCTCGCCCTGGCTCAGTACCAGGTTGCCGTTGACCTGCGGTGCCAGCAGCGTACCCGACAAATTTCCGCTGCCATTCAACTGCCCGGCCAGGCGTTCGACCATGGGCACGAACGGTCGGGCGACCGACAGGTCCAGGCCCGCCAGGCGGAAATCGCCCGACAATGGCTTGTTCTTGCCCAACGGGTCGAGGCGGGCATTCAGGCTCAGTTCGCCCAGGCGCTCACCCCGGAAATTCAAGCGGGTGTCGATGCGGCGAGGTGCCAGGGTGCTGTCCAGGCGCAGCGCCTGATAAGGGAAATCGATCCAGCGCCCCTTGTCGCGCACGCGCAAGGTGCCGCCACTGGCGTCGACAACAATGTTGCCTTTCGGGCCGCTGGCCGGGATATCCAGGTTGACGTCGGCATTCAGCAGGCCCTGCCAGGCAAAGTCCTTTGGCAGCCACTGGGCCAGGCTGTCCAGCGGGAACTGTTTAAGGTGGTAGCGCAAGCGCGGCTCAGGCGCCAGGCGCTGGTCATCACCACACAGGCTGGCCTGGCCGGAACGCCAGCAATGGGCGCCAAAATCCAGCTGGCCGCTGGCCAATCGCTGCAGGCGTGCCGGCGCCTGCAACTGCCAATCCTGGCCTCCGGCCTGGATTCGGCCACTGGCAAGGCGACCACGCCAATCGCCTTTGCTCAACTGGCCGTCCAGGCCCAGGTCCAGCTTGAGCTGCGGGCCGTCGAGCGCCAGGGTCAGGGCTTGCTGGCGAATGTCGCCTTTGCCATTGGCCTGCAAGGTGCCCAGTGCCGTGTCACCGAGGTGAATGCCGCCGGCTTTGAGGTCGATCACACCACGTTGGGCGCTGTCCAGGCGTGCGTCCAGGTCCAGGCGCTGAATACGGTTTTCGGCCTGCGCCAACTGTTGGCCCTGCAAAGTGAGCGTACCTTGGGGTGCCGTTAAGGTCCCGGCGACGTCCAGCCGGCCCTTGACCTGCCCTTGCAGCCTGGGCCATAGCTGCCCCAAACGCGGCAAGTCGAGATCCACGCGCCCGGCCAGCCGCTGTTGCAGGCTGCCACTGCCATTGATGCGGTTGTCACCCAGCTGGATAGCCAAGGCTCCGAGCGTCCAGCTTTCCCCAGCCCCTTGGGCTTCGACCTTGAGCACTGCCGGCTGCCCGCGCAGGCGGCCTTTAAGGTCGAGCTGGGCATCGAGCTTGAGTGCATCCCCCTTCATTTCACCTTTGCTGCGCAGCGGCCCGGCCAGGGTGCCGGGTAGTTCGGCAAGCCAATACGCGGGGTCGAGCGCCGAGAGCTGCAGGTCGACATCCCACGCCAGCGTATCGGCGAAGCGCACCGCGACGCTGCCTTCGGCCTTGCCTTGCCCAGCGCTGAGCGCCAGCTGCTGCAGTTTCACCTGGCTCAAATCACCTTCGAACGGGCTGGCCAGGGAAAACGCCCCCGCCGGGCCGTCGAGATCACCCTTGAAGGTGCCTTGATAGTTGCCATCGCGGTAGTGGACCTGGGCATTGAATTGCTTGAGCGTGACGTCAGGCGGCGTCTCCAGCGGGTACAGGCGCAACCACGGGAAGTCCAGCCAATCGAGCTGGGCATCGGCTGTCAGGCCCTGTTGCCAGTCGGCACTGGCCTGCAGCTTCAGCCGCTGGTTATCGCTGGCGTTGAGGTCCAGGGCATCGACCTTGGCCCCTTTGCTATCCACCCGCCCGGACAGGACCAAGGCAATCGGTGACTGCTCAGCCGGCAAACTGGCCGAGCCCGACAATTTATAGCCCTTGAGCAAATCACCTTTGGCATTGAGCTCAAGCTGATTGAACTGCAGGGTGTCCGGCAGCGACCCGGTTGGTTTGAAAGCGTCGGAACGGATCTGCAGCGTTGCCGGCAGGTGCTCGGCCAACGCTTGTAGCTCACCGTTCAGCCGTGCATCGAGGTAACCCGAGCTGGTGCCTTCGAGAGTGAGGGTTTTCTGCAGCTCGCCTTGCGCGGTCAACGCCAGTTGCCAGCTTTTACCCTCTACCGAAGGCAGCTGAACTTGCCCTTGCAGCTGCAGCGGCCAATCGCCCTCAGGTTGCAGGTCGCCTTGCAGGTCCAGGCGCAGGTCATCGCGCTGCAGATGCAGGCGGTCGATGCGCATGCCCGTTTGGGTCCAGTGGGCGGCCAGTTGCACATCACCCAGCAGGTCGCTGCCGTCGAGTCGCAGTTGGCCGATCTTGACCTCGCCCAGCTCGATGGCGACCGGCAAGCGCAGGGCCGGGAGTTGCAGCGGGCCGCTTTCAGCCGGTGCATCGCTGGGTGCAAACGCCATGTCGATGCGCTGCGCCTGCAGTTGATCGATACACAAGGTGGCACGCAGCAGGCACCCGGGCGACCATGTCAACAGCGGGGCCTGCACCTCGACCCGATTACCGCCCTCCACCCAGCTCAGCTGGCTGGCTTGCCAACTGCCCGCCAGGCGCCCTTGGAAGTCAGCGACCTGCAACCCCGGCACCCTGGCCAGTGCCCAGCGGCTGCCGCTTTCGGTCCCCACCAGCACGCCCAGCGCCAGGCCCACGGCCACTACCCCGCCGAGCACGCCCAGCAGTACGAATTTGAACACACGTGTCACAGCTCAGGCCCCATGGAGAAGTGCAGGCGAATACCGCCCTCGTCATCGAGGGCCTTGGCAAGGTCCAGGCGCAGTGGCCCGACCGGTGAAACCCAACGCACACCAATGCCCACCCCAGTCTTCAGGCTTGGCAGCTCGAAGGTGTTGAACGAGTTGCCCTGATCGACAAAGGTTGCCACGCGCCACTTTTCAGTCAGTGAGTACTGGTACTCGACGCTGCCAGCCACCAGGTAGCGGCCACCGATGCGGTCGCCGTCGCTGTTTTTCGGCGACAAGGTCTGGTAGTCATAGCCACGCACGCTCTGGTCGCCACCGGCGAAGAAGCGCAGCGATGGCGGGATGTTGTTCTTGTAGCCGTTGGTGGCGCTGCCGCCAAATTGCACCCGGCCGAGGAAGCGATGGTTATGGCCAAGCGTGGTAAGGCCCTTGAGCAGCACGTTGCCGTGCAGCAGGTTGGTGTCGGAGACCAGGCCTTCCTTCGCCACCTGGGTATCGAACTGCAGGCGGTAGCCATTGTGCGGGTCAATGCGGTTGTCGCTGCGCAGGTACGAGAAGCTGACACCCGGCATCAGCAAGTTGCTCAGCCCCGAGTCATCGCCCAGGCGGTACTCTTCACGCTGGTACTTGAGCGAGATGACCCGCTGCCAACCACTGGGCAACTTGCTGTGCCATTCTGGCCCGACGGTGAGCAGCTTGCTGAGGGTGTCGGTACCGGCGAGTTCCTCGTTCTGGTAACCACCGGCAAAGCGCAGTTTGTCGGTCAGCGGCGGGTCGAGCGGCACGTCATACCACAGGCCGACGTTCTGCCGAGGTGCCGACAGTTCGGTTTCCCAGCCGTAGCTGTGGCCCTGAGGGTTGACCCAGTGTCGCGTCCAGTTGGCCTTGCCACGGGGGCCGACGTCAGTTGAGAAGCCCAAGCCCAGGCCCATGGTGCGTGGTTTGCGGGTTTCCAGGCGGACCTCCACCGGGATGTCCTCGCCCACGGCGGCAGTCGGCGCGGCGTCTACCCGCACACCTTCGAAGTAACCACTCGATTGCAGGTCGTTGTTGAGTTCGGCAATCAGCTCGGAGTCATAGGGCGTGCCTGGCTTGAACGAAACCATGCGCTGCAGCAGGTCTTCATCCAGCGGTGTGTCACCGCCAAACTTGACCGCGCCCAGGCGATAGCGAGGGCCGCTTTGGTAGACCAGTTCGATGTCGGCCACGCCGGCCTGGGGGTCGACTGCCAGGCGTTGGCGGCTGAAGCGGCCGGCGAAGAAGCCATAGCGTGAAGCCTGGTTCTGGATCAGCCGTTTGGCATCTTCGTAAAGCCCATGGTTAAGCTGCTCGCCAGCGCGCAGTGCCTTGCTGTCGGGCACCCGAAACGCCTTCATCTCACTGGCAGGCCCTTCGATGCGCACCGTCACGTTGCGCAGGCGCACAGGCTCGCCGGGGGCGATCTGGATTATCAATTGCGGGGCTTGGTCGGCTTTGGCGGGAGGCTTGACCTCGGTATCGATCTGGGCTTGATAGTAGCCAAGTGCCTGCGCGGCTTTGCGCGCCTGCTCCTGAGCCCCGCGACTGAAGCGCAGAAGCGCTTCTTCATCGCGGTCACCCAAGTTGCCGATATAGCCTTCGACATTGGCCTTGAGCGCTTTGTTGGCTGGTTTTACCTTCACCAGCAACTCGCTCTGGCCCCATGCTGCGAAACTGGCGACCCAGAAAACCAGGCCCCAGGTTAATCTTCCTGAATACGTCATGCGGGGCATGCTACCAGAGCCGGGCGCTCAAGGGAGCCGTCTGGCGGCTTGTCAGGCAAAAGCGGAAGTTGAAGACACGGGGTTGGGATGGAAGAACACCCTTTCTCGGATCGGCCCTACGGCAACCTCGCCAATTTCTTCATAGCCCTGACGCTGGTAGAACGCCAGGTAGTGCTCATTGCCGGTGTCCAGCACCACGCCCTGGGTGCTGGGGTCTTCCGCGCACCAGTCATGCACAGCTTGTAACAATTGCTCACCGTACTGGCGCCCCTGAAATTGCGGGTGCACGCCCAGTAGAGGCAAGACGTGCACTTGGTCTGTAGGCAAGCAACTGGCCAATGCGGCCTGGTAGTCCATGTAGCGTCGCGTGCAGCGCAGGCCGGTACCCAGCATCATGCGCAAACGCCAGGCCCAGCTGTCGGCCACCCCCAGCCTGCGCAGCGGCGGCACGATCAGGGCCAGGGCAATCAAGCGGTCATCCAGCAACAGGCCAATGGCCGGCAGTTGCAGGTAAAAGTGCTGGCGTACCCATTCACGCACCATCACGCGCAGGCGGCGCTCATAGCCTGGGCGCTGCGCCTCGAAAATGTAAGCAAAGGTAGGTTCATGGCGGTAGGCGTTGTACAACAGCGAACGCGCCTCACGGCTGTAGCCGTCGTCGAGTTGGCAGATACGCGCCGGCGTGGCAGTGGTTTCGGGCATTGCGGGCAGTCCTCCTGGAATGGGCTTGCAATGCCTTGGAGTGTGCTCCACCGCGCATCGTTCAGCCCCTACAGCACGTTAGCAGCAGCACCCCGAACCCGCCATGCTGGTGATGACGCGCGATGTCGGCTAGCATCGCGGCTTTTACCGGGATTGTCTTTCCATGAAGATCGTCTGTTTCAACATCAACGGCCTGCGAGCTCGCCCGCATCAGCTGGCGGCGCTGATCGACAAGCATCAGCCTGACGTGATCGGCCTGCAGGAAACCAAGGTCAGCGACGATCAGTTCCCTCTGGCCGATGTCCAGGCACTGGGCTACCACGTGCATTACCACGGCCAGAAAGGCCACTATGGCGTCGCCTTGCTGTCGCGCCAGGCACCGCTGAGCCTGCACAAGGGTTTTGCCACCGATGAGGAAGACGCCCAGCGCCGCTTCATCTGGGGCACCTTCGCCGATGCCGACGGCAACCCGATCACCATCATGAACGGCTACTTCCCCCAGGGTGAAAGCCGCGACCACCCCACCAAATTCCCGGCCAAGCAGCGCTTCTACAGCGACCTGCAGGCCCTGCTCGAAAACCAGTTCCGCAACGACCAGCCGGTGCTGGTGATGGGCGACATGAACATCTCGCCCCAGGACTGCGACATCGGCATCGGCCCGGACAACGCCAAACGTTGGCTCAAGACCGGTAAATGCAGCTTCCTGCCGGAAGAGCGCGAATGGATGGAGCGCCTTAAAGGCTGGGGCCTGGTCGACAGTTTCCGCCACCTGCACCCGGACGTGGCCGACCGCTTCAGCTGGTTCGACTACCGCAGCCGCGGTTTCGAGGATGAACCCAAGCGTGGCCTGCGCATCGACCTGATCATGGCGTCGCAGCACCTGGTGCCACGGATCAAGGCGGCGGGTGTGGATTATGAGTTGCGCGGGATGGAAAAGCCGTCGGACCATGCGCCGATCTGGCTGGAGTTGAGCTGACCCTAGTCAGGTGTAAGGCATTGGAGTTGTAGCGCCTGTGAGATCGAGCGCCGCCCGCGCGGCGCTTCGCAGCACAAGGCTGCTCCTACATTTTTTTCGGGCCAATCAGGCCTGAGACAGAGGCGCGCGGCCCTTTGGCGCTCACCTCGATATCGTGTGGAACAAACAAGGCGGTCGCGCGCGTTGCTACAGGCGTTACTGGCCCGAAACAGATGTGGGAGCAGCCTTGTGCTGCGAAGCGCCGCGCGGGCGGCGCTCGATCTCACAGGCGCTGTAAATCCCATGCCCTACACCTGGCTGCCCACACCCACTCAACCATATCATCACCATCACCCTACAACCCCAACCGCAACGCCTCCCCTACACCCGCCCCACGCGTATCGTCCGCCGCACTGACCAACGCAAAGTTATACGCCCCATGCGACCAGTACCGTGCCTCCAGTTGCCCATCAACCCGCTGCCCCTCGGGCATGCGTTCATAACGCTCACCCGGCGAGCGCAGAAACAGGCTGATGCGTTCCCCTTTGCCATCCTGAAACACCAGGAGCGCCGCAGGCCCTTGCTCGTTGCTGAGCAACCGCGCGCCCACCGGCCTGAAACCGTAACCTGCCAGGTCCGGCAACTGGCCTACCCGGCTGAAATGACGCCCCAACCAGTCACGCAATTGAGTCGGGTCGCTGGCCTGGATATCCAGCGCCTCGCTACCGGCAAACAGCCGATGAGCCTGGACCGCATCGGCCATGGGCAGATCGACCCTGGCCAACATCGCATCCCGCGCCTGCCAACCGCCCAAACCACCCACACCAATCGCCAGCACGAGCACTGCCGCCGATGCCCAACGCCGTTGACGACGCTGGCGCAGCCGCTGCTTTAATTGGCCCAGATCTAGCTGCGCCCCCCCCGGCTGCTCACCCAGGCCGGCGAGTGCCACACGCAGCCGCCGCGCATCGCTGCGCCAGCCCTCGACCCGCGCCGCTTCCTGCGGGTTGGCCGCCAGCCAAACCTTTACCTCTGCCCGGCGGGCAGGCGTCAGGCGCTCATCGATGTAGGCATGCAACTCATCTTCAGTGGGGATCAGGCGTGTCATTTCAGTCTCCGCAAGGCCGGGGGTTGAGGGTTGCCCTCGGTCAGTTCGCGCAAGGCATTGCGGGCGCGCGACAAGCGCGACATCACGGTACCGATAGGGATGCCCAAGGCCTGGGCGGCCTCTTTGTAACTCAAACCTTCGATGCTCACCAGCAGCAGCAAAGCACGCTGCTCCGCCGACAGCCGAGCAAAGGCACGCAGGTCGGCCTGGGCCAGCACGATGTCTTCGATATTGCCGCCAACGGGCTCGCTTTCCACCTCGGCGCGGCCGAACCAGGACAGCCAACGGGCATGCAGGCGGTCGCGGCGTTTGCCGTCAAGAAACAGCCGATAAAGGATGGTGAACAGCCAGGCGCGCAGCGCCTCAGCTTCACGTTGCTGGCCCTGGCGACTCAAGGCTCGCTCGACGGTGGCCTGCACCAGGTCGTCGGCGCTGCCCGGTTCGCGCGTCAACCACAAGGCAAAGCGGCGCAAACGTGCCAGCAGCTCGCGCCACTGGTGTTCGTCCAGATCGTGCATGGCTATGTCCCGGCCTCTGGGGTTGTCAGTGTAAGAGGCAGACGCCCGGTAACAAAATCTATTCCCGCCCAGGGAATAAGTTTTTCCCTGCAGCGTCGTACCGGCACCTTCACAGAACCGGACGATGATCATGAACTCACCTTTGCACGGCCCCGCCAAGGCCCTGCGCCTGGCGGCCATCGGCGCTGTCATGCTGGCTGCCGGCGCAGGCTTTGCCTATGCCGCCGGCTGGATCGGCGCACCTGAACTGACGCCAAAGCGCATCATCGACACCTTCGAGGCCCAGGCCGGGCACTACCCAGGCTACCGCAAGAACCACGCAAAAGGCCTCTGTGTCTCGGGCTACTTCCAGGCCAGCGGGCAGGCTGCCAGCCTGTCCACGGCCCGCGTGTTCAGCCAGGAACGCGTGCCGGTTATCGGCCGTTTTGCCATTGGCGGCGCCAACCCGTTCGCGCCGGACACGGCAATCCCGGTGCGCAGCCTGGCGCTTCAGCTCAGCACTGACGATGGGCAAGTCTGGCGTACCGGCATGAACAACCCGCCGGTACTGGCGGTGGGTACGCCGCAGGCGTTCTATGAACAAGTCCTGGCCAGTACGCCAGACCCTGCCACTGGCAAACCGGACCCGGCCAGGCAACAAGCGTTTTTTGCCGCCCACCCCGAAAGCGCGGCGTTCCGCCAGTGGGCGGCGAGCTACAAGCCAAGCAACAGTTTCGCCAGTACCCAGTATCACAGCATCAATGCCTTCCGCCTGATCGACGCCGCCGGCGCGGCACAGCCGGTACGTTGGCAACTGGAGCCGCAAACCCCGTTTACCGCCCTGCCAGGCCAGGTGGACGACAAACAATACTTGCAGCACGACCTGCAACAGCGCCTGGCCCAAGGGCCGCTGCGCTGGACCCTGCGCCTGGTCCTGGCCGAGCCTGGCGACGCCGTGGACAACCCGGCCAGCCCATGGCCTGCGCAACGGCGCAGCGTAGACGCCGGCACGCTTGTGCTCGAACAGGTCGACGCGCCTGAGCAAGGTGCTTGCCGCGACATTAATTTCGACCCGCTGATCCTGCCCCACGGCATCGAAGCCTCTGCCGACCCGATTCTGGCCGCCCGATCCGCCGCCTATTCGGAATCGTTCAACCGCCGCAGCCGTGAATCGCTCGGCACTGGAGCCCGCCCATGAAACCTGAAGCCTTCCACCCCCTCGCCCGCCTGCTGCACTGGCTGATGGCGGTGTTGATTGTGGCCATGCTGTTCATTGGTGTGAGCATGGTCAGCGACCTGTCACTGCGCCACCCCGTATTGCTCAGCCTGCACAAGGCCACGGGCCTGGCCTTGCTGGTACTGGTGGTGTTGCGTATCGGCCTGCGTTTGGCCTTGCCACACCCACCGCTGCCACGCGACCTGCCACGGCTGCAGCGGTTCGCCGCCGGTGCCTCGCATGTGCTGCTCTATGGCCTGATGCTGGCCATGCCACTGCTGGGCTGGGCCATGCTGTCGGCCGGCGGCTACCCGCGGCCCCTGCAATTGCCGGCAATCGCCCCCCACGACCTGCAGCTGTATGCCGTGCTGCGACAAGCCCACGGCTGGGCTGGCTACCTGCTGTTCGCGACGATCCTGGTGCACCTGGGCGCAGCGCTGATGCACGCTTTGGTGCGCCGCGACGGCGTCTTGCGTAGCATGTGGCCTGGCCCCCTGCGTCGCAGCGAATAAGCCGGTGCGGTTCAGGGCGTTCGACAATCGATAATAATTCTTACTAAGATCGGCGCACTTATCGCTGAACTTCTCTGGACTGCCCATGAACGTCGCAAAGGATCCTGCCACTCTCGTGCCTGCCAGCACGCTGGACTTACGCCCACTGCTGCTGGCCAACATGGCCTGCACCATGTCGATGATGGCCTTCGTTGCCCTGATAGGCCCAATCGCCCGCCAGCTCGGCATGGCCACCTGGCAGGCCGGTGCCGCTGTTACCGTCGCCGGGGTGGTCTGGGTGCTGCTGGCACGCCCGTGGGGCCGCGCCGCTGACCGGCTAGGCCGCCGCCGCGTGCTGCTGCTGGGAAGCGCAGGCTTCACCGTGGCCTACTGGCTGTTGTGCGTGTTCGTCGAAGGCGCGCTGCGCTGGATGCCGGGCGCAACCCTGGCCTTTATCGGCCTCATGCTCGCACGCGGCTGCATCGGCGCCTTCTACGCCGCCATTCCAGTGGCTTGCAATGCACTGATCGCCGACCATGTCGAACCGCAGCGCCGAGCCCGCGCCATGGCCTCACTGGGCGCGGCGAACGCGGTCGGCCTGGTGCTGGGCCCGGCACTGGCCGGACTGCTCGCGCGCTACAGCCTGAGCCTGCCGTTCCACCTCATGTCGCTGCTGCCGGCCACCGCGTTCTTCGTGTTGCTGTTCACACTCAAGCCACAAGCGCTGGCGCACACCCATGCGCCCAGCCCTGTGCAACTGAGCGACCCCCGGCTGCGCCGGCCTTTGCTGGTGGCCTTCAGCGCCATGCTTAGCGTCACCGTGTCACAGATCATTGTCGGGTTCTTCGCCCTGGACCGCTTGCAGTTGGGCCCGGCTGACGCGGCTCAGGTCGCCGGCATTGCCCTGACCACGGTCGGTGTGGCGCTGATCCTGGCCCAAGTTGTGCTGCGCCAACTGGAATGGCCGCCGCTGAAGATGATCCGGGTGGGCGCCAGCGTGTCGGCCGTGGGCTTTGCCTGCGGTGCACTGGCGACCACCGCGCCCTGGCTGTGGGCGTGCTTCTTCGTCGCTGCGGCCGGCATGGGCTTTGTGTTCCCGGCGTTTTCGGCGCTGGCGGCCAATGCCATGCAGGCCTCGGAACAAGGCGCCACAGCGGGCTCGATCGGCGCCGCCCAAGGCATGGGCGCAGTAATTGGGCCACTGGCCGGCACCCTGGTGTATGCCCTTGACCCACGCTTGCCGTTCCTGGCGGTAGCCGCGCTGTTGCTGCTGGTCGGGCTATGGCCGATGCCACGCGAACCACGTGCCTGATAAGCACAGCGCGCAAGCGTGCAGAGTGTGTTTTAATGCGTCGCTCATTATTTTTGACACCTCTGATTACAAGGCGGCTATGGACACGGGGACGCGACTCAAACTGGTGCGTGAACGCAACAACCTCTCCCAACGGGAACTGGCCCGCCGCAGCGGGCTGACTAACTCGACGATCTCGCAGATCGAACAGAACCGCGTCAGCCCTTCGGTCAGCTCCCTGAAAAAACTGCTCGAAGGGATCCCGATGAGCTTGGCGGAGTTTTTCAGCTTCGACGAGCCGGTGCGGGAAGAGCGCTTCGTGTTCCGCGCCAGCGAGCAGCCAGACTTGGGCCGTAACGGCCTGCGCATGCTGTTGGTAGGTGCCAGTGTCGAGGCCCGTCAGATGCGCATGCTGCGTGAACTGTACGCACCGGGCGCCGATTCGGGCGAGCCGATCGTGCATGCAGAAGGCGAAGAGTGCGGCCTGGTCACCCGCGGCACCGTCGAGTTGTGGGTCGATGGCCAGGTCAGCGTGCTCAATTCGGGTGATGGCTACTACATCCCCACTACCCTGCCGCACAGCTTCAAGAACATTGGCCAGGATGAGGCCGAAATCATCAGCGCCAACACCCCGGCGAACTTCTGACCGTGAACCGCCCAGGCACCGTGAACGCACGGGCCGCGTATCAGCGCTTGCGTGACGCAGCCCTGGGCGTCCACCCCTTGCACATCACCGCCCAGCGCGCCGAAGGGCTGGTCGATGTGCTGATCGAAGGCTGGCAGTTGACCCTGGCCGTGGATGCCGAAGGCCTTGCTCAATGCGTCCAGTGCGTTGCCCCCAACGCTGATCAGGCCGGCCTTGAAGACTGGCACCGTTACGGCACCAACCCCACCGACCTGCTCAGCCTGTGGGAGCGTACTCAGCTGGAAGCGCGCCTGGCCGGTTGACGCAGCGCGTCCTCGACAAAGTCCAGGCGGTCTTGCCCAAAGAACATCTCATCACCGACAAAACAGGTCGGCGCACCAAATACACCGCGCGCAACGGCTTCCTCGGTCGCCTGCTTCAGGGCCGCCTTCACCTGCGCGTCGCCCGCCAGGGCAGTGAGCGCGGCAAGGTCAAAGCCGGCATGTTCCAGCGTCTGCTGCAACACCGCCGCGTCCCCCAGGTTGCGTCGCTCGGCCCACAGGCCGTTGAACAATGCCCGCAACAGTGCCTCGAAGCGTTCCGGTGCTTGCAACTGTGTGCCGATTACACCGCGCATCAGCATCAGGGTATTCATCGGGAAGCCCGGTGGAAGCCCAAACGGCACACCATAGCGCGCTGCGAAGCGTGCAAGGTCGGTAAACATGTAGCGGCCCTTGGCTGGGATCATTGCCGGCGAGGCATTGCCGGTGGCCTGGAAAACCCCACCCAACAGCATGGGCCGATAATGCAGCGCCGCGCCATGGCGGTCACAGATACCCGGCAGCTGGGTCCACGCCAGGTAACTGGCGGGGCTGCCGAGGTCAAAGAAGAATTCGACGGTCTTGGTCATGGGTTCGGTCCTTGGTCGATGAGGGGGGGCTTACCAGCGTTCCATCCAGGGGCGCAGGTCCAGTTCGAATGTCCAGGCATCTCGCGGTTGGGTGTGGAGGAACCAGTAGCTGTCGGCAATATGGGCCGGGTCGAGGATGCCATCCTGGTCCTTAAGGGCGTAGCGCTCGGGGAAACTGTCGCGGATGAACGCGGTATCGATTGCCCCATCCACCACTACATGGGCGACATGGATATTGCGCGGCCCCAGCTCACGCGCCATGCTCTGGGCCAATGCCCGCAGGCCATGCTTGGCACCGGCGAATGCGGCAAAGCCAGCAGCGCCACGGGTACCTGCAGTAGCGCCTGTGAACAGAATCGTGCCGCGCTCACGCACCACCATGCGCCGAGCCACCGCCTGCGCTGTCAGAAACCCGGCAAAACAGGCCATCTCCCAAATCTTGAAGTACTTGCGCGGCGTTTCATCCAGAATGCTGCAAGGCACATTGGCGCCGATATTGAAGACAAACGCCTCGATCGGGCCAATATCACGCTCGATGGTCTCAACCAGCGCGGCCACCTCTTCCTCCTTACGCGCATCGGAGCCAAAGCCATGGGCCTGGCCGCCTGCGGCGCGGATCTCGTCCAGCAGCGGTTGCAGCTTGTCCGCCTGACGGCGAGTGACGCAGGCCACGTAGCCCTCCCGCGCGAAGCGCTTGGCGATCTCGCCCCCCGTGGCATCTCCCGCGCCGATCACCAGCACTACTTTTTGTGGTTGAGTCATGTGCGCCCCTTTGGTGAGTGATCGTTTAGTAAACGAACGCTATGTTATGATCGCCCCCATCGTCAAGCCAAGCGCGCAGAGGCAATTGAATGCGCTATACCAGCGACCACAAGCAACAAACCCGCGAAAAGCTGCTGGCCACCAGCGGTGCACTGGCCAAACGCGGCGGTTTCACCAGCACTGGCGTAGCCGGGCTGATGAAAGCCATCGGGCTGACCGGCGGTGCCTTTTACAATCACTTCCCTTCCAAAGATGACCTGTTCACCGAAGTCGTTCGCCAGGAGCTGTGCAACAGCCCGCTGGCGCGCCTGGCCAATCAAGGTGCCAGCCGCGAGCGCCTTGGCCGTTGCCTGCAGCAGTACCTGAGCCTGGCCCACCTGCACAATGCCGAAGGGGGCTGCCCCTTGCCGCCGCTTGGGGTGGAAATCGCCCGGGCAGATCAACCGGTGCGTGAGGTGGCCGAACATTGGCTGGTCGAGTTGCACAAAGCCTGGAGCACAACACTGGAGGATGAACAACTGGCCTGGGTGTTGATCAGCCAGTGCGTCGGGGCGTTGCTGATCGGGCGCATGCTCGCCAGCGAAGTCGTGCAGTCCGAAGTACTCGATGCCAGCCGCAGCTTCGTCGAAAAGGCCTTGAATGAAAGCCGTTAACCTGTTGCTTGGCTTGCTTTTGAGCGTGCCCGTGTTTGCTGAACAGACCTGCCCTCCGGGCCAGTACCAAGTCTGCCTGATGGGCTGTTTCTGTGCGCCGGTCGACCCAGGCCAGGCCGGGCAGATCCTCAAGGACGTCGAAACCATGGCCTCAACCAGCCTGGCCTACGCGTTGCGCCAGGCCCGTGACGAAGCCAGCGCCAGCGGCAGTGAGCCGATCCCGCTACACATCCGCGCCCAGCTCGAACCCTGGTATGACTTTGCCGTGCTCGATGCCGCGCGCTTCAGGGTTGGCGATGAACAGCAGATGAGCGCAGCCAACGCGATGCTGCAAAACCCCGATGTGAATGCCGTGACACTGATCGACACGATCATCTTCCGCCATGCCAGCGATGCTGAAGACAATGTGGCGCTGTGGGCGCACGAGCTCAAGCACGTGCAGCAGTACCAGGCATTAGGCGTCGATGAGTTCGCCCGGCGCTACACGCGTGACTTCAATGAGCTGGAAGGCCCGGCCTACAAGATAGAGGCGGAGGTTGCCAAGGCGTTAAGAGCGCGCAGCTCCGGCCAGGCCCGGTAAAGTGATAAAGCACCTCAAGAACAGCACATAACTACCTGACTCAGCAGGTATTTGTTGGAGAACACAAGGCCTGAGCCTGCGCAATTACCTGTGGGAGCGGCGGTGCGGCGGTCCGACTTGCCCGCGAAGAGGCCGGCACAAGCACCACAAGACAGTTGCTCTCACACAGTCAGCAGTACCTATACCCCTTGTCTATCAAGACGATACAGGGGCCTTCTCACCCACATCCTCACGGCTGGCATAACGCTGCGCCAGCACCGCGCACACCATCAGCTGGATCTGATGGAACAGCATCAGCGGCAAAATCATCGCGCCAATGCCACTGCCCACGAACAGCACCTGAGCCATCGGCACGCCGGTCGCCAGGCTCTTCTTCGAACCGGCGAACAGAATGGTGATGCGGTCTTCAAGGTCAAAGCCCAGCACCTTGCCAAGGAAACGGGTGCCATACAGCACCACCGCCAACAAAATCCCGCAGACCACGAACAGCCCCGCCAGGTGCTGTGGCGATACCGTGTGCCACAGGCCCGTCACCACCGCTTCACTGAACGCGGTGTACACCACCAGCAGGATCGACCCCTGGTCCACGACCTTGAGCCAGCGCGCGTTGCGCTTGACCCATGCGCCGATCCAGCGGCGTGCGATCTGCCCGGCCACGAAGGGCACCAGCAGCTGCAAGGTGATTTTCAGTACGGCATCCAACCCCGACCCAGTGTCACCGCTGGCGCCCAGCAACATCATCACCAGCAGCGGCGTGAGGAAGATGCCCAGCAGGCTCGAAGCGGCAGCGCTGCAAATGGCGGCCGGCACGTTGCCGCGGGCCAGGGAGGTGAACGCGATGGCTGACTGCACAGTGGCCGGCAATGCACACAGGTACAGCACGCCCAGGTACAGCTCATTGCCAACCAATGGCACGAACAGGGGCTTGAACGCCAACCCCAGCAGGGGGAACAGTACAAAGGTGCAGGAGAACACCAACGCGTGCAGGCGCCAGTGCCCGGCCCCGGCGATGATCGCTTCGCGCGACAACTTGGCGCCGTGCAGGAAGAACAGCAGGCCGATGGCCAGGTTGGTCAGCCAGCCAAAATACACTGCACCGTCACCCGAGCAGGGCAGCACGGTGGCGATCAGCACCACCCCGAGCAACGCCAGGGTGAAATTGTCGAATAACATCCGCAAATACTTCATCACAGGTTCCGTCTTGTCATTGTGCAAGGGCAGACGATAAGGTCTGCGGCTTTTCTTCGCTAACGCCGGAACCCCCACAGGTGTCGATGAACGGACACAACCCCACAAAGGACCTGCCCATGTTGCTCCCTCGCCTGGCCGCACTGACTGCCGCCATCACATTCGCCATGGGCCACGCAGCCGCTCAGGCTGACGACACGCTGCAAGCACGCGTCGACCCCCTCATTCGCACACTGATGCAGGAGCAAGGCATCGCCGGCATGGCCGTGGCGGTGTACGCCCACGGCCAGGCGCACTATTTCAACTATGGCGTGGCCAGCAAGGCCGAGGGCACGCCGGTTACCCAAGACACCCTGTTCGAGGTCGGCTCGTTGAGCAAGACCTACACGGCTACCCTCGCTGCCCTGGCCAGCGCCGAAGGCAAACTGGACCTTCAGGCCCCGGCAAAACGCTATCAGCCCGCACTGGCTGGGGTGCCGCTGGGGGACGCCAGCGTGCTGGAACTGGGGGCCTACAGCGCCGATTGCCTACCGTTGCAGTTCCCCGATGAAGTGCAGACGCCGCAACAGGTCGTGGACTTCTTCCGCCACTGGAAGCCTCACGCCGCGCCGGGCACCCAGCGCTGCTATTCCAACCCGAGCCTGGGCCTGTTCGGCGATTTGGCGGCACGCGCGCAGCAGCGCCCCTTCGCGGAGCTGATGAGCCAGGGCCTGCTGGTGCAACTGGGCCTGAAACACACCTACCTGCAGGTGCCCGCCAGCGCCCAAGGGCTTTATGCCCAAGGCTACGACGCAGAAGACCGCCCGGTACGCGTCAGCCCAGGCCCTTATGCCGATGAAGCCTATGGCATCAAGACCAGCGCCAGCGACATGCTGCGCTACGTGCGCCTGCAGATGCAGCCAGACGGCCTGCCCGCTGCACTGCAAAACGCCATTGCGATCACCCATAAGGGCTACTTCCAGGTCGGCACCATGACCCAGGGCCTTGGCTGGGAGCATTACCCTTATCCGGTTGCGCTAGGCACCTTGATCGATGGCAACAGCCCTCGCCTGATCCGTGAGCCTCAGGCCACCACCCGCCTCGTCCCTGCCAGCCCTGCCCTGCGTGAGGCCTGGTACAACAAGACCGGCGCAACCAGCGGTTTTGGCGCGTACGCCGCTTTTATTCCTGCCAAAAACATGGCCGTGGTGTTGCTGGCCAACCGTAATTATCCGAACGAAGCCCGCGTGCGTGCGGCCTTCCAGATTATTGAGGGGCTGTGAAGGTAGCGGCCGGTTTTACGCCGGCCAGCGCTTGGATTGTCGAACAACATGACAAAAATGTAGTGCCTAAAAATATTCACTACAAAACTGTTGACGCCGTTCATCGCGCTTGGGCATGATTGAGTCGTCTCCCCGATCGGGAGCGGTGGCAAGGGTGTTCCAGACGGCTTGCGCGGTAACGCAGGCCGTCCGTGGAGAGGGAACTGTCCAAAAGGCAGCGTGTGAAAGCCCCTGTTGCGATGCTGCTGTAGCAGCCTTGGTAGTGCGCTACACCGTGGTAGCGCCAACTGTGAAAATCACCTACGAATGGGTAATGGGGGCTTTATGATGAACTTGAACAACAATCCCACAATCGACCAATTGGCCCAGCTGTTCGCCGTGCGCAAGGACAGCCTCGACGACCATCTGCTGTGGGTGAGCCAGACCGGTGAGGTGCGTCTCGACCGCCTGCCACCGAACACCATCGAAGCTGAATTCGAAGAGCACCTGCCCAGCATGCGTGCACGCTTCAAGGTCTACCGCCGTGGCCAAGGCTACGTCGGCAAGAAGGCCGCTGCCGACACCGAGTTCGTTGGCCGCGTGCTGCAGACCCTGCAACAAGAATGGCCCGCCGCCCGTGAGCGGCAGGCAGTCAAGGTGATCGAACCGCTCAACTGAGTGGCTACCCGCACCCTCAAGCCCGGCCCCAAAAGGCCGGGCTTTTTCATGCGCGCCTGCGCGGTTGCGCCATGGCTGGCAGCGGCAAGGCGCCGGTAGCCAGTGCCCGGGCCCGCTCGACGCCCCAGACCAGCGCACGGGTCATGGTCTCGCCAGGGCGCGAGGGGTAATACTCTTCCAGCACTGCCCGGCCATTGCCGGCGTACACACCGAGGAACAACTGGGTGGCGCCGAGGCGCGACAACCGCACCTGCACATCCAGCGTGGTGCCGTCACTGAGTGCTTCATCGTGGCTGCGGCTGTGCAGTTGAGCGTCGGCCCACTGCCAATAGGTCTCTTCCCTGACTCGCATGAGCGTTCAATCTCCGTTTGCTGAAATGCCGCGCCAGAAAACCACATCTTCGCAAGCCCGGCGAGCGCAACCCAGCGATGCCATGAGCAGCGTCAACGAATGGCAATAAAAACCCCGCCGTTTGGCGGGGTTGCTGGAGCGGGATCACTTTTTCAGCGGAACCCGCGGCATGAAGCGGCCCTTCTTGGTGCGCTGCAGATGTGCAGGCTGAAGCTGTTCCGAATCATCCAGCGTCATGTTGGCGAAGCCCAGACGGAATGCCGACTGGCCGCAACGCACCTGGCTGTTGATCGGGAATGCGTCGTTCAGGTCTTCAAAAAAGGATTCGCTCATGCCCAGTCTCCCTCCAGTGGCGGTCGCGCCGGCAAGCAGATGGAATGCCTAAGTGAACGCGGCCGGTAAAAGTGAGACTAGCTGGTCATTTGCAGACTGCCTGGCCAAACGCTTTACGCCCGACCAGTGGCACATGGCCTTACTTTAGGCGGACTGCCGTGCCGGTGGCGAACACCACGACCATGCCACCCTGCACCGATGGCATGCTGATTTCGAAATCCACACCGACTACGGCATCAGCATTCAACTGCCGTGCGCGCGCTTTCAACTCTTCGGTAGCCTGTTCGCGGGCCTCGCGCAGTGCGCTCTCCAGGGTTTGTGAGCGGCCACCGAAGAAGTCGCGGAAACGCGCGAAGAAATCCCGCACAAAGTTGATGCCCTGCACGGACTCAGAACTGACGACGCCCAGGTAGTCGGCAATCGGACGGCCTTCGAGCTGGCTGGTGGTGGAGATGATCATGAAAGTGCTCCGTTGGCCTGGCGAAAAGCGCCAATTCTAACAGAGCACTGGCAGCCCGGCGTCAGGAGACGCTGGCCGCACGTAACCGCTGGCCGATCTTCGCGCCAAACACATTCACCAGCAGCCCGACCATCACCAGCAACGCGCCCCACCCCTGCAACACGGTCAGGCGTTCCCCCAGCAACCAGGCCGAGGAGCTCAAGCCAATCACGGGGACCAACAGCGAGAACGGCGCGACCTTGCCCGCCGGGTGGCGCGACAACAGCTTGCTCCACAGGCTGTAGCCGAGCATGGTGGCGACGAATGCCAGGTACGCCAACGCCAGTACCGAGTTCCAACCGATGTTGGCCAAAGCATGGCCGATGCGCTCAGGCCCTTCCAGCCACCACGACAAAGCCAAGAATGGCAACGGTGGAATCAGCCCGCCCCAGATCACCAGCGCCACCAGGTCGACCGACCCGAAACGCCGCGTGATGATGTTGCCCACGCCCCACATCGCGCCCGCGCACAGGGTCAACAACAGCGCAAGCATCGGCACATGGCCGCTGTCTTCACTGCCGATCAACGCCAACCCGCTGGCCGCCACCAGCAGCCCCAGCAGGCTGGCAAGGCGCAACCGCTCACCCAGGAACAACGCAGCGAAACCCAAGGTGAAGAATGCCTGGGATTGCAGGATCAACGACGCCAACCCCGGCGGCATACCGCTGTACATGGCCTGGAACAAGAAGGCGAACTGCCCCAAGGAGATCGTCGCGCCATAAGCGATCAGCCAGCGCCAGGGCAGCTTGGGCCGCTTCACCAGCAACACCGCCGGGAAGGCCACCAACAAGAAGCGCAACGCCCCCAGCAGCATCGGCGGCAGGCCATCCAGGCCGACCTTGATGACCACGAAGTTGACTCCCCACGCAACAATCACCACCAGGGCGATCAGCAGGTCCTTGAGCGGCATTGCGACATCCTTCTTCAGGCTTTCTCGACATATTTCGTTACAGCATAAGGCTATTCCTTTTCCAGGGACCAGCACAGTTAGGGCGCAGGGTTGCGCAACAGTGTCACTGTTGCAGTCTTCATACGCCGTGGCATTCAACCATCAGTCGCGGTAACCCGGCGCCACCCGCTCCAGCATCCGCAGTAGCGCGCCCCACGCCAGCCCCACTGCATCCGGGTCCGACAGTTCGCCCTGCTTCAAGCCCTTCAGTGGCGCATTGAACTGCTGCTCGGTACGCTCACACACGGCGGCCGGCGGCATTATCAATTGCCCGGCACTCTGCGCCGCCAACTGGATCTCGCAGGCTTTTTCCAGGTAGTACATGCGCAGGAAGGCTTCGGCCACAGAACGCCCGGTGGTCAGCAACCCATGGTTACGCAGGATCATCACCGGCCGGTCACCCAGGTCGGCCACCAAGCGCTGTTGCTCATCCAGGTCCAGGGCGATGCCTTCGTAATCGTGGTAGGCAACCTTGCCATGAAACTCCATGGACATCTGGTTGACCGGCAGCAAGCCACATTCCAGTGCCGCCACCGCACACCCGGCCCGGGTGTGGGTGTGCAGCACGCAGTGGGCGTCTTCGCGAGCCGCATGAATAGCACTGTGGATGACGAACCCGGCCGGGTTAACCGGGTGTGGGGTCGCCTCGACTGGCTGCCCATGCAAGTCGATCTTCACCAGGCTGGAGGCTGTGATCTCGTCGAACAGCAAGCCGTAGGGGTTGATCAGAAAGTGGTGCTCCGGCCCAGGCACGCGCAGCGAGATGTGCGTGAAGATCAGGTCGCTCATGCGAAAGTGAGCGACCAGGCGGTAGCAGGCCGCCAGCTCCTGACGCAGGGTCTGTTCGGTAGGGGTCATTTCTCGTTCATCCTGTTAGAAAGGCAGCTGTGAACACTAGGCTATTTCGTAGCCCAGGCATTGAATCGCTGCTCCAGCTCTTCGCCATGGTCGACCCAGAACTCCACGTTCATCGCCAGCGCCCCCTGCAGGTTCTGTGGCGAGGTTGGCACCCAGCCGGCCAGCCCCGGGGCGAGCCTGGCCGCTGCCTGGGTGTTGGTCGGCCCATAGGGGATCTGCTCGACGTAACGCACCTGGGTATCAGGCTGGTTGGCATAGGCGATCAGCCGCTTGGCCTGGTCGACATGCCGCGAGCCCTTGATGATCGCCCAATAGTCCATGCCATACAGGCTGCCCGGCCAGACCAATGCCAGCGGGCTGCCCTGCTGCGCCGCCACCGCGATGCGGCCACTGTAGGTAGACGTCATCACCACATCACCGGCGGTCAGCCACTGGGCCGGCTGGGCACCCGCGTCCCACCACTGGATATAGGGCTTGAGCTCAGTGAGTTTGGCAAACGCGCGGTCGACCCCGGCTGGCGTTGACAGCACCGTGTACACGTCCTCGACCTTGACCCCATCAGCCAGCAAGGCGAACTCCAGGTTGTACACCGCACGCTTGCGCAGGCCACGTTTGCCTGGGTACTTGCTGACGTCCCAGAAGTCTGCCCATGAAGCGGGGGCTTGAGCCAGCTTGTTGCGGTCGTAGGCAATCGCCACGCTCCACACCAGGGCGGCAGAACCGCAGTCCTGCGCGGCATCCGGAATCAGCTCGGCGGCATGGCCCAGGCGCTGCCAGTCCAGCCGCTCATAGATGCCCTCCTCACAGCCGCGCATCAGGTCGGGCCCCTCGATCTGCACCACGTCCCAATCGACGTTGCCGGTATCGGCCATGACCTGGATACGGGCCATTTCGCCGTTGTATTCGCTCTGGATCAACTTGCTGCCGTCCTGGGCACTGAAAGGCTTGAAGATCGCCTCGTCCTGGGCTTTCTGACCAGCGCCGCCATAACCGACCACGACCATTTGCGGCGCAGCGTGCGCACTGCCCAAGCCAAGGGCCAGAAGCGCTGCGCAAAGGTGGGTTCTGCGAGGGAATGCATGCATCGAGGTTTCCTCCTGCCGGTGCCCAAGGGCCCGATTTCTTGTTGTTGTGAGGTCACGCCCTCACCAGTGAGGGTGAAGAAAACCTAGCCGCGCACCAGTAAAAAAACAAGTTGATTTTTTACTGGCGGTACACTTTCATAAACAAAACAAGAACAACACCGCACCGGAGCCGCCCGTATGCAAACTGCCTTTCCCCACCTGTTCGAAACCTTGCAGATTCGCGGCAAACGGTTGAAGAACCGCATCATGTCCACGGGCCACGACACGTGCCTGCCCACCGACAACCTGGTCAACGACAAGCTCATCGCTTACCAGCGAGACCGCGCCGCCGGTGGGGTTGGCCTGATCGTGCTGCAGGTGGCCGGTGTGCATGACAGCGCCCGCTACACCTCCCACGTGCTGATGGCCACCGACGATGCCTGCATCGACGGCTACCGCCGCCTGGCCGAGGCCTGCCATGATCACGGCACCGTGGTGCTGTCGCAGCTGTTTCATCCGGGGCGGGAGATCATGGAATCTGCCGACGGCTTGCTGGCAGTGGCCTATTCGGCCTCGTCGGTGCCCAACGAGCGCTTCCGGGTGATGCCGCGCGCGCTGGACCAGCCGATGATCGATGACATCATCCAGGGCTATGCCAGCGCCGCCCGCCGCCTGCACCAGGCGGGGCTGGATGGCGTCGAAGTGGTCGCCAGCCATGGTTACCTGCCTGCGCAGTTTCTCAATCCGCGGGTCAACCTGCGCACCGATGGTTACAACGGCGGCCTGGAGCAGCGCCTGAGGTTTCTGCGCGAAGTGTTGGCGGCGGTGCGCGCCGCGACCGACGAACACTTCATCGTCGGCCTGCGCATCAGCGCCGACGAGCGTGACAGTGAAGGCCTGAGCGAAGACGAGTCGCTGGCGGCCGCCGAAGCGTTGCAAAGCCAGCTCGACTACCTGCACATCGTCGCCGGCACCTCGGCGTCCCTGGGGGGCGCGGTGCATATCGTCCCGCCCATGGCCATCGAGCCGGCCTACCTGGCGCGCGAAGCCGGCACGTTCAAGCAGCGCCTGGCCATTCCGTTGTTCGTTACTGGGCGCATCAACCAACCCCAAGAGGCCGAGCTGATCCTGGCGCGTGGCCAGGCCGACGTGTGTGGCATGACCCGCGCACTGATCTGCGACCCGCTGATGCCGACCAAGACCGAGCATGGCCGAGTTGAGGACGTGCGCGCCTGCATTGCCTGCAACCAGGCATGCATCGGGCATTTTCACCGCGGCCTGGCGATTTCCTGCATTCAGCGCCCAGAAACCGGCCGCGAACTGCAGTACGGCCAGATGACGCCCACCCCAGCCCCCAAGCGCATCCTGGTTGCAGGCGGCGGCCCCGCAGGCATGAAGGCGGCCACCGTCGCCGCCGCGCGCGGCCACCACGTCACCCTGTATGAGGCCGGCCCACAACTGGGTGGCCAGGTGCTGCTGGCGCAACTGCTACCCCGGCGCAGCGAATTCGGCGGCGCCAGCACCAACCTGCAACGGGAAATGGCCTTGGCCGGCGTGGAGGTGGAGCGCAACACGCGGGTCGACCGCGCACTGGTCGAGCGCGAGCGGCCCGACCTGGTGATTGCCGCCACCGGCGCCACGCCCTACTGGCCGGCATTCGAACGCGCCGGCGAACTGCAGGTAGTGGATGCCTGGCAAATCCTGCGCAACGAGGTCACCCCAGGGCGCTCGGTCCTGGTCATCGACTGGCGTTGCGACTGGATCGGCCCGGGTATCGCCGAGCGACTGACGCGCGAAGGGCATCAGGTGCAATTGGCGGTGAACGGCACCCATTGCGGCGAGAACCTGCCGCTGTACGTGCGCGATCAACTGGCTGGCGAGCTGCACCGCCTGGGTATTCCCATCACGCCCTACGCCCGCCTCTATGGCTGCGACGACAACACCGTGTACTTGCAGCACACGGCCAGCGGCGAACCAATGATCTTCGAAGGCATCGACACCTTGGTGCTGTGCCTGGGCCACCAGCCAAACGACACCTTGGCGACGGAGCTGGCCGGCCTGGTGGAAGTTCGGCGCATCGGCGACTGTCTGGCACCGCGTACCGCCGAGGAGGCGATTCACGATGGCCTGACGGTTGCCTGGGCGCTCTGAGGCTGTACATACTGCCGTTTTCCGACGGACCGACGTGCATGAGCCAACTCCCGCAGCCCCCCTCCGCCACCGACGACGGCAACGCCGCGCCGCAGTTTCTGGGAACCCGCATCCGCGGCCTGCGCAAGCGCCGCGGCATGACCCTGGCGGAGTTGGCCACACAGAGCGAGCTGACGGCCGGCTACATCAGCCAGTTGGAGCGCAACCTCTCTTACCCGTCGATCCCGGCTTTGTTCAACATCGCCCGCAGCCTGGGTGTGACCATCCAGTGGTTTTTTGCCAGCGAGGCCAGCACTGCGCCAGAGGACCAGGGCTACGTGGTACGCCGTAACAGCCGCCTCAGCGTGCATTATGAGGACGGCATCGTCGACCAACTGCTGACACCCCAGCCCAACCGCGAGCTGGAGATGCTTCACTCGCGCTTTCCACCGGGCACCTACAGCCAGCAGAGCTACAGCCACGACGGCGAAGAGGCAGGGTATATTCTCAGCGGCAGTTTTGAACTGTGGGTGGGCGAGCGCTATTTTCAGCTGGGCGAAGGCGACAGTTTCAGCTACTCCAGCCAGGAGCCGCATCGCTATGGCAACCCAGGGGACGTGGATGCTGTGGTGATCTGGGTGATCACGCCACCGACCTTTTGAGCCCGCCAAGCGGTCACTTTTGATCAGGCCATCCGCCAATGACTGAACACGCCCACCAGCTTGAGCCTGCGCTGCAACCGGTCGACCACCCTCGCGTCGTGGTCTTCGTCGCCTATCCGCACATGGGCCTGCTCGACCTCACGGGCGCCCAGACGGTGTTCTGGGCCGCCACCAAGGCCATGGCCGAACGCGGCCGACCAGGCTATCGGGTACACACCGCCAGCCTTGACGGCGGCCTGCAGCAAACCGCTGAAGGCCTGGTGGTGGCGACAGAAACCTTGGACACCGTGATGGCACAGGTTGTCGACACGCTGATCGTACCCGGCGCCCCGGACATCATCCGCACCCTCCCCGACCACGCGCCGCTGGTGGCCTGGCTGCGCCGCGCCGCCGTGCAGGCCAGGCGCACAGCCTCGGTGTGCAGCGGCACATTTCTGCTGGCCAGCGCCGGTTTGCTCGATGGGCGCCGCGCCGCCACCCACTGGGCCATGTGCGAGGTACTGCGCCGCGACTTCCCGGCGGTGCAGGTAGACCACGAGTCGATCTTCGTTCAGCAAGGCGCGGTGTGGACCTCGGCCGGGGTCAGCGCCGGCATCGACATGGCCCTCGCCCTGGTCGAACTGGACTGCGGCCGTGAAGTGGCGATGCAGGTGGCACGCGAGTTGGTGGTCTTTCTCAAGCGGCCTGGCGGCCAGGCGCAATTCAGTGAGCTGCTCAAGCTGCAGGGGCGCGATTGCAGCGAGTTCGAAGCCCTGCACCTCTGGCTCAACGAACACTTGGGCGACCCACGGCTGAGCGTCGAACACCTGGCCGAACAGGCGCACATGAGCCTGCGTAACTTCACCCGGGTGTACAAGCTCAAGACCGGCCGCACACCGGCCAAAGCCATTGAAGTGTTCCGCCTGGAAGCCGCGCGGCGCCTGCTGGAAAGCGCCGACAGCCACATCGAGCAGGTCGCGCGCCAGTGCGGTTTCGGCAACGAAGAACGCATGCGCCTGGCCTTCCAGCGTCAACTGGCGGTAACACCGCGTGACTACCGCGCCCGTTTTGCACGCTCTGTTTCGTTGGCCGAAATTCAGGGGTCTTTGGCCTAGGGCGTGACGCTCGTCGCTCGTAACATCGGTCTCCTCAAACACGGGCTACCTTGGTTACCCGGACATTCCAGGAGCACAACGATGAAGAATATCCTGATCATTGGCGCGGGCTTTGCCGGCCTCTGGAGCGCTCTGAGCGCTATACGCCAGCTGGACTTGAACGGTCGCAATGATGTCGAGGTGACGCTGCTCGCGCCCCAGGCCGAACTGCATGTACGCCCGCGCTTCTACGAACCTGAAGTACATACGATGGCCGCGCCGCTGGAAGCGCTGTTTGAGGCGGTGAACGTGCGCTTTGTGCAAGGCACGGCCTTCCACATCGACGAAGCCGCCAGGCGCGTGCGCTATCGCACGCAAAGCGGTACCGAGTGCGAGCTGGGTTATGACCGCCTGATCATGGCCTGCGGCAGTGTGCTCAACCGGCCGGACATGGTCGGCATCGAGCATGTTTTCGATGTCGACAAGATCGACAGCGCGGCGCGCCTGGAGGCGCACCTCAAGTCCCTGGCTAGCCTGCCGGACACACCTGCCCGCAACACCGTGGTGGTGGCCGGGGGTGGCTTCACCGGCATCGAGACTGCCACCGAGTTGCCGGCGCGCTTGCGCAACATCCTCGGTGACCAGGCCACACTGCGTGTGCTGGTCATCGACCGTGGCGCCAGGATCGGCGCAGCCTTGGGTGATGGCATCCGCCCCGCGATCGAGCAGGCATCCGAGGCTTTGGGGGTGGAATGGATCTGCGGCGCAACCGTGGCCTCGGTGGACCCCGACGGCGTCCTGCTGGATAACGGCCAGCGCATCGATGCCAATACCGTGATCTGGACGGTGGGGTTCAAGGCCAACCCATTGACCGAGCAGATCAGCGGTGACCGGGACCGCCAAGGTCGGCTGCACGTGGACGGCAACCTCAAGGTCAAGGGTAACGACGCGGTCTACGCGGCAGGTGACGTTGCATATGCCACCTGCGACGAGGCTGGCAACTATGCGGTAATGTCTTGCCAGCATGCGATCCCGCTGGGCCGCTACGCCGGCAACAATGCCGTGGCCGAATTGATCGGCGTGGCACCGATGACCTACAGCCAGCCCAAGTACGTCACCTGCCTCGACCTGGGCGCCTGGGGCGCAGTGTATACCGAAGGTTGGGAGCGCAAGGTGTCGCCACCGGAAGACAAGGCAGAGGCCAAGGTGCTCAAATCGCAGATCAACACGGGCTGGATCTACCCACCGGCCGCGAACGATCGTGCGGCGGCGCTGGCGGCGGCTGACCCGACGATACCGGTCGCCTGACACAGCCGAATCGCCGGCAAGCCGGCTCCCACAGGTACAGCGCCAGAACTGAGGTTGGCGCTAGCTCTGTGGGAGCCGGCTTGCCGGCGATGGGGCGCAAGGCGCCCCCTTTTACCGCAATCAGGCAGCAGCGAACAGCTCGTTGGCGATCTGGGCCTGTGCGGCGTCGATGGCCTGGCTGCGGTGCTCTGGGCCGTAGGCCAGACCATGGGCGCGTACGATTTCCAGGTCGGTGACACCGATAAAGCCCAGGAACACCTTGAGGAAGTCTTCATGGCCGGCACCCGTCGGCTGGCCAGCGTGCAGGCCACCGGCGGTGGATACCAGGATCACCTTCTTGTTACCGCACAGGCCTTCAGGGCCGGCTTCGGTGTAGCGGAAGGTCTTGCCGGCAACGGCTACGCGGTCAATCCAGGCCTTGAGCTGGGTCGGCACGGTGAAGTTGTACATCGGCGCACCCATCACAACGGCGTCGGCGGCGAGGAATTCTTCCAGGGTTTCGGCGCTCAGCTTGGCTTCGAAGGCCTGGGCCGCGTCGCGCATGCCTTCAGCGGTACCGGCGGCCACCAAGGTAGCAGCGGAGAAGTGGGCGATGGCGTCGGCAGCCAGGTCGCGGTAGACCACTTCCAGGCTTGGGTCGGTGGCTTTCCAGGCTTCGACCACTTCGCGGCTCAGCTGGCGGGAGGCGGAATTGTCGCCCAGGATGCTCGAATCGATGTGCAACAGTTTCATGGGACTCTCCTGTAATGAAGACCGCGGCATTGGGCGATCACGATGGGGAGAATCCTACCGGGATGACGAATAGCTGATAAGCAGGCAAAAATGCGTTAGTTTGTCCCACAGATGGAACAGTGAGACATTCCCATGCAAGACCTCAACGACCTCTTCTACTTCGCACGCGTGGTCGAAGCCGGCGGTTTCGCCGCTGCCGGGCGCCAGCTGGGCATCCCTAAATCACGCCTGTCACGGCGCATCGCCGAGCTGGAAGAGCGCCTGGGCACACGCCTGCTGCAGCGCACCACGCGGCAATTGAAGCTGACCGCCGTGGGCGAGCGCTACCTGCACCACTGCCAGGCCATGCTGCTGGAGGCAGAAGCCGCCGACGAGGCCGTCGCCAGCATGAGCAGCGAACCACGCGGGCGGCTGCGGGTGTCATGCCCAGTAGCACTGGCACATGCGTTTCTGCCGGACGTGATCAGCCGTTTTCTCGCACAGTACCCACTGGTGCAACTGGACATGGTCCTGCTCAACCGCCGGGTCGACCTGATTTCCGAAGGCATCGACGTAGCCCTGCGCGTGCGTGACCTGGGCGACGAGGACCCGGCCCTGGTTACCCGCCGGCTGCGCCAGGCGCAGATGCAACTGGTCGCCGCTCCAGGCTTTGCCGACCACATTCGCGAGCCCGCCGAGCTGGCCTCATTGCCGGTGCTGGGCGCGGCCGAAGCTGACCGGCTGGTACACTTTCGCCTGCTCGGCCCGAATGGACGCCAACAGGACATCGCCCTGGAGCCACGCTTGGCCATCGATGATTTCGTGGTGCGCAATGCCGCGGTCCGCGCCGGGTTGGGCTTCACTGCGCTGCCCAGTATGTTCTGCGAAGAGGAACTGGAACGTGGCGAGCTGGTGCGGCTGCTGCCGGACTGGTCATTGCCGGGGGGGTATCTGCAGGCGGTGTACCCTCACCGGCGCGGTGTGTTGCCGGCCGTACGGGTCTGGATTGATCATCTGGCGGCGTCGTTCGAGGCCTGTGGGGAGCGTTATGTCTAAGCAGAAAATGACCGAAGCCCAAGTGGCGGACTTTTGCCTGAGCCTGCCCGGTGCGCGGGAGGACTATAAATGGGGCGGTATCCGGGTGTTTTCGGTCGCAGGCAACAAGATGTTCGCGGTGCTGGACCTGGCGGGCGCAGGGTTATCGTTCAAGGTCGCCGATGAGCTGTTTCTGGGCTACTGCGACCGCCCCGGCGTGCGTCCCGCGCCCTACCTGGCCCGGGCGCGGTGGGTCAGCATGGCGCCGCCTTACCCCATGGGGCGCGACGAGCTGTGTGACCTGCTGCAGCGTTCGCACCAATTGGTGGTGCGAAAGCTGGCGAAGCGGTTGCAGGTGGGCTTGTTGATCTGATGATCAGATGGCGGAGAGCAGGTGGCGCCCCAAAAACAGGTAGTCCACCCAGAACACCTGATGCAGCAACACAATCCCCCAGAACACCAGCTGATACGACAGCTTGCGCGTCTTGTGCCGGAACATCTGCTGCGCAACCAGCGCCCCCGGCCAGCCGCCACACAGCTCGCTGGCATGCAGTACTTTTTCTGGCGTGCGCCAGGCCTGGCTGCGTGCCTGTTGTTTGTCCTGCCAGTACAGCAGCAGGCTGATCAGGCTTACCGCCGGGTAGAGCGCCAACGGCACCCAGGACTGGTCGGTCCAGGCCATCTGCGCCGCCCCCAGGCCCGGCAGCAGGCACAGCGCGCCCAACACCAGCAGTTTCAGGCGCACATTACGTACGCCCTCCTCGCTTTGAGCTTTGGCCATATCAACCGTGCGCCGTCGACCAGTCGACCCAACCGAACTGCCAGGTCGCCAGGATCAACAGGCCAAAGGCAATACGGTACCAGGCGAACGCCGCATAGCTGTGGTTGGCGATGAACTTGAGCAACGCGCGCACAGCGATCATGGCAAAGATGAACGAGGTCACGAAGCCGATGGCGAATACCGGCAAGTCGCTTGGCTGGAACAGGTCACGGTACTTGTAGCCCGAGTACACCGCTGCACCGACCATGGTCGGCATCGCCAGGAAGAACGAGAACTCGGTCGCGGCCTTGCGCGACAGCCCGAACAGCAGGCCGCCAATGATGGTCGAGCCAGAACGCGAGGTACCCGGAATCATGGCCAGGCACTGGACGAAACCAATTTTCAAGGCATGGCTCCAGCGCATCTCGTCAACGTGGTCGACCTCCACGCGGTGCTCACGGCGCTCGGCCCAGAGCATGATCACGCCGCCCACCACCAAGGCCGCAGCCACGGTGATCGGGTTGAACAGGTATTCGTGAATCAGGTCGGCGAACAGCACGCCCAACACCACCGCCGGCATGAACGCCAGCAGCAGGTTACCCGTAAAGCGCCGCGCCGTAGGCTGGGTGGTGAGCCCAAAGACCACGTCGAGTATCTTGCGTCGGAATTCCCACACCACCGCCAGGATGGCGGCAAGCTGGATGATGATGTTGAACGCCATGGCCCGTTCGCCACCAAAGCCGATGAGGTCGGCGACGATGATCTGGTGCCCGGTGCTGGAGATCGGCAAGAACTCCGTCAACCCTTCGACCACGCCTAAGATGATTGCCTGAAAGGCAGTCCAAAAATCCATCATTCCCCCGATGGAGCGCTGCTGCTGCAGGCCCCTTGTTCTTGATTTACTTGAAGTTGCCGCACACGGCCCGGCAGTTTTACAGCGACTGTTGGGCGTAACGCCAGTGGAAAAGTTCACGCCCCCTAAAGGTTTCATCTTGCGCGGCCGAAATCCTATCAAAGCCGCTTTGCAATGGCTTGCTCCGTTGCTGCAGACTACGACCAGACTAGCACTTAGCCATTAGTCGAGTGGGGGCTTGTCGCAAAGCATGCTTGGATGCACCTGAATAACAAGAACAAGGCGGGAGTGCCTGGATGAAAACCCTGAGATCGATGTCGATCAGCCGTCGTCTGTGGCTGATTCTGCTGGTGGCAGTGGCGATGCTGGTAGTACTGGGCCTGCTGATGCTGCGCCAGATCCATGGCGACCTGTATCACGCCAAGGCGGAAAAGACCCGCCACGTGGTGCAGACCGCAGCCGGTGTGCTGGCCTATTACCAAGGCCTGGAGGCGGCCGGCACGCTGAGCCGCGATGCCGCCCAGCAACAGGCGTTGCAGGTGGTGCGCGCCCTACGTTACGACCACGACGACTACTTCTGGATCAACGACCTGGGGCCGAAGATGATCATGCATCCGGCAAACCCCAAGCTCGACGGCCAGGACCTGTCTGCCATTCGCGACCCCGACGGCTTTGCCGTGTTCAACGAAATGGTCAACCTCGCCCGCAGCCAGGGCGCCGGCCCGGTCAACTATCGCTGGCCCAAACCCGGCGCCAGTGAACCGGTGGCCAAAACCTCCTATATACAGCTGTTCAAGCCGTGGGGCTGGGTTATCGGCTCAGGCGTTTACATCGATGACGTGCAGGCCGAATTTGCCCGGCAATTGCGCGACGCCTCGCTGGTCGGCCTGGGCATTGCGCTGCTGATGGCGCTGGTGGTCATGCTGATTGCCCGCAGTATCGCCCGCCCCTTGCAGGAGGCCGTGCAGGCCATGGGCACAATCGCCAGTGGCGAAAGCGACCTGACCCGACGCCTGGACACCCACGGCCGGGATGAAATCACGCACTTGGGTGAACACTTCAACCGCTTCAACGGCAAGCTTCAGGGCGTGGTCGGCCAGCTGCAGGGCGCCGCCCATGACCTGGCCAGGTCCGCCGGCCATGTCGGTGACAACGCCGGGGCAGCGCAACAGCACAGTGCCCAGCAATCCCAACAGATGGAGCAGGTGGCCACGGCCGTCAACGAAGTCACCTACGCCGTGCAGGATGTGGCCAAGACAGCCGAGCAGGCCGCCGGGGAAATGCGCGCGGCGCAGCAACAAGTGCAGCATGGCCAGCAGGCCATTCATGGCAGCCTGGAACAGATCGATCGGCTGTCGGCGACCATCGACCAGGCTGTCCAGGTGATTCGCGACCTGGCCGGGCACAGCACGCGCATTGGGGGTGTGCTGGACGTGATCCGCTCCATCGCCGAGCAGACCAACCTGCTCGCCCTCAACGCGGCCATCGAAGCGGCACGCGCCGGTGAACAGGGCCGTGGCTTTGCGGTGGTCGCCGACGAGGTTCGCCTGCTGGCCCAGCGCACCGCTCAGTCCACGGCCGAAATCCATACCATGATCGAGCACCTGCAAGGCCAGTCGGACGCGGCAGTACGGGCTATTGACACCAGCAGCGAGGCCTCGCGCCAGACCATCGAGCAGGCCCGCGAGGCCGGTGCCAGCCTGGATGCCATTAGCCAGGTGCTGCACAACCTGACCGCGCTCAACGCGTCCATCGCCAGTGCCACCTTGCAGCAATCGCATGTGGTCGAGGAGATCAACCGCAACGTGCTGGATACCGCCGGCTTGTCCCAGCAGACCGCCGAGGCGGCGCGCCAGTCGAGTGATGCAGGCGTGGCGCTGGGGCGGTTGAGTGAGGAACTGGAGCAACTGTTGCGGCAGTTCCGCGTGTAGCCCCCTGTAGGCGCGGCCTTATTGCCACGCAAGGCCGCGCCTACACCCGTACTACTCCTTCTATTATCGACAAGCTACAATCGCGCCCCTCTTATCGCCTCTCCAAGGATCGCCGATGTCCGGCCTTGAACTCATCGCCGCCGTACTCGGCGTCACCGCTGTCTGGCTCACCGTCAAGCAGAACGCCTGGTGCTGGCCGATCGGGCTGGTCATGGTGTTGATCTATGGCTGGCTGTTCTTCGAGGTGAAGCTGTACTCGGGTATGTTGCTGCAAGTGGCCTACGCCCTGTTGCAGCTGTACGGCTGGTGGCAATGGAAGCGCCCAGGCCGTGCGCACGATGCCCGCCAGGTGACACGCCTGCACACGCGCGCGCTGTGCACCGGGCTCGCACTCGGCGCACTGCTCAGCACGGCCCTGGGTGCAGCCATGGCCAACTGGACCGATGCCGCCCTGCCCTGGCTCGACGCCACGCTGACCGGCTTCAGCCTGGTCGCGCAACTGTGGATGGCACAGAAACGCCTGCAATGCTGGCCATTGTGGTTTGTGGTAGACATTGTCTATGTCGGCCAATACCTGCATCAGCAACTGTATTTCACCGCAGGCTTCTTCGCGGTGCTCACGCTGATCGCCATACGTGGCTGGCTGGAATGGCGCCGTGACCCCGCGCTGGTGCAAGCATGAAGGTGCTGGTGCTGTGCGGGCCGGAATCCAGCGGCAAGAGCTGGCTAAGTGGCGTGCTGCAGGCGCATTTCGGTGGCGTGGTGGTCGCTGAATACGTGCGCCACTTCATCGACCAGGAATGCCGCGACACCTGCTACGCCGACATCCCCACCATCGCCCAGGGCCAGCTCGAGTGGGAAGACCGCGCCCGCGCGCAAGCGCCCGAACTGTTGATACTCGACACCCACTTGCTCAGCAACATGCTCTGGAGCCGCGCCCTGTTCGACGACTGCCCGGCCTGGCTGGAAGAGGCCTTGCTTGCTCGGCACTACGACCTGCACCTGTTACTGAGCCCTCAAGGCGTGGACTGGGTTGCCGATGGCCAGCGTTGCCACCCCGACCTGAACGACCGTCAGCGCTTTTTCGACGACAGCCTGCAGTGGCTGCAACGCCATCAACAAGCGCTATTGGTGATTGATGGCAATTGGCCGCAACGCCAGTTGCGGGCCTTGCAAGCAGTCGCTACGCTGCTTGATAGCGATGCGCCAGCCTGCCCCACCGAGTGTTAAGCCACTGACACACCCTGGTGGGTGATAGTCCCCGCAAATGCGGGGGTTGCCCCTGTTCCGGGGGCAGTGTCAACCTCGTGAAACACCCCTGCAAAAATCCCTCCAAGCACGGCCTGTGCTGGCTTTGCCAGTGGCTGGCCAAATGCTCTGTTTCAGCGGTGATACAAAAAAAGCCGCTCTTCTTCAGCTTTTCTTCCCAACGTGTTGATTCCATAGCATTAACTGAAAGCGGCACACCTTCTGCTCTCTTATTCGCAACGCTGAATAGGGCCAGCGCTCAAAAGAAGGAATTGCCATCGTGGGGAATCTTGATAAAGGCATTTATCGGCTCCTGCTGGTCAGTAGCATCGTCGGATCGGGTTTGAGCCTGCCTGCCCAGGCCGAGAATGGGATCATCACCATTACCCGCGATGTGCAGACGCGCAACGCGACCATCCCGCCGCTGATTCCTGACCCCAGCCCGACCACCGTCAACGCCAACCCGTCCGCGCAGATTCTCAAGCAAACCCATGAGCTGAGCGACGGCGACTTTGCCAACATCAGCAGCGGTGCCGGCATCAGCGCCCTGGTCACGCAACAGACCAACACCATTGGCGGCAACGTCACTAACCAGACGCAACTGCCCAACCTCGCCGCCGGGCGCGGCTCAGGTTCAGGCAACGGCATCTCCAACATGGTCAACTCAAGCGTGCAACGCGGCCTGGCCCCCTTGCAAATCCTGACGGGAGGCAAGTGAGATGAGGCATACGCTGCTGATCCTGGCCACGCTCTGCAGTGCGCCGGCCTTTGCGCAATCCCCCGTGATCAACAACGCCAACATCGACGATTCGGGCAGCCAATACCAGGGCAACCTCACCGTCAACCAGGCAGCCGGCGACCTGCAGCAGCAGGCTAACGCCCGCGCCATCGCCGTGGGCCATGAGGCCAGCGCCACCACCCAGATACGCCAGCGGCTCGGCACCGCAGTCGACCGCAACATGGATGCCACCGCCAGCATCCAGGGCAATGCTTTCAGCCAAGGCAGCGGCGCCCTGGGCGTCAACCAGAGCGCCGGTGCCAGCACCCAGCAAGCCAACGCACTGCGCATCAGCCTCAGTACTCAACCGCAAAGCATCGACGACAGCGTCCTCATGCAACAGAACGTGGCGCTGCTCAACAACTCCGATCCAGCTGACACCGCACCCGGCCATCGCCAGGTCACGACCAGTGACCAGGCATTCACCGGTAGCCGTGGGGTGATTCAGGTGAATCAGAGTGCCGGGGTGGGAAACCGAATGGCCAACACCTTGAGCATACGGGTCGCGGATTGACCCAAACAGTTAAGAACAACACTTAACCTAAATAAAGTACGGAGAATCACCATGAAACCCTCGATGGCAATCAAGCCTCTGGTTTTCGCAATTGCTGCGGTCATGGCTGTTGCTGTACAAGCTGGGCAAAACGATCGGCGTAATGACCATCACAATGGCCACCACAACAATGGTCAGCACACGCCTCCACCCACCAAGATCCCGGTGTACGCCACCGCCAACGCCATAGATAGCCAGCGCAGCACCGGCAATACCGTCACCAACCAAGGCACCATCAACGAAGCCGAGATGAGCAGCTCGGCCACCGGTGCCAGCGGCAACGTCGGGGTCAACGTGGCGGCCGGTAACGGCAACCAACAAGACAACGCCGCTGCCATCGCCAACGCAGCGTCCGACTCGAGCCTGGACAACAGCTTCGTGTTCGGCACCGCCGAAGCCACTGCGGACGTTCGCCAGTTCAGCAACAACAACCGGGTCGACAACTGGTCTACCCAATCGTCTGCGGTGATGAGCGGTTCGGGTGACGGCTCCTCCGGTAACGTGGGCGTCAACATTGCTGGCGGCGACCTCAACCAACAGAAAAACACCATGGCGATCGCCAACACCAATGCGCCATTGGGTAATGCCACCGCAACCGCCTCTGCCGACCAGAACGGCCCAGGCCTGACCGTGCACAACAACGCGGACCGCACCTACCGTGTGGATACGCTGACCTTCACCACGTCGGCCAGCGGTTCGAGCTCTCGCGATGGCTCGTTCACCTCCAGCGATGACCGCAGCTCGTCCTCGAGCTTCAGCGTGGCGGGCGCCCAAAGCGCCAGCAACAATGGCTCTAGCTCCTGGAACTCCAGTGGCTCGGCCAGTTCGAACGCCAGCGGCTCCAACAGCTCCAACGCCAGCGGGTCGAACAGCGCCACTGCCAGCGGCTCCAATAGCTGGAACGCCAGCGGCTCTGCCAGCGCCAACGCCAGCTCGTCCAGCAGTGCCAGCCTGAACGCTACCCTGGCTGCTGCCGCCGATGCGACGCGCACTGTGACCACCGACGATGGCCGTCGTGAACGCACCCGCACCGACAGCTTCGATGCTTCGCTCAATGCGTCGCTCGATGCTTCGATCGACAAGTCGCATGAAAGCGCCTACGACTCGTCGTTCGAAAAAGCGTTCGACTCCTCCTACGACAAGACCCGCAACTCTTCGTACGACAAGTCTCGCGACTCTTCGTACGAGAAGTCCCGCGACTCTTCGTATGAGAAAGCCCACGATTCTTCTTACGCAAACGCTTCGGAGTCTGCGTACGAAAAATCGGGCGAAAAAGCCAATCAATCGTCTAACGACGTGTCGAAAAGCTTCAGCGAAAGCAGCTCGTATGACCTGAGCAACACCGTGTCCTTCCAAGTGCTGACCCCAACCGGCTGGGCCAACCCTGTGACCAACACTGCAACCCTGAGCGGTTCGGTGAATGGCGGCAGCGGCAACCTGGGCGTCAACGTGGCAGCCGGTGTGGGCAACCAGCAAAGCAACTCGCTGGCCATCTCCAACACCTCGTTCTAACAGCTGTAGCCTCGAGGCCCCCTGCGGGGGGCCTTTTTCAACCAGAACAAGAAGGCACCCGATCATGCGTATTTTCGCCTTGGCGTTTTTGCTGTGCCTGGCCAGCGTGAGCGAAGCTGCACAAATGCCGTTGTCCGTGCTGCCCGGTGGCGCGGTGGTGTTCAAACCCATCCAGAGTGTGCGCGAGCGCAAGTTCGCCGACCTGGTGCAACAAAAAACCGACTTCAGTTGTGGCGCCGCGGCGCTGGCTACCATCCTGCGCCAGGCCTATTGGCTGGACGTGGACGAACAACACATCATCGAAGGCATGCTGGCGCACGCCGATCAAGACTTGGTGCGCACGCAGGGCTTCTCCATGCTCGACATGAAACGCTACGTGGAAAGCCTGGGCATGCGCGCCCGTGGGTACCGGGTAGCACCCGAAACCCTGACTAGCGTGCGTATCCCGGTCGTGGTGCTGATGGACATCCGTGGCTACAAGCACTTTGTGGTCATGCAAAAGGTCGACAACGGCTGGGTGTACATCGGTGACCCTGTGCTGGGTCACAAACGCTTCAAGGTCGAGGACTTCCTCAAAGGCTGGAACGGCATCATCTTCGCCGTGATCGGCCAGGGTTATGACAAGGGCAATGCCCTGCTCGACCCGCCTCTGCCACTGACTGCCAAGGGCCGCGTCAATAACTTCACCCCGGTACAGGACGCAGAGCTGCTGGATTTCGGTTTCATCAAAAGCGACTTTTTCTAACGGTTCTTCTAACGATAGGGAGCACGACGCTCCGGGAGCATCCAATGAAGATTCCATTCTGGCTAGCCGTGGCATGCCTGGCCGCCAGCCTACCGACCCACGCACAGCCGCTCACCCCCATCGAACTGAAGGATCAGGAGTTGGCGAACCTGCGCGGGCGCTACGTGATGCCGGGGCGGATCGTCAGCTTCGGCATCGTCATGACCAGCACCTGGCAGAATGCCAAGGGCGACGTGATCGGTGCATCGTCGACGCTGCAAGTGCAGCAAAACACCATCAAACCGCAGTTCTATGTGTCGATGATCGACGAAAAAGGCACCAGTGCGGCCCATTCGCAAAGTGCCAACCCCGCGCCCGGCACCGGTGCGGTCAGCGGCGGCAGCGGCCTGAACTCCACCGAAGGGGTGACCCAGGTGGTGCGTGCGGCGGGCGACAACAACACCGCCTATAACAATGTCGACATCAACGTCACCAAGGCCAACCAGGCGCCCGTGGCCCAGCCGCAGGGCCAGGCACTGACCGCAGGCTCGACCCTGGTCGGCGAAAACGGCGCAGGCGCGCTGAGCGTTTCGTCCACCGGCGTGGGCGTGCAGCTCAATATCAATGCCGCCAACAACCAGGGCAGCACCGTGCAACGCCTGGCCCAAGGGGGCCTGACGCAGAACACGACGTTGCTTGGCAACGGCAACCAGGTCAGCAACCTCACCTCCCTCAACGTCGTCATGCGCGAGAACGTACCCACGGCCGCTTCGCTGAACGGTAGCCTCGACCAGCTCAAAGGTCTTCGCACTCTCGGATACTGATCTACGCTCAGTCTCATCAAAAGTAGTCGGAAGGGACGGCATATCCATGCACCGATCGTTAACGTTCAGAGCTTTTGTCTGTTTGACTACCCTGGCCCCATCCACCGCCCTTTATGCAGCAGTCGACCCACAGGTTGAGGCCCTGAAACAAGAACTGATGGCGTTGAAACAGCGCTACGAAGCGCAGCAGCAAGCGTTGATGGTCCTTGAACAACGGGTTCGCCAGGTGGAGGAGACCCCCGCGGCGCCGCAGCCTAAACGGTTGACCAAATCCCCGGCCGAAACGGTCAAAGGCGGGCAGACCGTCGCCGCCGGGGCGCCAGGCACCACCGGTAGCTCCTATGGCCAGTCGCTCAAGGAGGATTCCGAACCTGCGCAAAGTGTGTCCAACCTGTACGACGAGGCCAGCGGCTTCTTCGGTGGCGGCAAGTTCAGTTTCGAAACCGGCGTCACCTACACCCATTACGACACCCGCGCACTGGTGCTCAACGGCTTCCTTGCGCTGGACTCGATTTTCCTCGGCAACATCAACCTGGACCGCATCAAGGCAGACAACTGGACCCTGGACATGACCGCCCGCTATAACCTGGCGCAGCGCTGGCAGTTCGACATTAACGTCCCAGTGGTCTACCGCGAATCGACCTACTCGTCTGGTGGCGCCGGTGGTGCAGCCCCGGTCACCAGTGATGAAACCGTTACCCGCGACCCGGAAATCGGCGATATCAACGTCGGCGTTGCCTACAAGTTCATGGACGAGTCCGAAAACTGGCCCGATGCGGTGGCGACACTGCGGGTCAAGGCGCCCACCGGCAAGGATCCGTACGGCATCAAGCTGCGCGAGGTGCCGGGCAACGACAACCTGTCGGTGCCAGAAAGCCTGCCGACCGGCAACGGCGTATGGGCGATTACACCGGGCATCTCGCTGGTCAAGACCTTCGACCCCGCCGTGCTGTTCGGCAGCCTGTCCTACACCTACAACATGGAAGACTCGTTCAGCGACATCAGCCCCCAGGTCAACAGCAAGGTGCCGGGTGACGTGAAACTCGGCGACTCCTGGCAAGTCGGGGCCGGTATCGCCTTTGCCTTGAACGAGAAGATGAGCATGTCGTTCTCGGTTTCCGACCAGTTTGCCCGCAAGAGCAAGATCAAGCCGGATGGCGGCGACTGGCAATCGATCAGCAACAGCGATTACAACTCAGCCAACTTCAACATCGGCATGACCTTTGCAGCCAGCGACAACCTGACCATCGTGCCCAACCTCTCGATTGGCCTGACCGACGATGCGCCAGACTTCTCCTTCAGCCTCAAATTCCCCTACTACTTCTGACCCCCAGCCGCCTGCCGGGCCTGCGCAAGCCAGCCCGGCATTTGGTTACCAGCCTTGTAGCCCGCCGTATTCCCTGGCCCAGCCTGTTATCATTCAGCACAGTTGCATGACGATTTAATGGCAAAAGGGAAGTTTTCTGTGAAGAACCTGTTCGACCACCCACGCACCCGGCTCGTCGCTTTGGCGGGCCTGGTGCTGGTGATCCCACTGGGTACGCGCGCCATGCTGGGTTGGTCCAACCCGCTCGGTTATCTGTCCGACCTGGCCCTCGGCAGCCTGCTGGTCTTGCTGCTGCACCGCCGGCCGTGGTGGCTGGCGTTGCCGGTTTTGCTGGCCTGGGCGGCGCTCTGGGTGGCGTCGGCCGAGCTGGTGAGCGCGGTGGGCAGGCTGCCCACCAGCGCCGACCTCGGCTACCTGACCGACTCCCAATTCATGGAGAACTCAACCGGCGGCGGCCTCGCGCATGGCTGGTTGCCCTGGCTTTTGGCGGCCGGCCTGCTGGGCTGGTTGCTCAGCGTCTGGAGCAGCCGCGGCCAACGTGTCGCCCCCCTGCCCCGCAAGGCCTGGTCAGTTACGCTGCTGCTGTTTGGCGCGCACTGGGGCAGCCAACACCTGGCGCCTTCCGATGCCGAGCAGTGGCGGCAGTACAACCTCTCCCATCAGTTGCTGTCGGCCGGCGTCGGTAGCCTGCAGCGCCAGGCCCTGGGCTGGGCCGGCCAGGAACAGGTGGTCACGCCCTTGCCCAGCAGTGGCCTGACCCAGTCCGACCTGCATGGCCAGAAGCTGCTCAAGGCACCGGGCAGTGCACGCAACCTGTTGGTCATCACCGTCGAAGGCATCCCCGGGGCCTACATTCGCCCCAACCGCCAGGCCCTGCACAGCCGCTTCGACGAAGACCTGATGCCAAAGCTCAGCCGTTGGGCCGAGCGCGGCATGAACACCCCGGATTATGTGCTGCACACCCACCAGACCATCCGTGGCCTGTACGCGATGCTGTGCGGTGATTACGACAAGCTGGCCAACGGCACGCCTAAGGGCGTCGAACTGCTGACCCAGAACGACCGTAACCAGGCCTGCCTGCCGGCACAGTTGCGCCAGGCCGGGTTCACCACCCACTACCTACAGGGTGCTGGGCTGCGCTTCATGGCCAAGGACCGCATCATGCCGCACATCGGTTTCGATTCGGTGCATGGCCTGGAGTGGTTCCGCAACAAGAACTACCTGGAATTCCCTTGGGGCAAGGACGACCGCGCTTTCTTCGAAGGTGCCCTGGACTATGTCGGCCAGCTGAGGAAACAAGACAAACCCTGGATGCTGACCTTGCTGACCGTGGGCACTCACCAGCCATATTCGGCACCGGCTGCTTACCTCGAGCGCTACGACACGCCCAAGCAGGCTGCCGTCGCCTACCTGGATGATGCAATCGGCGCGTTTCTCGATAACCTCGAACGCCAGGGTGTGCTCAAGGACACCCTGGTGGTAGTCACTTCCGACGAGTCCCACGGCATAGACGGCGTGCGCCTGGCATCCTCGTGGGGTTTCAACCTCACCCTGGCGCCGGAGCAGGCGGAGCTACCCACTATCAAGCGCGGCACTTATGGCCATATCGACCTGACCACGTCGCTGCTCGACTACTTCGCCTTGCCGATCCCCGTCGCACTGGGTGGCCGCTCGCTGTACCGCGATTACGACACTGGCCGCGAGATGATCTCCTACACCAACGGCATGCTGCGTTACCACAACGGCCAAGGCGTGTTCACCGAATGCGACTTCCAGCAGCGCTGCCGACGCTATGCCAGCGAAGGTTTCATCGCCGACCAGGCGCGCTACCTCGGCACCGGTGACGACATGCTCGGCCAGCAGGTCGTTACCCTGGCCGGCACCCTCGACCAGTCGCTGCTGCAAACGCCGCTCAACCTGCGCTACCAGTTCGGCGGCCCATCACCGATAAAGTTGCGCAAGCGCATTCACGATGACTGGGCCGACAACCTGATCGGTGCGCAGTACCTGGAGATGCCCGGCGGCTCGCACACCCGTGTACGGGTCAAGGTGCGCTCGCTGGACCCGCGTCGTGCGGCCTACATTCAACTCAAGGCCAAGCAACTGGAGCAAGATGTGCCATTGGGGCTGCCAGAAGAAATCCGCGTGACGGCGGATCAGCCACTGGAAATGGAGTTCAGCTTTGACAACCCGACCGAGCGCAAGGCGTTTTCCTTCCACCTGCTGGGGTATGGCGGCGGTGCGGTCGAAGTCAGCGACTTCAGTGTGATTACCGCATTACCTGGGGAAAGCGACGCGTCGGATGAACTGACCGACGACCCTATCGCCCATTCGGGCTGACGCCAAGCCCACCGTTCATCGCACCGCCTTCGATGCCTGTCGATCTGGCCCTGCCCCGCTCGACCAGTGCTGAATCCCTACCCTGGAGTCAGCACCATGAGCAGTGAAAACAGGCATGAGGTGGTCTCCCGCAGCCAGTGGCTGGCAGCACGCCGACAGCTATGGCTGCACGAAAAAGCCTTCACCCATCAACGCGACGAGCTGGCTGCAGCACGCCGCGCTTTGCCCTGGGTGAAGGTCGAACAACCCTATCGATTCCAGGGGCCGGAGGGCGAACTGAGCCTGGCCCAACTGTTCGCCGGGCGCAGCCAGCTGTTGCTCTATCACTTCATGTTCGCCGAGGGCTGGCGTGAAGGTTGCCCAGGCTGCTCTTTCCTGGCTGACCATTTTGACGGCGCGAACCTGCACCTGGCGCACCACGATGTATCGCTGGTGGCCGTCTCCCGGGCGCCCTACGCCGAGTTCCAGGCATTTCGCCAGCGCATGGGCTGGCAGTTTCCCTGGTACTCGTCCGCAGGTAGCGGGTTCAATGAAGACTTTGGCGTCAGCGTGGGTAGCGATGGGCCTCGGCAGTACAACTATGAGCCTTATGAAGGCAGCGAAAGCGAGTTGCCGGGGTTGAGTGCGTTCTACCTTGACGCGGACGGCGGCGTGTACCACACGTACTCAACCTATGCCCGCGGGCTGGACATTCTGGTCAATACCTACAACTTCCTCGACATTGCGCCGTTGGGGCGTAACGAGGTCGGGACCATGGACTGGGTGCGGCACCATGACCGCTATGAAGGGCAGACCGGCAAGGCGCATTGTTGCCATGACTGATGCAAGCCTGCCCTAAATGTTGCAAGCCTGCCCTGAATGTTGCGCTGTAGGAGCAGCCTTGTGCTGCGAAGAGGCCGGCCTCTTCGCAGCACAAGGCTGCTCCTACACGCGTATTGCATGCGGGCTAGCCGCGCACACCAAGCATCCCGCGTTCGACGATGAAATCGATCACCGCCTGCAGCCCTTCGCCCTTTTTCAGGTTACTGAATGTCCATGGCCGCTGTGGGCGCATGCGCTGGGTGTCGCGCTCCATCACCTCCAGCGATGCACCGACGTAAGGCGCAAGGTCGGTCTTGTTGATCACCAGGAAGTCGGACTTGGTAATCCCCGGTCCGCCCTTGCGCGGGATCTTCTCACCCTCGGCAACATCGATGACGTAGATGGTCAGGTCGGCCAGCTCCGGGCTGAAAGTGGCGCTGAGGTTGTCACCACCGCTCTCCACGAAGATAACCTCAAGGTTACCGAACTTGCGCGCCAAGGCCTCCACCGCCGCCAGGTTCATCGAGGCGTCTTCGCGGATCGCCGTGTGTGGGCAGCCGCCGGTTTCCACGCCGACAATGCGCTCAGGCTCCAGTGCACCGGCCTCGGTGAGGATGCGTTGGTCCTCTTTGGTGTAGATGTCGTTGGTCACCACGGCGATCTGATAATGATCGCGCATGGCCTTGCACAGGGCTTCGAGCAGCGCGGTCTTGCCGGAACCGACCGGGCCGCCGACACCGACGCGCAGGGGTTGTTGATAGCTTTGCATGAAGGCAGTCCTCAGGAACGGAACAAACGGGTGTATTGGGTTTCATGTCGCGATGAAGCAATCGCCAGCAATGGCAGGCCGCCACCGAGCTGGTCATCGCCCAGGGCCAGCGCCTGGTCGAGTACGGCGGGTAAGTCCTGGCCAAGGTCGCGCAGCAAGGTTTGCGCCGCCTGCTGGCCGAACGGCACCAGCTTGACCCCGGCCATCACTGCGCCTTCGAGCCAGGCGAAGCCAATGCCCAGCGCCAACTGACGCAGCGGGATCGCCCAGTAGGCGCCGAGCCAGGCCATACCGCCCAGTTGGCTGAGTTCAAGGCTGGCCCGCCAGGCGGGGTCCTGCCCCAATTGCCAGCCATCGAGCAGGCGTGCCAGCGCCGAGCCACGCTGTTGTTCTTCCAGGCGCAACTCCGCGGTTTCCCGGTTGGCCAGCAGAAAGCGGCTCCATTGGCTGAATGCTTGGGCATCCGTGGCCAGGCAGGCCTGATACAGGCGTGCCAGCACGGGCCAGTCGACGCAGCCCAGGGTGTCGTGCAACTGCTCGCGCTGCCAGGCGCTGAAGCTGGCGATATCCTTCACCCAACCCGCTTCGACGGCCCATTCCAGGCCTTGCGAGTAGGTGAACCCACCCACCGGCAAACCCGGGCTGGCCAGTTGCAGCAAGCGCAACAGCGCCAGGTCGCTGTCCATCAACCGGCCAGGACCAGTGCGGCGCCGGCCAGCAGGCCACCACCAAAGGCTTTTTGCAGGCCGCTGTGGCGGCGCAGCAAGCAACCCACCGCGAACCCGGCCACCAGCAGCAGGCCGCTGACGGTCACGAAGCCAGCACTGAATTGCCAGAACGCGCTGGGCGTGGCTTCAACGCCATGCGCCCAGCCGTGAAACAGGGCGAACACCGGCATGGCCAGCGCCAGCAACAGCTGGCGGCTAGGCAGCAACAGGGCCCCGGCGGCGACCAGCAACGACACGCTGATCATCGTTTCCATGCCCAACACATCCCCAAACAGATGGCCGCACACCGCGCCACCAAACATCGCCGCCAGGGTTGCCAAGGGCAAGGTCAGGTTGCGTCGGGTCAGCGCAGCGAGCACGCCAGTGCCCAGCAGCATCAGCAAGTGGTCCAGGCCGGTCAGCGGGTGCAGCAGGCCGTCCTGCAACGGGTTGCTGTCGTGGCCGGGGTGGGCGAAGGCCGGCACCGCCAGCATCAGCAGAAACAGGGCGAACGTCTTTTTCATCAGTGGCTCCAGGGCAGTTCAGGAATGGGCAGGCAGGCGCACGAACGGGTGGTCGTTGCCATGGCTGTGGCTATGGCTGTGCGGCGCGCTCTGGTAGGCGCCCGCCTCGGGTTCGAACGGCGCCTGTTCGGTTTCCACCGTCAAGCCCAGGCCTCGCAGCATGTCGTCCAGCACATAGTCGTGCTGGTAACGCAGCAGGCCAGGTTCGATCTGCAGCGGCACATGACGGTTGCCCAGGTGGTAGGCGGCCCGTGCCAGCAAGTGGGGGTCGGCGCAACGTACCGTCGAAACCGTTTCTGGGGCGGCCAGCACGCGAATGACCTGGCTGCCATCGGCATCGGCCAGCAGTTCACCGCCGCGCAGCAGGTGGCCGCGCGCGAGCATCAGCCCGGCGTCGCGGCCGTCGTCGAGGGTTACCCGCAGGCGGCTCTTGATGCGGCTGTCCACATCCAGGGTGACGGTGCCGGTTTCGGCAAGCGAGCCGGGTTCAGTGACCCGGCGAGTCAGGACTATCATCTGTGCTCCTTCAGAACAGGAAGTAACGCTGGGCCAGCGGCAGTTCGCTGGCCGATTCGCACACCAGCAACTCGCCGTCGGCACGCACCTGGTAGGTCTGCGCATCGACTTCGATGACCGGCTGCAAGGTGTTGTGGACCATGTCGGCCTTGCGCACCCGTCGGCAGCCGTGGGCCACACCGATCAGGCTGCGCAGGTTGAGTGATTCGGCCAGGCCGCTGTCCATGGCGGCCTGCGGCAGAAAGGTCATCCGCGTGGCGTGCCGCGCCGCGCCCAGGGCGCCGAACATCGGCCGGTAGTGCACGGGTTGCGGCGTCGGGATCGAGCCATTGATATCACCCATGGGCGCGGTGACGATCATCCCGCCCTTGATCACCAAGGCGGGCTTGACCGCAAAAAAGGCCGGGGCCCACAGCACCAGGTCAGCCAACTTGCCCACCTCCACTGAACCCACTTCATGTGCAATGCCGTGGGTCAACGCTGGGTTGAGCGTGTACTTGGCGATGTAGCGCTTGACCCGGAAGTTGTCGCTGTAGCTGTTGTCCGGCGCCAGAGGCCCACGGCGCAGCTTCATCTGGTGCGCCACCTGCCAGGTGCGCAGTACCACTTCCCCTACGCGGCCCATGGCCTGGGAGTCGGACGAGGTCATGGCGAAGGCGCCCATGTCGTGCAGGATGTCCTCGGCAGCGATGGTCTCGCGGCGGATGCGCGACTCGGCGAACGCCACGTCCTCGGCGATGCTCGGGTCCAGGTGGTGGCAGACCATGAGCATGTCCAAGTGCTCGTCGACAGTGTTGACGGTGTACGGCAAGGTCGGGTTGGTCGAGGACGGCAGCACGTTGGCTTGCCCTGCGGCGCGGATGATGTCCGGCGCATGGCCACCGCCCGCGCCCTCGGTATGGAAGGTGTGGATGGTGCGGTCGCCAATGGCCGCCAGGGTGTCTTCGATGCAACCGGACTCGTTGAGGGTGTCGGTGTGGATCGCCACCTGGATGTCCATTTCCTCGGCCACGCCCAGGCAACAGTCGATGGCTGCCGGGGTCGAACCCCAGTCCTCGTGCAGTTTCAGGCCGACGGCGCCTGCCGCGATCTGCTCGCGCAATGCCTCGGGGCGCGACGCATTGCCTTTGCCCAGCAGGCCGATATTGATGGGCAGGCTGTCGGCGGCCTGGAGCATGCGCGCCAGATACCACGGGCCAGGGGTGCAGGTGGTGGCGTTGGTACCGGTGGCCGGCCCCGTGCCGCCACCGATAAAGGTGGTGACGCCGCTGGTAAGGGCCTCCTCCACCTGCTGCGGGCAGATGAAGTGGATGTGCGAGTCGATGCCGCCAGCGGTGACGATCTTGCCTTCCGCAGCGATCACCTCGGTGCCTGGGCCGACTGGCACGGTGACCCCTGGTTGCACATCGGGGTTGCCGGCCTTGCCAATGGCAGCGATGCGGCCGTGCTTGACGCCGATGTCTGCCTTGACGATACCCCAGTGATCGATGACCAACGCGTTGGTCAGCACCAGGTCCATGGCTTCGGCCGCCAGCATCTGGCCTTGCCCCATGCCATCGCGGATGACCTTGCCACCGCCGAACTTGACCTCTTCGCCATACACGGTGAAGTCTTTTTCGACCTCTACCCACAGCGCGGTATCGGCCAGGCGCACGCGGTCGCCCACGGTGGGGCCGAACATGTCGGCATAGGCCTGGCGGGAAATACGGCTCATGCCCTGCCCTCCAGTGCGCCCATCACCTTGCCCTGGAAGCCATAGACCTCGCGCTTGCCGGCATAGGCGACCAGTTGCACGGTGCGGGCCTGGCCCGGCTCGAAGCGCACGGCGGTGCCGGCTGGAATGTCCAGGCGAAAGCCCAGGGTAGGCGCACGCTCGAACACCAGTGCGTCGTTGACCTCGTAGAAGTGGTAGTGCGAGCCGACCTGCACGGGCCGGTCGCCGTGGTTGGCCACGCTGACGCTCACCGTCGCGCGGCCGCTATTAAGCTCGATGTCGCCGCCGGCGACCTGGATTTCACCTGGGATCATGCTGGGCTCCTGGGCTGTATCAGACGATGGGGTCATGCACGGTCACCAGCTTGGTGCCATCGGGGAAGGTCGCCTCGACCTGCACGTCGTGGATCATTTCAGCGACGCCAGGCATAACTTGCTCATGGCTCAACACTTCACGGCCCAGGCTCATCAGCTCGGCCACCGTGCGGCCATCCCGGGCGCCCTCGAGCACGGCGGCACTGATCAGCGCCACCGCTTCCGGGTAGTTGAGTTTCAGGCCGCGGGCCAGGCGCCGCTCCGCCAGCAACGCGGCGGTGAACAGCAGCAGTTTGTCTTTCTCTCTTGGGGTCAGCTCCATGGCGCTTCTCTCAGGTAGCCCAGATACGCGGCGGGCATGCCGGCAGGCCGAGGACGGCCGGGCGCAAGGCATGCCAGAGGCGTTGCAAGGTGTGTTGCAGGTGTTGGTTGTCGTGGTCGAGCAGGCGGATGACCAGCAGCGAGCCGATCAGGGTGGCGCCAGCGGGGTTGTCCAACTCATCGAGCAAGGCCCGGACGTGGTCCAGCAGCGCAGGGTCCGCCGGGGCGGCGCAAAAGGTGGCGACCAAGGGATGCCCACCGAGCTTGCTTAGTTGCCCGCCTTCGATGCGCAGGCGCTCGTACAGGCCTGGGTCATCGGGCATTTCGATGTGCAAGCGGCTGTCGAGGGCGCCGTGATCGAAGCGCTCATTCATCACCGGGCGGCCCAGGCATAGGGTTTCCCAGGCCAGCAACCGGGCGCCTGGCGCCAGGGTGAAGCGGCTGTCGAGGCTGGCACGGGCACCGGCGAAGAAAATGCTGTCTTGAGGCAGCCATTCCAGGGTGCTGTCCGCGGCCAGGTGAAAACGCTGGGCCAGCCGTGCGGTCGGGCCGATGCTGCGGTAGAACTTGCTCGCGCCGGGCATGGTCAGCAAGGCGTGGCTGCCAGGTTCAAGGTGGATGTCGAGTTCCAGCCGGTCACCGGCAACGATGCCGCCGGGCGGATGCAGCACATAGACATGGCACGGCGCGCCCTCGGGATAGAAAGGCCGCTGCACCAAAAGAGGTCCAAAATGCCGCCGCGCACCAAGGCGGGTCACACCGTCGCGCTGGGTAAAGCGCAACTGCAGGAAGGCACTCCAGCCTGCATCGTCTTGTTGTTGTTCGATCTGCTCCGCGAGCGACATCCTGCGGCCCCTGATATCCGTGGCCTGGTGGCCGTTTAGAGGGCCAGGCAGGCGGCGCTTGAGGGCTGCCAGCCTGACCACTCGATCAAATTCTCAGGCTGGATATAGCAGGTTGCGGGCCAACTACGCAGGTGAACAAAAATGAAATCGACAGCGCGACCGCTCTGGCATCGGGCACACAGGGGTGGCGCGCACAAAGCGAGGGCGCACGAAGGCCCTGTTTCGGTGCCGGAATGTAATGAGCTTTTTTTGTAGGAGCAGCCTTGTGCTGCGAAGAGGCCGGAGTGAGCACCTGCAATCTCCACTGCTTACACCGGCCTCTTCGCAGCACAAGGCTGCTCCTACAGACAGCTATGCAGTGAGGCTTCAGTAATCGAAGCGGTCTACCGCCCGCCGCCGTTCGTTGTCATCTCGGCGGTCGTAACTGGCCGTGGTCTGGATATTGGCATGGTGCGCGAGCTTCTGGGCAATCGACAGGTCGTGCTCTTCAATAACCCGGGTGATGAATGCACGGCGAAAATCATGGGGCATGATCTTCACACCCACCTGGGCACCGCGTTGGCGCGCAATGTAGTAGATCGCATGCTTGGTGATGCGGGCGCGGGTAATGTGGTTGCCCCGGCGAATGCGGTTGAACAGGAACGGGTCGTCCGCTGCCCCCTCCGGCAAATCGTTGCGACGCAGGTCCAGCCACGCCTGCAGCTTTTCGAACGCCCAAGGCGGCGCATACTTGATCAACTGCCGGTTGCCCTTGCCCAGTACCTGCAGGCTGCGAGCATCGAAGTCGACCTGGTCCAGGTCGATGTCGACCGACTCCGACTTGCGCATGCCGGTGCCGTACAGCAAGGCAATGATCGCTGCGTCGCGCACACCTTGCGGCCGAGGGTCGGCCGCGCACACGTCCATCAACTCACGGATCAGGCTGCGCCGCAGGTTGCGCCCCGGTGGCAGGCGGCTACCGGTCGCCGGCTTGACCTCGCGGATCCTCAACAGCTGCTCATGGTCGATCAGGCCCTGGCGCCATGCCTCGTTCATCACCCCACGCACCGCATTCACATACAGCGACGAACTGTTAGGGGCGTAACCATCCTCACGCAATGCCGCTACCAGGCCGATCACATGCCCAGGTTCAAGCAAGTGCCACGGTACATCAACAAGGTTGCAGTCGACGAAACCCAGCCGGTCGGCCGCGTCCTGAAGGATGTAGCGCATGGTTTGCTGGCTCGACGGCGCCAGGCGGGCCATGTACTGCAGCAGCGGGTTTTTCGAGAGATCGGTCACAACGTGAATCCTGTAGCGACGCTTGACCGGTACGGGGGCAGCCAAAGCGTGAAGCGAGTCTATTCGACATGAAAGCAAGCCCAAATGCCAACGCATGGCCATTCGGGCTTGGAGCAGTGCCATCACCTTGATATTCAAGGGGTTTGAAGACGGCGCGGAGGGTAATGTTACCCCAACTGACGCCCGCATAACGAACCCAAGCCCGCCTACCCGTCCACAGTTTGACCAGCGGTGAACGGCGCCAAGGGCAGCGGCAAGCGTCACGCACCGCCCGACCGCCACCAACTGGGAAACATCTGCTGAACCCGCGGTTCGGCAAAACGTTCGTCGATCAGCACCAACACGCCTTGGTCCTGATCCCCCCGAATGACCCTGCCCGCCGCCTGAATGACCTTGCGCACGCCTGGGTAGAGGTAGGCGTAATCAAAGCCTGCGCCAAACTGGCGCCCCAGGCGCTGCTTGAACTGCTCGTTGACAGGGTTGACCTGGGGCAGCCCGAGGGTCGCGACAAACGCCCCGATCAAGCGCGTGCCGGGTAAATCGACCCCTTCCCCGAACGCGCCCCCCAGCACCGCAAAACCCACCCCGCAGCCATCCGCCACGAAGCGATCGAGAAATGCCTGACGCGCCTCTTCATCCATGCCTGCCGCCTGCGCCCACAGGGGGATGTCTGCATGCCGCTCTGCCAACAAGCCGGCCACCTGCTGCAGGTATTCGAAACTGCTGAAAAAGGCCAGGTAGTTACCGGGCATGCGCTGGTACTGCTCGGCGATCAGCGCGACGATTGGCGCCAGCGAAGCCTGGCGTTCTCGGTAACGGGTCGAGACCTGGCTGGCGATGCGTACTTCGAGTTGTTCGGCGCGAAACGGCGCTGCCACTTCCAGCCAGGCCGTGTCGGCCGGCATGCCGAGCAAGTCGCTGTAGAAATGCCGAGGGCTCAGCGTGGCGGAAAACAGCGTCACACTGCGCGCCGCCTGCATGCGTGGGGCCAGCAGCCGCGCCGGGGTGACATTGCGCAGGCACAGGGTGGCCAGGCGCCGCTTGCGCTGGCCTTCGCGCTGGCTGATGTCGAAGATGAAATGCTCGTCGAACAATTCAGCCACCCGGCTGAACTGCAACGCCTGGTAGAAGAACTGCAGCACCTGCGCATCTACCTCGGCTGGCGCCTGATTCATGCGCTCCTGGATCAGCCCGATGCACTGCTGCAGGGCGCGTATGAAGGCCTCCGGCAACTGCTCGCTGGCCTGATACGGTGCACGCTGCTCTTTGTACAACGCGTTCCACTGCCGGTTGAGGCGGTCCAGCGCATGGGTGAGCCCTTGCGGTTTGCTCTGGCGCAAGGCGAGCAACTGGCCTTGATCGAGGCTGGCGCTGTACATGCCGCGACCGCGCTCGACCAGGTTGTGCGCTTCGTCCACAAGCACCCCCACCCGCCATTGGTTAGCCTGGGCCAAGCCGAACAGCAAGGCATGGGCATCGAAGTAATAGTTGTAATCAGCCACCACCAGGTCGACCCAGCGGGCCATTTCCTGGCCCAGGTAATAAGGGCAAACCTGATGCGCCAAGGCCACCTCGCGCAGGCTGGCACGGTCCAGCAACGGCACCGCTGCTGCAGCCTCGCGCGCGGCGGGCAGGCGGTCGTAGAAGCCTTGCGCCAACGGGCAGGACTCGCCATGGCAGGCTTTGTCGGGGTACTCGCAGGCCTTGTCGCGGGCGATCAGCTCCAAGGTGCGCAAGGCCGGTTGCGGCGTGGCATCGGTGATCTGGCGCATGGCATCGAGGGCCAGCGCCCGGCCCGGCGTCTTGGCCGTCAGAAAGAACACTTTGTCGAGCTGCTGCGGCACCATCGCCTTGAGCAATGGGAACAAGGTGCCCAGGGTCTTGCCGATACCGGTACTGGCCTGGGCCATCAGGCAGCGGCCGGTGCTGACGGCCTTGTACAGGGTCTCGGCCAGTTGCCGCTGGCCCTGGCGGAATTGCGCATAGGGAAACCCCAGCGCCTGCAGATCGCGGTTACGCTCGGCCAGTCGGCCTTGCTGACGCTGCGCCCAAGCCAGAAAGCAGCGGCACTGGGTTTCGAAGAACGCTTGCAGCGCGGCAGCCGTGTGGTGCTCGCTGATCAGCGTCTGGCCGTCGCTGTCCACGTCCAGGTACACCAGGGCCACTTCGATGGCCGGCAATTGCCGCGCTTGGCACATCAACCAGGCGTAGACCTTGGCCTGGGCCCAGTGCAGCTGGCGATGGTTGGCCGGCTGGCGCGCAAGGTCGCCGCGGTAGGTCTTTATCTCTTCCAAGCGGTTGCAATTGGGGTCGTAACCGTCGGCCCGGCCTCGCACCCGCAGGCTTTCAAACTGCCCCTCAAGGGCCACTTCCGACTCGTAATCAGCCGCACGCCGCGCCACTACCCGACGGTGCCCCTCGATGCCTTCCTGGGCCGTGGGCGACGGGGTGAAGCGCAGGTCCAGGTCGCCAACCTTGGCACTGAACTCGCACAGGGCGCGCACCGCCACGCTGTAGCTCACGCCGCCTCGCTCCAGCGCACATGGCACACTGCCACGGGCAAACCTTGGGCACGGCAGAACTCTAGCCAGCGTAATTGGTTGTCTTGCAGGCGGTCGCCCGGCCCCTTGACCTCGACCATGCGGTAGCCGCCCTGCTCGGGCCAGAACTGGATCAGATCAGGCATCCCGGCGCGGTTGTTGCGGATGTCCTGCAACAGGCGCAGGAAGCACTGCTTCAGGTGCGCGGCAGGCAGGCAAGCCAGTGCCTGTTCGAGCAAGGCTTCGCTGAGCATCGGCCAGAACACGAACGGCGACTGCAGGCCGTGCTTGGCGGCGTAGCAATCGAGAATGGCCTGGCGGTGGCTACCCTCGTCGAGCCGCCCCAGGCAGCGGTCGAACAGCGCACTGCGCCGTTGCTGGAAGTCGCTGTCGTGCAGGTCTTGTGGCGCGGCCTGGAACGGGTTGAAAAAGGCACCCGGTACCGGCGCGAAGATCGCCTCCCAGCACAGCAGACCGAACAAGCTGTTGAACAGTGTGTTTTCCACGTAATGGACCTGCCCGCCGGCCTCGGCCAAGTGCTGGCGCACAGCCTCCTCCACACCCAGGGCTGCGTGTTCACGCGGCAGCTCAAGTTCGATCAAGTGCAGCGGCGCAGCACGCTGGCGACGTTGTGGCGGGCCGCCGAGTTTGCGGGCCAGGCGCGGCAGCATGCGTTCGAGCGCCTGCACCTCCAGCGCATTGGCCGGGGCCGCGGCCAGCTGCTGTGCCAGTGCATGGGCCTGCGGCCATTGTTCACTACGTTCCAGTACACGCACCTGACGGATTCGCGCTTGCGCATGGCTGCACTGGCCGTAGACAGCCATGGCCTGGTCCCAGTTGCCCTGGCGCTCGCATTGCTGGCCCAGGGCAAACAGCAGGCGCGCATGGCGCCGGGCCAACCAAGGGTTGTCACTGTGCAGCCCTGCCATCGCCCCCATAATCGACAGCGGGTCATCGCCCTGCTCCAGCCGCTCGGCGCACTGGTGCAAGGCCATGGCCAGATCGACCTCGGCGCGATGGCGCAAGGCGCGCGAATCGGTGCTGAAAGGCACGTGCTCGTAGCGCAGCAAGCCCAGGTCGGCGAGTACGAAGTCCGACCAATCCTGGTAAAGGTTGCCAAAGAACAACAGGCGCATGCGGTCACACAGGGGCTGCAGGCACCACTGGAAAATGCGCACGTCGCAGCCGGGGAACCAGGCCTGCAACGGCCTGGCCGTTAGCCCCAGGGGTTGAAGCTGCGCGAGCAAGTCGTGCTTGGCGGCGCGCGGCCGGCTCAATTGGGCGGCGAAGCACGACGCCAGTTCGTCCTTGCGCAGCAAGCTGAACAACTGCTCCAGCTCCAGATGCGCAGGCTCCCGAACCCAACCCAACGCCTGCAACGGCTGCAAGGCCAGCGCGGTATCGCCGATCTCGGCATAGGTCAGCTTGTCACTGCGAAACAGCTCGCCCTTGCGCATGACCATACGCACCATCAAGGCCTGCGCCGGCGCGTCCAATTGCGCAAACGCCTGGATGAACGCCAGCTCCTGGTCATCGAGCAGGTCGTCATAGCGCTGCTCGACCCATAGCAGCACCTGGCGGAAGTTATGCAGGTAATAGAACGGGTCGTCGACAGAATGGGCGATCACGGGGCAAGGTCGGGCAGTGAATGTGGGTACTGGTTATACATACAGATACCCACACCTGACAAGTGCCGTAGGTCCAGTGGCGCAGTAGGGCTGTTACTCGGTCACCCCAACCATCGGCCCCGCCTCGGCCTTTGCACTGCCGATCGGTGCCTTCAGCAGCAGGAAGTAAGCCACCGCCGAGCACAGTGCCACGATCGCGCTGATCATGAATGCCGTGTTGAACGAGCCCGAGTATTGGATGCTGAAGCCGGTGACGATCGGTGCCACGGAGCCCGCAATGTAGCCGCCGAAGTTCTGGATCGAGCCAAACGACGCCACCCGCGGGCTGTCGACGATGGTGTTGACGATCATCCACGCGGTGGCACTGGCCATGTTGATGCTGAACAGCGCCAGGCAAAGCAGGACCACACAGCCGGTCAGGCCACTGACGAAGGACAGCGGCAAGGTGAACAGCGCCGCCAGCACCAGGCCGGTGATCACGCTGAATTTGCGGCTGCCAAGAATGCTCATGCCGCGTTTGACCAGCAAGTCGCAGAAGCGCCCGGCGACGATCGTGCCCGCCGCGCCGAAGCCATAGGCCAGCGAAACCACCCAGGCAGTCTTGTACAGGTCCAGGCCGTGCTCACGCTCGAAGTAGCCGGGCAGCCAGGTCAGGTGCAACCAGAGCATGTAGATCACGCCCATGAAGCCCAGTACCGCCCCCCAAGTGCTGCGGTGCTTGAACAAGTCGAGCCAACCCGCAAAGTACGACACCTTCGGCGCCTGTGGATTGGCCGCAGGCAGCGGCTGCTTGTACTCGGAAGGCAACGGTTTACCTTGCGCAGCGAGCTCAGCCAGGTACTGCGCCTTGCTCTTGTAGAAGCTCAACCAGCACACCGCCAGCACCACACCGATCAACCCGGTGATGATGAACATGCCGCGCCAGCCGAAATTGACCATGAACAGCGTCAGCAAGGGGGGCGCCAGGCATGGGCCAAGGCAGGTCGAGGACCAGACGATACCGGTCGGGGTGCCGCGTTCGTTGGCATCGAACCATTCCGACAAGGCCTTGGCCGCCGAAGGGAACATCGGCGCCTCGCCAATCCCCAGCAACACGCGCAAGCCCATGAAACCGGCAAAGCTGCTGACCATGCCAAAGGTGGCCTGGGCCACCGACCAGGCCAGCAACGAGGCGCCGAGGGCGATCTTGCTGCCCAGGCGGTCGATGATCATGCCCATCGGCAACTGGGCAAAGGCATAAGCAATGGAGAAGGCCGACAACAGAATGCCCATCTGCGAGGGGCTGATCATCATGTCTTTCTGGATCGAGGTGTTGGCGATCGACAGCGCACTACGGTCCAGGTAGTTGACGATGCCAATCAACAGCAGGAAGACAACGGTGAGGCGCTGATACTTCTTCATAGGGTTCATTGGGTGGCCTTTATTATTATTGTTGCAGCGCCTTCAGCGCCCTGGCGATCCGTCGGTCCTGTTGCGTTCATCCTTGGTGCGGCAACCCTCAAGGTTGACGCGCAGTTACCGCCGCCTCGAGCAGGCCGCGCCGGCTCAGGCTGTCGATCAGCGCACGCAGGCCGAAGCCCCACTGCGGCGCGAGGTCGCTGGTGGTGACGCGGTTGCACAGGGTGCCCAGTTGCGCGTTGCTGATGGCGACCAGGTCGCCGGGCTTGTGGGTAAAACCGTTGCCTGGCTGATCGCGGTCCTGCTTGGGCGCGAACAGGGTACCGAGAAACAGCACCAGGCCGTCGGGATACTGGTGGTTTTCGTTGAGGGTCTGCTGCACCAGGTCCTGGGGGTCGCGGCTGATCTGGCGCATGGAGCTGCGGCCGGACAGGATGAAGCCGTCCTGGCCCTCGACACGCAGGTCCACTTCGGCGTTACGCACATCGTCCAGGCTGAAGCTTTCGTCGAACAGGCGCAGCAATGGCCCCAGCGAGGTGGAGGCGTTGTTGTCCTTGGCCTTGGACAGCAGCAAGGCACTGCGCCCTTCGAAGTCGCGCAGGTTGACATCGTTGCCGAGCATGGCGCCCTTGATGCTGCCGTCGCTCGACACCGCCAGTACCACTTCCGGTTCCGGGTTGTTCCAGCTCGACTTGGGGTGGATACCGATGTCGGCACCGTGCCCGACCGCCGACAGTGGCTGCGCCTTGGTGAAGACTTCGGCATCCGGGCCGATGCCCACCTCCAGGTATTGCGACCACAGGCCCTGCTCCACCAGGACCTTGCGCAGCGCTTCGGCCTGAGCAGAGCCCGGGATGATCTGCGAGAGGTCCGCACCGATCCGGCTGGCCAGGGTGTCGCGAATGGCATCGGCCTTGGCCGGGTCGCCCTTGGCTTGCTCCTCCACCACTCGCTCCAGCAAGCTGGCGGCGAAGGTGACGCCGGCGGCCTTCACTGCTTGCAGGTCGATCGGTGCCAACAGCCAAGGCAAGCGCGCGTCACGTTGACCAGGGTCGCTGTTGGCCAGCAGCGCCGGCAACTCGATCAACGCGTCGGCCAATGGCAACGCACGCAGGTAGGCCACCGGGTCGGCCACTTCCAGCAGGGCCGAAACCGTCGCCACATGGGCGCTGATATCGTGCACGGCGCCGGCCTTGACCAGCACCACGGCGGGGCCTTGATCCGGCAGCCAGACGCGCCCCACCCAGCTGCCGGTGTCGAACACGGCAAGGTCGTGGCTTAGCGGCAGTGGCTGGTTGGCATTCGATTGGTCTGTCATGGGTGCACCCTTGTTGTCATTGTCATTCATTGGGAAAGCGCCTGCGAACGGGTCGCCAGCTGCAACTGCTCGGCCAACTGGTCGAGGTCGTCGAGCACTGCCTGCGACAGGCTCAGGCCCTGCGCCAAGGCTTGCCGGCGCAACGCCAGGCCGGCTTGCCCAGGCAGGCGCACCGGGCGCTCGGGGTCTACCGGTCGGCTGGCCACGATCAACCGGCCAAGGAAGGTGGTTTCGTCGGTAAACGCTTGCAGGCCGCCGAAAAAGCGCGGGTCGATGACCACCGCGGTGGCCGACGCGCCCCACTGGTCCGGGGCGTCCTTGCGGCCATGGCCGGCCAATGCCGAGGTCAGTGCCTCGACCAGGATTGCCAGGGCAAAGCCCTTGTGGCCAAAGGCCTGACCACCCAGTGGCAGAATGCTGCCCTGGGGCGTGGTGAAGAAGTCACGCGGGTCATCGCTCAGGTGGCCATCGTTGCTCATCAGCACCGGGTGCGGCAGCCGGCTACCGGCATCACGGCACTGCCCGACCAGGCCGAGGGTCACCGTAGACATGCTCACGTCCAGCAGGATCGGCTCACCCTGGGTCGGAATGCCGGCGGCAATCGGGTTGGGCGTGAACACTGGGTCGACCCCACCATGGGCACAGACCAGCCCCACGGACGGGTCCGAGGAATACACCATGGCCACCAGGCCACGGTCGGTATAAGGCTTGAGGTAAGCCGCCAGGCAGCCAATGTGCGCAGCCCGGCGCACCACGGCAATGCCGATGCCCTGTGCGCTGGCCCCTTTGGACGCGCAGTCGAGGGCCCGGCTGACACAGTACGGGCCAAGTACGTAATGGCCGTCGAAAAGACTGGAAATGCCGCTGTCCGACACCTGCTCCAGCGCTTGGGCCTGCGCCTTGATCTGCCCGCTGAGCATGCCGCCAATATAGCGGCTGACCAGGTTCAGGCCGTGGGTGCGATGGCCCAGCAGTTCGCCTTCGAGCAATACCTGGGTCACCACCTGGGCGACCTCGGCATCGGCACCGGCTTTTTCGAACAGTTGCTCGACGAACCGGGTTAGCGCCTGCACGTCATAGCGTCTGGTTTGCGTCATGCCTGTCACTCCACGGTCAGTTCAGGGCTGCGGTGCTGGGCTTGCCGTCCACCAGGCGCTGGATGCCCAATGGGTTGGCGTTCTGCAAGGCGGCGGGCAGCAAGGCGTCAGGCACGTTCTGGTAGCACACCGGGCGCAGGAAGCGGTCGATGGCCAGGGTGCCAACCGAGGTGCCGCGGGCGTCCGAAGTGGCCGGGTATGGGCCGCCGTGGACCATGGCATCGCACACCTCGACCCCGGTGGGGTAGCCATTGAGCAGCACGCGACCGACCTTTACTTCCAATGCACCCAGCAAGTAGCCGTAGGCCGCCAGGTCGGCATCGTCCGCCAGCAGCGTGGCGGTCAGTTGGCCGCGCAAGGCTGCCACCGCGCGCATAAGCTCGGCTTCATCGGCAACTTGAACCACCACCGTGCACGGGCCGAACACTTCTTCCTGAAGCAACTCGTCCTGCTCCAGCAGCAGGCTGACATCGGCCTCGAACAAGTGCGGTTGGGCCTGGTTACCGCGTTGCGCCTGGCCACTCAACCGCTTGACCCCAGGGTGGGCAATCAAAGCCTGCAGGCCCTTGCCATAGCTGCCCAGGGTGCCAGCGTTGAGCATGGTCTGCGGCGCTTGCTCTGCCATGTGCCCGGCCAACTGCTCGACAAAGGCACTGAACGCGGGCGAGCGAATGCCCAGGACCAAGCCCGGGTTGGTGCAGAACTGGCCACAGCCCTGCACCACCGACGCGGTGAGGTCCTTGGCCAGTTGCGCACCGCGCGAGGCCAAGGCCTGGGGCAGCACCAGCACTGGGTTGATGCTCGACATTTCGGCGAACACCGGAATCGGCTGCGGCCGTGCCGCCGCCATGTCGCACAGCGCACGCCCACCCTTGAGCGACCCGGTAAACCCGACTGCCTGGATGCCGGGGTGCTTGACCAGGGCCTCGCCAACCCCGCCACCGAAGATCATGTTGAACACACCGGCTGGCATGTTCGTCCGTTCGGCAGCACGAACCAGCGCTTCAGCTACGCGTTCGGCAGTGGCCATGTGGCCGCTGTGGGCCTTGAAGACGACCGGGCAACCGGCCGCCAGGGCTGCTGCGGTATCGCCACCCGCCGTGGAGAACGCCAGCGGGAAATTGCTGGCGCCGAACACCGCCACCGGGCCCACACCGATGCGGTACTGGCGCAAGTCTGGGCGTGGCAACGGCGTGCGGGCAGGCAGGGCCTGGTCGATGCGGGCGCCATAGAAGTCGCCACGGCGCAGCACCTGGGCGAACAGGCGCATTTGCCCGCTGGTACGCCCCCGCTCGCCCAGGATCCGGGCAGTAGGCAGGGCCGTTTCCTGGCAGGTCAAGGCAATGAAGTCTTCGCCGAGGGCGTCGAGCTCGTCGGCAATGGCCTCCAGGAACTCGGCGCGGCGCACCGCTGGCAGGTTACGAAACAGCGGGAAAGCCGCCGAGGCCGCGCCCACAGCGTTGTCGACTTCGGCCAGGGTGGCCTGATAGAAACCGCCGGGCAGGCGCTCGCCGGTGTGGGCGTCGACGCTGTAGACCAGGGTCTGGCCCAGCGCGCTGCGCTGGCCTGCAATGAAGTTGTATCCGCTAACGTGCATAAAAGGTTGCCTCAAATTCAGGAGTGGGCTGTCGATCAGGTCACGGCGCCGATCTGCCAGGGCACGAACTCGTTCTGCCCGTAGCCGTGCTGTTCGCTTTTGCTGCGCGCGCCAGAGGCGATGCGCAGCATCTGTTCGAAGATGTACGCGCCACGCTCTTCGATGCTGGTGGAGCCGTCGGCGATGCCACCGCAGTTGACGTCCATGTCCTCTTCCTGGTGCTCGAACACCCGGTTGTTGGTCGCCAGCTTGATCGACGGCGCCGGGGCGCAGCCGTAGGCCGAACCGCGGCCAGTGGTGAAGGCAATCAGGTTGGCGCCGCCCGCGACCTGGCCGGTGGCCGAGACCGGGTCGTAGCCCGGCGTGTCCATGAACACCAGCCCATGGGCGCGTACCGCTTCGGCGTACTGGTAGACGTCGACCAGGTTGCTGGAGCCGGCCTTGGCCACCGCACCCAGCGACTTCTCGAGGATGGTGGTCAGGCCGCCCGCCTTGTTGCCGGCCGACGGGTTATTGTTCAGTTCAGCGTTCATGCGCTGGCAGTAGTCTTCCCACCAGTGGATGCGCGCCACCAGCTTCTCGCCGACTTCGCGGCTTACGGCGCGACGGGTCAGCAGGTGCTCAGCGCCATAAATTTCGGGCGTTTCAGACAGAATCGCGGTGCCACCGGCCGCCACCAGGCGGTCGACGGCATTGCCCAACGCGGGGTTGGCGGTGATCCCCGAGTAGCCATCGGAGCCACCGCACTGCAGGCCAACGATCAAGTGGCGTGCGCTGACCGGCTCGCGTTCAACCTGGTTGGCTTGGGCCAACAGCGCCTTGACCTGCTCGATACCGGCGGCGATGGTCTTCGAGGTGCCGCCAATGCCTTGGATGGTGAAGGCGCGCAGTTGCGTGCTGGTGGTAAGCCCTTGGGTCTCCAGCAGGCTTTCGATCTGGTTGGTTTCACACCCCAGGCCGATGATCAGCACGGCCGCGAAATTGGGGTGTACGGCATAGCCGGCCAAGGTCCGACGCAACAGGCCCAAGGCTTCACCGGAAGGGTCTACTGCGCAGCCGGCACCGTGGGTCAAGGCCACCACGCCGTCGATGTTCGGGTAGTCGGCCAGCGCTTCGGGGTGGATGTCGCGGCGGAAATGGTCGGCCACGGCCCGGGCCACGGTCGCCGAACAGTTCACCGAGGTGAGAATGCCAATGTAGTTGCGGGTGGCTACCCGGCCATCGGCACGGACAATGCCCTGGAACACCGCCTCAGCGACCGGCGTGCTGCGGGCATCGACGCCAAAGGCATAGTCGCGGGCAAAATCACCCATCTGCACGTTGTGCACGTGAACATGGTCGCCGGCGTCGATGGCCTGTGAAGCAAAACCGATGATCTGGCCATAGCGGCGCAGGGGCTGGCCCTGCTCCACGCGCTGGGTGGCGACTTTATGGCCTGAGGGGATCGCCTGGCGTACGGTGATCGCTTCTGCGTCCAGGAGCAGGCCTTCAGGCAGTGCCTGGCGGGCGATGAGAACGTTGTCCAGCGGGTTGAGGCGGATGACGGCAAGGTCACCAGAGCGGGCAATCAGTTGCATGGGACCTCTCAGGGCGGTGCGGCTGACTTCTTGTTATGGCGTCGCCCGTTCGATACCGGGCGAATCTGCGACCACTGTAAGAAGCCTTGCGCAACATTCCCAATGAGATGATCCGATCAAGCGATAACCCAGGGTTATCGATACCGTCTATCGGTGGTGTTTTATCAATCGCTTATTGTGCCCTGCGCGACACGTCGCTGCTGCGCGAAGTCGAGCAGAATCTCGACGAACGCGTGGGCCGACGGGGTCAGCGGCTCGTCCTTGCGGGTAACGATGCCGTACTCCAGCGCGGGCAGGTGCAAGGGGCTCTGCAGTTCCTTGAACTGGCCGCTGCTCAGCTGTGCGGCGACCATCGACCTGGGAAGCATCGCGATCATCGGGCCCGATTGCAGCAACTGCAGGAACATCGGCATCGAGATGGTCTCGACGCTGTCTGCCGGTGTGGCAATGCCGGCCACCCTGAAGGCCTGCTCCAAGCGATTGCGAATTGGCGTGCCCACGGGGTAAAGCACCCAGGGCCACTCACCCAGTGCCTCCACCGGGGTGCTGGCCAGTGCATTGAGCGGGTGGCGGTTGTTGACCACCAGGCTGAAGGGCTCGGGCTCCAGGGGCTGATAATCGAACAGCTGACTGAAGCGTTCTTCCGTGAAGCGGCCGATCATGATGTCGAGTTTGTTCTGCTCCAGCATGGCCAACAGGTGGTCACTGGAGTGCTCGACCACTTCGATCGAGAGCAACGGGCTGCGTGCCTTGATGGCGGCAATGGCTTGAGGAAGCACCACGGGGGTGGCCGCAAAAATGCCACCCACGCGGATGAACCCGTGCCCGCCCTTGCGCAGCCGGTTGACCTGGTCGACAAACTGCTGCGAGTCGCCCAACACCCCTTGGGCGTAGCGCACCACATATTCGCCAAGTTCGGTGGGCGGCATGCTGCGTGGCAGGCGCTCGAACAAGGCGAAGCCAAACTGCTCCTCCAGGTCACGCAGCATTTTGCTCAGCGCCGGCTGGCTGAGGTTCATCCGCGTAGCGGTGGCGTGCATGTTGCGGGTGCGTGCCAGGGTGTCGATCAGCACCAAGTGCTTGTAGCGGACCCAGTTGCAGAAGCTGGAGTGGGTAATGTCCGACGGCATCAGAGGGCAACCTCGAAAAGGTGTAAAGGCAGGGCTATTGCGTGCGCAGGTACTGCAGCAACCTGTCCAGGGCCACGGAGTTGGGGCGCGAGCGTAAGGTCAGCAAGCCCAGGTTGGCCATCGAGATCGGCAGCTCTACCGGCAGGATGGCGACCATGCCGTAGCGCGCATAATGCTCGGCCACATCGTTGGGCACCACCGCAATCATCTCGGAGGCCTCCAGCATCGCGGTGGTGGCCAGGATCGAGGCGGTCTCGACAATGTCCAGCGACTGCACCATGCCGCCCGCCTGCAAGGCACTTTCGACCCGGCGGCGCATGGGGCTGCCGATGGGGTGCAGGATCCAGGTCAGGGCCACCAGGTCGGCCAGCTGCAACGCCTTGGCGTCGGCCAAGGGGTGGCCGGCGCGGGCGATGACGCGCATCTGCTCACCGCCCTCGAACAGTTCGATGTTCAGGTCCTGGCTGTCGCTCTGGTCGGGCAGGCGCCCGACCACCATGTCGAAATCACCGCGCAGCAGCGCCGGCAACAAGGTGTCACTGGTGCCGACTTCGAGCGAGATACGCACCTTGGGGTGATCGCGTTTGTAGGCCAGCACCGCCTTGGTCAGCAAACCGGGCACCGGCCCCATCACACTGCCCACCCGCACCAGGCCCAAGGCACCGCGCGCCAGTTCGGCGATCTGTGCCTGGGCATGTTCGAACTCGTGCAGCGCGTTCTGCGCGTAGCGGATCATCACCTCGCCATACAGCGTTGGCTGCATGCCACGCGGCAGGCGCTCGAACAGGCGCACACCCAGACGTTCTTCCAGTTGCTGCAGCAGCAGGCTGGCCGCCGGTTGAGTGGTGTGCATCGCAGTGGCGGCACGGCGCAGGTTGCCGAACTCGCCCAGGGCGTTGAGCAAGGTGATCTGGCGGCTGGAGATCTTCAATGTGCCAAGGTTTTGCGGCAGCGCTGGGCTGTCTGCGGGCATTTGAGACATATCAATTCCGATATCCCTACTTAGGAATTGGCGATTATGCCTATATCGCTCGACAACCTACAGTCGAGTCTCCCACTGCCTGACCAGAACAAGAGTCCGCCATGAGCATACGCATTACCCACCTGAGCGTCCGTGACATCCGCTTCCCGACTTCGCTGTCGCTGGACGGCTCCGACGCCATGAACAGCGCCCCTGACTACTCGGCCGCCTACGTCGTGCTGCACACCGACGCCGACGCCCTCGAAGGCCATGGCCTGACCTTCACCATCGGCCGCGGCAACGAAATCTGCGCGGCGGCGGTGCAATCGCTGGCACCGATGATCGTCGGCCTGACCCTGGAAGAAATCACCGCCGACATGGGCGCGTTCTGGCACCGTTTCACGGTGGGTGACAGCCAGTTGCGCTGGCTTGGCCCCGAGAAAGGCGTGATCCACCTGGCCACCGCCGCCATCATCAACGCCGTGTGGGACCTGTGGGCCAAGCACGAAGGCAAACCGGTGTGGAAGTTGCTGGCCGACATGACCCCAGAGCAACTGGTGCGCTGCCTGGACTTCAGCTACGTCACCGACGTGCTGACCCCCGAGGAAGCCATCGCCCTGCTCCGCCGTCAGGTGCCAGGCAAGGCCCAGCGCGAAGCGCAAATGCTGCGCGAAGGCTACCCCGGCTACACCACCGCCCCCGGCTGGCTCGGCTACAGCGAAGAAAAAATGCGCCACTTGGCCCGCGAAGCGGTCGCCGACGGCTGGACCCACATCAAGCAGAAAATCGGCGCCGACCTGGAAGAAGACATTCGCCGCGCCAGCATCCTGCGGGACGAAATCGGCTGGGAACGCACCCTGATGATGGACGCCAACCAGGTCTGGAGCGTCGATGAATCGGTGGCCAACATGCGCCGCCTGGCCGCCTTCGAGCCCCTGTGGATCGAAGAACCCACCAGCCCCGACGACATCCTCGGCCACGCAGCCATCCGCCAGCGTATCGCGCCCATCGGCGTGGCCACCGGCGAGCACTGCCACAACCGGGTGATGTTCAAGCAAATGTTCCAGGCGGGCGCACTGGACTTCTGCCAGCTGGACGCGGCCCGGCTGGGTGGCCTGAACGAGGTGCTGATCGTGCTGTTGATGGCGGCCAAGTACGATGTGCCGGTCTGCCCGCATGGCGGCGGGGTCGGTCTGTGCGAATATGTGCAGAACATCGCCTTGTTCGACTACATCGCCGTTTCGGCATCGCTGCACAACCGGGTGCTGGAATACGTCGACCACCTGCACGAACACTTCCTCGACCCGGTGGTGATCCATCGCGGCCGCTACATGCCGCCACAGCGCCCGGGCTACAGCATTGAAATGCACGCTGACACCCTGGAGCGCTACCAGTACCCCAACGGCGCGGTGTGGCTCGACATCAACCGTTCCTGACCTACCGACCTGAGTGTGCCGCCGCAAGCGCGGCACACCACCAGCACTTATCACGGGGAAAAAAACAATGACAATCCTCACCGGCACGACAGCGGCCACCGCGCCTGCCGTCGCTACCGAACAGCGCCTGAACGGCCTGTTGCTGCGCAAATTGATGCCACTGCTCATCGTCGTCTACGTGATGAGCTTCCTCGACCGCACCAACATCGCCTTGGCCAAGGCCAGCATGGGCATCGACCTGGGCCTGTCGGCGGCGGCCTACGGCCTGGGTGCCGGCCTGTTTTTCCTCACCTATGCCCTGGCCGAAGTGCCGAGCAACCTGATCATGCACCGGGTGGGCGCACGCTTTTGGATCACCCGCATCATGATCACCTGGGGCCTGCTGTCAGCGGGCATGGCGTTCGTCCAGGGGGAAACCTCGTTCTACATCATGCGCCTGCTGCTCGGGGTGGCTGAGGCCGGCCTGTTCCCCGGCGTCATGCTGTACCTGACGTACTGGTTCGACCGCGAACAGCGTGCGCGCGCCACCGGCTACTTCCTGCTGGGTGTGTGCCTGGCCAACATCCTCAGTGGGCCGCTGGGCGGCGCGCTGCTGGAAATGGACGGCGTGCTGGGCTGGCACGGCTGGCAATGGCTGTTCGTGCTCGAGGGCCTGCCTGCGGTGGCGCTGGCCTATGTGGTGTGGAAGAAGCTGCCCGATGGCCCCGCGTCGGCACCTTGGCTGTCCGCTGCCGATGCCCAGGACATCGAGCGTCGCCTGAGTGCCGAACGGGCTGCAGCGCCGCAACAGAGCAAGCTGGGGCAAATGTTTCGCGACAAGCAGATCTGGTTGGCGATTGCGGTGTATTTTGTGCACCAGATCACCATCTACACCGTGATCTTCTTCTTGCCAGGCATCATCGGCACCTATGCCGCGCTGTCGCCCTTCCAGGTCGGCTTGCTGACCTCGGTACCCTGGATCGCCGCCGCCATCGGCGCCGCCACATTCCCACGCCTGGCGACCTCGCCCAGCCGTTGCCGTACCCTACTGTTCTTTGGTCTGCTGACCATGTCCGCCGGGTTGCTGCTTGCTTCGCTGTCCAACTCCTTCATTGGGCTGCTCGGCTTTTCGTTGACCGCCTTGATGCTGTTCGTGGTGCAGTCGATCATCTTCGTCTTCCCGTCCAGCCGCCTGAGCGGTAGCGCACTGGCGGCGGGCCTGGCGTTCGTCACCACCTGCGGCCTGTTTGGCGGGTTTGTCGGGCCGTCGGTGATGGGCCTGATCGAAGAGGCCACCGGCAGTACCCGCAACGGCTTGTGGATCATTGCTGCGATGCTGGTGGTGGCGGCACTGATCAGCACCCGTTTGCGTCAGGGGCAGGAGCAGTAGCTCGCCCTCATTTCAAGTGCTGCGAGCCGCCCTGCCCTATTGGCCGGCCGCAGCGCAGTTCCAGCGCTTGAGCCAGTTTTTCCAGGGCCTGCTGCAACGCATTTGGATCCTCGCCCACCCAGGTCAGTGCCAGGTATTGCTGATGACGCACCTCCGCGCTGTGCTGCCCGCCCGGGACCACGCGCAGGGCGCTGCCTGACAACGCCGCTACCACGTCATCCAGTCGCAGCGGCCAGCGGGAGCGCAACCACAGGGTCCAGCCGCCCTCAGGCATGTCGAAGGTCACGTGTTCGCCCAGCTCAAGCTTGAGCTGCCGGCTAAAGCACGCCATGCGCCGTTGCAGTTCTGCCCGCAGCCGCCCCAACTGGGTCTCGATTTCACCTTTGCCAAGCAGGTGAGCCAGTGCCTGCAACCGCAACGGCGCCAGCTGAAACGCACGCTGGGCGAACGCCTCGGCCAAGCCGGCATGACGCCCCATCACATAGGCGTAAGGCGCTTCGCCCCCCACTGCGGCCTCGAACGACCCCATCACCAACAGCCAGCGTGGGTCGACCCAGTCGCGCAGGCGCGCATTCGGTGGCCCGCTGTAACACAGTTCGCTGTCCAGGTCGTTTTCCAGCAACCACACCGGGTGGTCGCCAAGCAGTTGGCCAATCTGTTGCTGGTCGTGCTGCGACATCAGCCTGCCCTGGGGCAGGCTGAGGCACGATGGCATGATCAGCATGCCCACCGGCTCGGCACTGAGCAGCCGTGCCAGCGCCTGCACATCCGCCGTGCCGCTGTTACTCAACGGTACCTCCAGCACGCGCATGCCACAGCGCTGCAAGGCGCGCAGCACCGGCCAGCAGCACGGCGATTGCACCAGCACGGTGGCGCCGCGCAAGGCCAACGCTGCCAGCAGCACCTCCACCAATGCCTGCACGTCAGGGGCAAGGTGCACCTCCTCGGCACGCCAGTAATGGCTGGAGGAACGGGTATAGCGCTCGGCCAACGCATTGCGCAGCCGAGCACCGCCGACCTCTTCCACCGGGGCGGTGCCACGCGCACGCTGACGTGCCAGGCGCCGCTCATGGGTAAACAGCGACCGCTCTAGCATCGAGTGAGCGGGCACATGCCATGGCCCAGCCACCGCTTGCACCGGCGAGCCGCCAGCGTGGGCGCGCACGAAGTAACCCGACCGCGGCACGCAATGCACACGGCCCTCATCCTCCAGCAAGCTGTAGGCGCTCTGCACAGTGGCCAGCGATACGCGCAAGCGCCGCGAAAGCGTGCGTAACGACGGCAAGCGCCATGGCTCACGGCCTTGTGCCTCATCGATCAGCGCTTCAAGGTAGCGGTACACCTTCCGATAGGCGTAATCGCCGGTTACCGATCGGCCCATCAGGGCAAGCCCTCAAAGGCGGGCCTTCCTGCAGCGGGCGGGCGCGGCAGCCACTTCAGGTGCACATCGCGGCGAGCCAGGTTGGCCATCAAGCGCCTGGACGTCGGTTGCAGGCCCCCCTCATAGATCGCCCGCAACGGTACCAGCGCCAGGCCGCTGGTGTTCACCAGCCAGTCCTTCACCGCCTCGGGGCACGGCTTACCCTGCAAGGCCCGGTGCAGGTAGGGCAACGCCACCAACATGTCGGGATGACGGCACTTTAAAAAACGCTCAAGGCCTTTTCCCTGCCGGGCGAAAGGGCTGAACAACAGGCACACCAGTTGGGTCTGGCTGATGCCGTAGGGTTTGCCCAGGTGCGCGGAGGTTGGCTCGCGCTGCCCGCCGTCGCTGCTAGGGCTTGCCAAGCGTAGTGCCGGCCGATGGACCAGCGGCTCGAGGCTGCGCGCACGCAAATCGTGCAGTTGCGCCACGGCCCGCGAATCGACAAAGGCCGCCAAGGGCCAGGCGTCCTGAGCCGCATCGAAGCAGCAGCCCAGCATGTGATCGAACTGCTCGTCCTCAAGCAGGTGTGGCAGCAGGTCGTCGATGGCGATTACACGCAAGGGCGCCTCCTCGGTTGCCATGCTGCTTGAAGCGTCTGCGCGCTCCAGGGGTGAGCCGGCAACCCCATGTAACCTGCCCAGCCCGTTGGCCAATGCCGACAGGCACTGGTGCACGACGTGGGGGCCACGCTCCCCTGCAAGGCGCAGGCTCCGCCGCGCCCAGGCCAGGTAGCGGCGGCGCTGGCGTGCAGGTACGGCAGTAATCAGCACATCGGCCCGCGGCTGCGCCTGCAGCGCAAGGCCCACTGCGCCCGCCAGCTCCAGGTGCAGCCGGCTGCCCAGCAGGGCTTCGGGCCTGGCATCGACCCCGTGGCCGAACATCAGCATGGCATTGCGCGCCAGTGCCCAGCGCTCCGGCGTAGCCGACTGCCGACGGCTGAAAGGCACGACTTCACAGCCTTCGGTCATCTGCAGTTGCACCCGCGGGTCATCCTGCATGAACAAGGCATTGAAGCTGCGTTCATGGTTTTCCAGCACGGTACTGCCGGCAGCAGGCAGGTTGACCACCAGTACCCGCAACTGAAACGTCACAGGGGCGCGCAAGGCGATACTCAACTGGGCGGCACGCAAGGTGGCCAACAGGTGGGCACTGCGCCGGTCAGCCCCTTGCAACACCAGCAAACGGAACGTGCCAATGTATTCGGGCCCACCGGCAGCCACCAGCAATCGCTGAATCAGCAACTGCAAGGAGGCACGTTGCGCCTGGGACATATGGCTCAACAAGCGCTCGAGCACTTGCTGGTAGATATAGTGCATCGCCTGATCGTGTATAGCGCCCACGTAATCACCTCATCAACTTCATGTATCCATCACACCGGCAACTGCAAACAGTGCAATGCGTCCTTCCTGAAGAAATTTCCTACAAACTACGGGAAATAATGACGTGAACTGCTCTGTCGCCAAGCCATCGAAAAAAATGCGCCGCACCGATGACCGGCTGCTGCCATACGCTGCCCTAACTCGGGCATAGCCATGCTCATTCCACGCTCCTTGCGCAAACTATCACTGGGCCATTATCGAGCGTTGGATATCGAATAGAAGATACAGATCAGCGTAAAAAAACCATTCAGCAAGCACGGGAATACACAATGGTCCGGGGACCACAAGTATTCAACTTGAATTTCCTTCCAAGATATTACGACAATAAAAAGCAAAGGCTTAAAATATGTAGTCTCCGTACTTTTTAATTGTAGGATGCGTCTGATTTTTTATGGATATAGCATTTGGGCATTGCACCCACCAACGCACAAAAAACCCGGGACGTTGCCCGGGTTCTTGTGGTCTTCAACGCCCCTTCAGGAAGGCTGTGCCATATCCAGTACCACCCGCCCGCCACACGGGCATTCATCCATGTACCGATGCGCCTCGACCACCTGATCGAAGGGATACACCTTGATGATCTGCGGGGTCAGCAACTGATCGGCGGTGAACTGGTTGATATCCCGCAGCGCCCGCTGCAGCGCGACCTGGTCCTGGCTGATGCCCAGCTCCGGCTTGCCGGTAAAGTTGCCGATACAGTGCACATAGAACTGGATGTTCTTCTGAAACGCCGCACAGGCCGGAAACGGCGTCTGGTTACCGCCTTGCAGGCCGTACAGCACCAGGCTGCCACGGGGCGCGAGCACATCGCCGAGAAGCGACATCTGCGGCCCACCCATGCCATCGAGGACCATGTCCACGCCACGCCCGTCGGTGTATTTGCCAACCTGCAGCAGCAGGTCCTGCTCCTCGGTCACAATCACCTTGTCCGCCCCCAGGCCCAACAGGTAGTCGCGCTGTTCCGGCTCCTTGGTGGCCGCAAACACCTTCAACCCCAACGCCTTGCCCAGTTGCACGAACGCAGGCCCGGCGCAGTGGCTGGCATCGGTCACCAACGCGGTTTGCCCTGCCTTGGCGCGGGCCAGGTCGACATACGCGAAGTAGGCAATCAGCAGCGGCGTGTAATGCACGCTGGCCTCGATCGGCGTGAGGATAGCCGGGTAGCGGGTGATGGCTGTACGCGGCAGCACGATCACGTCGCCATAAACCGGGTGATCATTGGCGCTGGTGGCCGGGAAGCTGGCGACCCGGTCACCGACCGCAATATCCTCGACCCCTTCACCGACAGCTGTCACCACACCCGCCATCTCATGGCCGATCCCCGCCGGCAGGCGGGCTTGGGACGGTGCCAGGTTCTGACGCCAGAGCACGTCATACCAGCTGACGCCGATCGCCTCGACGCGGACCTGCACCTCGTCGGCGGCAGGCGACGGTTCGGCCTGCTCTTCGCAACGGAGCACATCGGCTGCACCGAACTTGTGGAAACGGATCATGCGGGACATCGCATACCTCGCCTTGTGAACCTCTATTACCACGGACTTTATCCGGGCTTTGGCCGTTAGACCATCAGTGGTCATTAATAGTCGACATGCTTGTCATCGATTGGGCACCTGACATTCATCTGAATTGGCCCCCGGAAATCGGTGCAGGGTAACAGCCTTTGGCCTTAAGATTCACCCCTGCCCCACTTTAGGCGAAGCGCACCGATGAATCGAAACGACCTGCGTCGTGTAGACCTCAACCTGCTGATCGTGTTCGAAACGCTGATGCACGAGCGTAGCGTGACCCGTGCTGCCGAGAAACTGTTCCTCGGCCAGCCGGCCATCAGCGCGGCCCTGTCGCGCCTGCGCAACCTGTTCGACGACCCCCTGTTCGTGCGCACCGGCCGCAGCATGGAGCCCTCGGCGCGGGCGCATGAAATCTTCGCCCTGCTCTCCCCGGCGCTGGACTCGATCTCTACCGCCGTCAGCCGCGCGGCCGAGTTCGACCCCGCTACCAGTAATGCTGTGTTCCGCATCGGCCTGTCGGACGACGCCGAATTCGCCTTGCTGCCGCAACTGCTCAAACGCATCCGTGCCGAAGCACCGGGTATCGTGCTGGTGGTACGTCGGGTCAACTACCTGCTGATGCCAACGCTACTCGCCTCAGGGGAAATCTCGGTGGGCGTCAGCTACACCAGCGACCTGCCAGCCAATGCCAAGCGCAAGGTGCTGCGCCGCAGCAAGCCGAAACTGCTGCGCGCCGATAGCGTGCCCGGCAGCATCACCCTGGACGACTTCTGCGCCCGGCCGCACGCCCTGGTGTCGTTTGCCGGTGACCTGTCCGGTTTCATCGACGAAGCCCTGGACGAGATAGGCCGCAAGCGCCATGTGGTGCTCGCGGTACCGCAGTTCAATGGGCTGGGGAGTTTGCTGGCCGGTACCGACATTGTTGCCACGGTGCCGGATTACACGGCGGATGCGTTGACGGCTGCCGGGGGGTTGCGGGCTGAGGACCTGCCGATCGAGGTGCGCAGTTTCGAGCTGCACATGGCGTGGCGGGGGGCGCAGGATAATGATCCTGCGGAGCGGTGGTTGCGGTCGCGGATACAGATGTTCTTCGGAGACCCCGATAGCTTGTGACTGACTTCCATCGAGATCCGAAAATGCCAATAAAATCAGGCTCGTAATCTGATTTTACGTCCAAGGCCGTCCGTCGCATTCCGCTCATTTCCAACACGCCTGCGGGTATATTTTGGGGTACTTTTTCCGTTTCGAAAAAAAGTACCCGCACATGACGACGACCCTTCCCACGCCTGCATTGCGGCGTAAACTCAGCGATGCCTTCTTGCGTGCCATTGCTGAACCCGGCAAGTACGCCGACGGCGAGGTACCCGGTCTTTACCTGCATGTTCAGGCCTCGCAGAAGTCGAACAAGCCTGCCGCTAAATACTGGCGGATGAGGTATCGCCTGCACGGCAAGGAGAACGTGTACGCGATCGGCCGTTATCCCGACATTGGCTTGAAAGACGCGCGCGACTTGGCTCGAGCCGCGCGCCAGAACGTAGCTCATCACGTCGCCCCGCTGAAGGCCAAACGCAAGAAAATCGCCGATCAGCTACTTAATGAGGAACGCACATTCAGTTACGTCGCCGAACAGTGGCTGGCCTTCAAGTCGCACGACCTCGTAAGCAAATCCCTCGCGGGCTTTCGCGGCGCTTTGAATAATCACATACTCCACACGATCGGCACCATTCCCGTCAGCGAGATCAAACTGGACCACATCATCGAGATCATCGCTACCCTTCGCCGAGCACGCACACTGGCCATGGCCAAGCGCGTGCGTACCATCATCCGTGCCGTGCTCGGTTTCGCTGAGGGTCGTGGCTGGGTGGAGCGTAACGTGGCCCTGAGCAACACCGAAGAGCTCAAGGTTCGCCATGTGGTGACCAGTAATCCAGCGATCGAACGACCAGCCGATTTGGGTCACCTTCTGCTTCGTCTGGATGAGCTCAGCCCGAGCAGCGTGAGCACTGCGATGCGCTTGCTGGTCATGCTGCCGGTTCGCCCCGGCGAGCTGGTGAAAATGCGTTGGGAAGACATCGATCTGGTCAGCGCCGACTGGCGCTATGTAGTAGGGAAAACACGCCATCTGGACAAGAGCAAACACATCGTGCCGCTGCCGGAGCAAGCCCTTGTGCTGTTGCGTGAACTACATGAACGGCGGGTGGTGGATGAAGCGGGCAATGGCTGGGTCTTTGTATCGCCGGTCTACCCAGGCTATCCAGTTGACGCCACATCCCTGGCCAAGGCCTACCAGCGGATCTGGCCGGAATACCGCATCACTGCGCACGGTTTCCGCGCCACCTACCGTACTATCGCTCACGAGCATTTGGGCATCGATCCGATTGTGCTGGAGTTGTCGCTTTCACACCGTATGCCAGGCGCTCTGGGCGCAGTGTATGCGCGCGCGCAGTTGCTGCCGCAGCGACGAGAAGCAGCGCAGCATTGGGCGGACTACCTCGATCGGCTACGAAAAAATTCCAAATATACAGCAGCAGAGTAGTTGTCGGGAAAGTACAAATTCTACGTGCACTTCCTTCTTGCCATGATCACAACAACTGCCTTATCAGGAAGAGCCAATTCAATTTCGTGAGTATGGCGGAGCATTCGGGATTCGAACTCACGCGACGCAGCCAACCCGATGAAAATAAAGCCATAATAATCAATAAGTTAGAAAAATGAGTTAGAATGCAGCGTAGTCATTCGAAGTGTGTTTCCACTCCCGACCACCGGCATCCAAAACCCGACGTCTGGCCGCTCTAAAACAACCTATTTGGGGTAGTTTGAACCTTGCCACAGTCTTCTAGCTTCCGCCCAGCTCCGTCTGTTTCCAAGCTGCGAGTGGGGGACCAATTGGGGGACCAGATTCAATGGCTGGAGATTACCACCATGCCCAAACTCACCGCGAAATTGATAGAAAACCTGAAGGGCTATGGCAAATACGATGACGGCGATGGCCTGCGCCTTGTCATTCGTAAGTCTGGAAAAGCTTGGGTGCTGCGCTACCAGCTGGCAGGCAAGCGCAAGGAAATCGGCTTGGGCCCCTACCCTCACTATGGGTTGAAGGAAGCGCGATCCCGCGCCGACACTCACAGAGCATTGATTCGCGAGGGTATCGACCCTTTGACACATAAGGCTGATGGACTCCAGCAGGCTGAAGCTGCGCGGATTGCTCGGGAGAAGAACCTTGAAAACACCTTCCGCGCTTGTGCCGTGGACTACATCGAAGCCCATAGAGCTGGCTGGAAAAACGCAAAACACGCGCAACAATGGGTCAACACACTCACTACTTATGCGTTCCCCTTAATCGGAGAAAAGCCAGTCGACGAAGTTGAAACAGACGATATCCTGAAGATTCTGAATCCAATATGGACCGCTAAGCCTGAGACAGCCGCCAGGGTCAGAAACCGGCTGGAGCTCGTTCTCGATGCCGCCAAAGCACGCCGGCTACGCACGGGTGAAAACGCCGCTCGCTGGCGAGGTCACCTGGACAAGCTTCTGCCTAGAAGAAGGCTGGCAGATCGTGGTAATCATCCCGCTCTACCTTGGGAGCAAGTACCAGCCTTCATGGCGGACCTTGCATTCCACGGACCTTAGTTCAACTGCAGTGAAGTTAACCGTGCTGTGTGCTCTACGCACAAGCGAAGTGATAGGTGGGTATTGGGAAGAAATTGATCTGGACGAAGAGATTTGGACTATTCCGGCTGCCCGAATGAAAGCGGGGTACCAGAATAGGGTACCGTTATCTAAAGCCGCCCTTCATACGCTCAGGTGTCTGAAGGCAGAACGCAAAAGCAGATTGATTTTCCCGGGTCGGAGCATTGATCGACCGCTTTCGAACATGGCAATGCTACAAAAAATACGCGGCATGGATGAGAAATCTTTAGCCAACAATGGATCCGGCTGGCGCAATGAAGCTGGTGAAATCATCACCATGCATGGTTTTCGATCAAGCTTCCGAGACCGGGCCGCCGAGACAACTAACTTCGCCAACATCGTCCCTGAGATGGCCCTAGCGCATAAAATCAGTAATGCGACAGAAGCAGCGTACAGAAGAGGCGACCTGTTGGAAAAAAGAAAACAGCTTATGGAGGAATGGGCTCGCTATGCACTGTCAGGTTGCAAAACAACCTGACAGTGGCAAGGTGCTGCAAACGCCGTCCGTATGTTAAGCCCATTGAAACTACCTTGAAGGCTGAACCTGATCGGTACCAAGGTAAGCGGCCAGCGAACACACCTTGCACAGATCAGGCAGGCGTCCACTGATGCGGCATCAGTCGCTCGATCTCGCTGGCCCGCTGCGTCGGCAGCCGCGTCAGTACATCCTTGAGATAAGCATACGGATCATGCCCGTTGATACGCTCTGACTGGATCAGGCTCATGATCGCGGCCGCCCGCTTGCCGCTGCGCAGCGATCCCGCAAACAACCAGTTGAGCGCCCAAGCGCTTACGGCCGGATCAAGTTCTCGATCAGGTTGTTGTCAATGGGCACAGCACGATCTGCCAGGTAGCGCGTCAGCGCTACCCAGCGTTTGAGGCTGTAATCCAGAGCCTTCGATGTGGTCGAGCCCTCGGGCACCAGTTCACGCAGGGCCAGCATCCACTCATGCAGTTTTTCAGCGATGGGCAGCTTTTATTGGCTGCATGCAAGTCAAAGAACTCGCGGCGTGCGTGGGCTATGCAGCCGATCTCGGTGATGCCCAGTTCGAAGCTGGCTTGTAGCCGGCAAAGTCATCACAGACCAGCTTGCCGTTCCAGGCGCCCAAGAAGTTACGCGCACGTTCGCCAGCACGGCTGGGGCTGAAGTCCTAGATCACGGCCTTAAGGCAGAGAACGGCGTAGCGCTGTAGGCCCAGGCATAAGCGCGACGGGTTTTCTTCTCGCCGGGGTGCCAGCATTTGTACCGGCGTTTCATCGGCGTGCACCACGCGCTGGGCCAGCAACACTTCGAGCAGCACATCGACCAGCGGCTGAAGCTGCACGCCGGTTTGACCCACCCACTGCGCCAGTGTCGAGCGCGGGATGGCCAGGCCGGCACGGCCGAAGATCTTTTCCTGTCGATAGAGCGGCAAGTGGTCGGCAAACTTGGCCACCATCACGTGGGTCAGCAGGCCGGCAGTGGGGATGCCTTGTTCGATTACTTGCGGCGGCACCGGGGCCTGGATCAGCGTTTCGCACCGTCAGCAGGCCCATCTCCCGCGAACGTGCTGCTCGACAGTGAACATGCCCGGTGTGTAGTCCAGCTTTTCGCTGACGTCTTCAACAATGCGCTGAAGCTGGTAGCTGCAAGCACACTGAGTGTCGTCCGGTTCGTGATGGATCACGGTGCGCGGGAACTGGCGCCAGCGACGCACGCTTGGGTTGCTGGCGTGGTTCTGTCTTTGCGGGTGGTGGATGGAGGGCTTTTAACTCCGCCTCGAGGGCCTCAAGGTCGGTATTGAGCAGGTCGTCGAGCAAGCTGCCTTGCGCCGGGCTGATCTGCTCACTGCGCTTGGCGAACTTGTGTCGTTTGAGGATGGCGATCTCGTGAGCGAGCTGCTCGATGATCGTTTCATCACGATGGATCTTTCTGCTTTGGGTGTCGACCTTAGACATCAACTGCGCAGCCAGTGTGCGCAGTTGTTCGGGGTCATTTGGTCGAGATCGGACAAGTAAGTCATGGGGTGGGTTTTACCAAAGCAGCTGACTGCTTCAGCTAAAAGGCAGCATTTAAAGCAATGTAATTGCGCCGCCTGCTCCTTCTTCGTCAACATCAGTAATTCATATGAAACGGACACCTCACACCCAAGAGGCCTGAATTACGCGCCTCGCTTGCTGCCCAACACCAACGCAACGCCCCCCAGCACACCCACGGATGCCAATACCATCCTTAAACTCAGGCTTTCATCAAGCAAAACGATGCCTGCCAGCGAAGCTAGAATCGGCACGCTCAACTGCACCGTTGCCGCTTGAAACGCTGCAAGATCACGCACGACGACGTACCAAACCGCGTAACCGACGCCTGACGCCAGCGCCCCGGAAAGAACGGCGTAAAGCATCCCCAGCAAATCCCAGCGCAGCCCTGGCAGAAATGGCAAGCTAGCAATCAGAACCAAGGGAATGGAGCGGATGAAGTTGCCGGCAGTAGTCGCCAGAGGGTCGACGCCCCCTTTGCCAAACAGTGAGTAAATTCCCCACGCAAGTCCCGATAGCAACATCGTGAGCGCACTAAGGGCATCGGGGGATGCCGCGCCTGGAAGCAACAAGCTGACCAAGCCAGTAAGCGCTAACACAAATCCAACGACTGTCAGCGTGGACATCCGCTCGCCTTTGAACAAGCCGTACAGAACCATGCTCAGTTGAACTGCGCCAAACAGCAGCAACGCGCCCATCCCAGTTTCCAAATGAACGTACGCGAAGGAAAAAGCGAAGACGTAAACGAACAAGGCTGCGGCGCCCTTCCAGCTGCCTTTAACCCTGGTTGAGGACAGTCTCAAGGCACACATCAGCCATAACACCAAGGCGCCGCTGGTCAGCCGGACAACGCTGAAACTCGCAGCATCGATGTCGGTGTGCTTGAGCGCCAGGCGGCACAGTAGCGAGTTCGCGGCAAAGGCGACCATGGCGAAACAGGTCATCGCTATCAATCTTGCCGAGGCTGATGAGTTGGACGCCCGAGTTAAGGGTTTGCTCATTGTCATGGTCAATCCGAATGCCTGGGTAGGCTCTTAGAATTCTCGACGCCACCGCGCCCTTAGAAACACGTTCGATTTAAGTGGGCTTATAGTCGCTCCTGTACCGATCGGTCAATACAGCCCCTTACCAGCAACGGGGTTTAGCATGACCCGTTTGTATCCTTCAACGCGCACGCTGGGTATGATTGACGCTCAACTGGTTGGAACTGACCCATGGGAAAAAAGAACGCCATCGTCGCTGCCGAACCTGCTGAAACAAGCACCAAGGAGCGGATCCTGAAAATCGCTGCGCAGTTGTTTTCGACGCGCGGGTTTCATGCGACTGGAATGGCTGAATTGGAAAAAGCAACTGGCCTAGCTCGGGGCGCGCTGTATTACCATATCGGCAGCAAGGAAGAATTGCTGTTCGAAATCACCAGCAGGTACTTGCGGGTGCTCATCGCGGAAGGTACACCTTTGTGCGGGAGCGATTTGTCTTCGGAAGATAAATTTCGCCAGTTTTCGGCCATCGTAATGCGCACGATTGTCACCCATCTGGCCGAAATGACGGTGTGTTTCCGGGAAGTGTATTCGGTCATTGGCGAGCGCAAGACCGAGCTGCTTGATCTGCACCGCCGGTATGAAAAGCTCTGGTCGCACATCCTCAAGGCTGGCGTGAGCGAGGGGACCTTCCGTACATCTGACTCGTTGGCCGTGAAGGCTATCCTAGGTATCCACCACTACAGCTACTTGTGGATCAAGCCCGGAGGCCCGCGTTCCCCGGAATCCATCGCGACATTCTTCTGCGACACCCTCCTGCCCGGACTTAAGGTTGAGCCACGCCTGGCTTGACTGTCATTAGCGGCGCTTCAAATGCGCCGCCTCCATCGACCTCCTCCTCATTCACGTCCCATCACCGATGGTCGTCCTTGCGACTGGACCACGCGCGTTTTTCCTTCTAGTCTAGCCACAGACCGACCGATCAGTCTACAAGCTTGCCGTTGGGTCCGTCCCGACAAAGAACCCCAGGGAACAACAATGACAAAGAAATCCATGGTCCCCACCAAGCAAGACACGTCTGAGACATCTTTGGCTCGCAGGGACTTCCTGATAAAAAGTGGAACCGTTATCGGCGCTGCCGCCTTTGCTCTGAGTGATAGCGCTCTGGCCAATGCAGAGACGACCAACATCGCCCCGCTTGACCCGAACCTGCCCCTTGAAGTCCCGCAATGGTCCCGCAGTCTTGGCACTCCCACGGCAAGCCCTTACGGCAAACCTTCAACGTTCGAAACCAAAGCAGTTAGGAATCTATATCCCGGCCTGAAAGAGACCATGTCCGCCTACAGCACCTCTCCACTTCAGGAACTGGACGGCATCATTACCCCGAATGGTCTGTTCTATGAGCGCCATCATGCGGGCGTCCCGCAAATCGATCCGGCTGAACACCGGTTGGTAATTCACGGCTTCACCGAAAACGCCTTGATCTTTACCGTGGACGAGATACGCCAGTTCCCCGCCGTGTCAAGAGTGCACTTCATGGAGTGTTCGGGCAATCCATCGTTTCTACCTCCGTGGGGCAAAACCGCCGCCGAAGTCAGTGGCCTGGTCAGTTGTGCTGAGTGGACTGGCGTTACCTTGAAGACCCTGCTGGATGAAGCCGGGCTCAAACCGCAAGCCAAGTGGATCATTGCCGAAGGGGCGGACGGCGCGGCAATGACACGCAGTATTCCCATCGAAAAATGCCTGGACGATGTGATGGTTGTCTACAGCCAGAACGGCGAGCGTCTAAGGCCGGAACAGGGCTACCCGTTGCGTCTGTTTGTCCCCGGCTACGAGGGCAACACCCACATCAAATGGCTGCGCCGACTTCATGTCACCGATGCGCCCGCCTACAGCCGGGAAGAAACCGCCAAATACACCGACTTGATGGCCGACGGTAAAGCTCGGAAATTTTCCTTTGTCATGGAATGCAAATCACTGGTGACCTACCCTTCCGGCACCCAGAAACTGACGCGCAAGGGTCTGCATGAGATGCGTGGCATAGCCTGGAGCGGCCACGGCAAAATCACCCGTGTCGATGTTTCCGTTGATGGCGGCAATACCTGGACGCAAGCCAAGTTACAGGAGCCCATTCTGACCAAGGCGCTGACCGCCTTCAGGGCGCCTTTCGAATGGAACGGTCAAGAGTTGATGATCATGAGCCGCGCCATCGATGAGACCGGATATGTTCAGCCGATGCTGGAACAGTTGATTGATGAACGTGGCAAGGTCTCTTTCTACCACAACAATTCGGTGCAACCGTGGCGTATTTCCAGCAATGGGGAGGTGACCAATGGACGGGCTTAAAGGTGGTTCGTTATTCATCGGTCTGCTTTGCGCCTGTGCGCTGAATCATGCCTCGGCACAATCCCAATACGGTTTGGGCACCAAGGCTACCGAAGCGCAGATAGCCAGTTGGAACATCGATGTGGCACCCGACGGCAAAGCCTTGCCTCAAGGGCGCGCGACGGTAGCGGATGGGGAAAAGGTCTACATGAACAGTTGCGTCAGCTGTCATGGCGTGAAGCTCGAGGGCGGCGTCGGACCTGCGTTGGCGGGAGGCGAAGGAACCCTGACTACTGACAAACCGCTCAAGACAGTCGGCAGCTATTGGCCTTACGCAACGACGCTTTTCGACTACATCCGAAGAGCCATGCCCTTCCAGGCGCCACAGTCATTGTCCAACGAACAAGTCTATGCAGTGACCGGCTACATCCTGCACATGAACAAGCTGCTGGACGCCAACGCGACCGTGGATGCGTCGATCTTAACAAAGATAAAGATGCCAAATCGAGACGGTTTTTATACCGACGACAGACCGGACAGCAACGCGGTTGTCTGCGTGTCGAACTGTTTAAAAGTTCACTGACGGATCAAAAAATGTAAAATCCGCTCTTCGAAAGACCGTCCTTCTCAACGAGCTTTGCTGATGAGGCTGGACGGCGCGGCATTCGAAATGCCAGCAGGATGTGCTCTCCCCTGCCATTGTCCGTCGAGGCTGATTGCATCATCGCAAGCCTGTTCCCTGCCATCCTGCTGCCAGCGTTTTTCGAGCTACTCGCCCTGCTTGCCGGTGAGCCAGCCAAGCCGTTGCCCGCACAACCGACGCCCTGGTCACCCAGACAGCGCTGACCCATGATCAACCCTCGTGCTTCCCCCGCCCTACTTCCTTCGCCTTGACATCATCACCATCTACCGCTGGATGACGCGCGACCGGTGTGTGCTCATATTAAGCTAGGAAGCTTTTCATGTTTCGCTTGACTACTTTGGCGTTGCTCGCGAGCTTACCCCCCGTTACGTCAATGCCTCGACCAACCAGCCGAAACCGGCCACCAGCCTGGACCTGGATACCCCCATCGAAAGCGGCTTGCATCTGGACCTCAGCGCCCGGGAAAATCCCGCCTCTGTAAGCTTGGCTGATCGCAAGCCTATGGAACGTATCGGAGCACGCAAATTTCAAGACGCTGTGAACGCTCTGCCTGGGATTAACGCTCCTGCGCCATCCGGCTGGGGCAGCTATGTGTCGTACTGTGGCTTCAACGATGCCCAGATCAGCCAGCTGTTCAACGGCATCAATCTGCAATACGGCGGCGCAGCACGTCCGGTCGGTGCCTGGAGTTATGATCGGGTGGAATTGCTCGGCGGCCCCTCCTCCTTCCTCAACGGCAGCGGTGGCCTAGGTGGCAGCCTGAACGTCATCACCAAACTTGCCCAAACGCGACGAAGATACCTTCGTGGGCCGGATGAGCTACGGTCACTACGACATCTGGGAAACCACGGTCGGCTTCAATAAAGCGCTCAACAGCGGAGCGGGTCCACGCCACTATGCGCGCCTCGACTACAGCCGTACCAGCGGCAACGGCTACATCGATCGCCAGGACAACGGTGCGGGCAACTTGGCCTACTCGCTGCTCAGCGACATCAACGACCGACTCTCCCATACGCTGGCGATCGAATACCTGGAAGAGAAGAAAGACAGTCCCTACTGGGGCACGCCGGTACTAGAACCAATGGCCGGCAGGTTGCACATCGACAAGCGCAACCGCTTCAACAACTACTACGTCAACAACAGTCGCTACGAGCAGGGTACCCGCTGGATAGGCTCGATCACTACCAGCTGGACGACAACACCCAGTTGCGCAATACCTTCTACCATTACGACGGATAGCGCGATTAGATTACCCCAACCTTGAGGTTTACCGTTCCAACAGGGATAACAGCGCCATCGCCCGCTCCGGCGGTTACCGCCAGCGGCACAATCAGGAAGACGACCAGACATTACTGGGTTCGATTAAGCATGAGTGGCAGGAGAGCGGCGGCGTTTATGGCTATCGCATAATCCATGCCGACCCGCATGATGTCGGTGAAGATGGTGGTCGGCATTGTGTGGAGAGGCTGGTGTGTCATGGGGTGGGGGTGCAGCGCTATCAGGCAGGTATCGGAGTCGCCTCGGAAAGTACGACAGTAAGCCGGCGGTCGCCTTATCCAATTGGCTGGAGCGCCAGTTCGATGTTGTAGAAGGCAGATCAAGAGGAAAACCTATAATATGCGGGAAGATACTCGTGGTGACGTGCTCCATTACATTAAAATATTCTACAATGCAAAATGCCGGTAAGATTTCAACAATTAGCTGCAGCCAATAGCGTTTGAAAAGCATTACGCGACGAGCTTGCAAGGTACTTAGTGGATCCTGAGCGATTCATCAGCCTGTTGACTGATGTGACCTCTGAACAAGCTCCTCAGTGACTAATTTACCATCATTACGGCTAAGGGACCAAAACGGAGACTCCGCTTAATTCAGAGCTTGTGGATAGATGAGCTAGTCCACTATTTGAAATGATCGATAATAAGACGAGATCGAAGCCTTTCAGTAGATACTCAGATGAACCAAGTGTCCAATCAATAAAGCTTGCTCCCTCCAGGGTGCTGAGCAATAAATGAGCATACAGCTTTAGGTCGCTTTGCGGCTTTTGGCCGCAGACTTCAAACAACTGTCGGAGCTTTTCTTCAATCCACGCGAGCTGTTTGTGGAAAAAGCTCGTGATTAGAAGTTGAAGGGATTCAGGTAAAATAGGAAATTCGGCCGCTAAAGCACCACACAATGGCAGGAGCCCGCGGCTAATGCTGGCTTGGAAAATTGTGGCAAACGTTTTGAGTTGCTCGGCAGGGCTCATCCCGGCGCCTTCGATCTGCTCCAAATCCACTATGAATCTCGCCATGTAGCGCTCGATAATTTCCTCGCCGAGTTTTTCCTTCACCGAAAAGTGATAATGGATACTCGCCTTTTTTATGCCGATCTCCATGGCGAGGTCGGCGTAACTAAAACCTGTGTAGCCCCTTGTGCGAATCAGATGCTCCGCATAGCTAAGCAGGTTCTCCCGCGTGTTGAGTGGCATAGAGCGCCCCAAACCAGTGCTTGTCCGAATTGAGATGCCTGCATGCTCACGCATTCAAAGCAGTTGCCGCCTGACGGCGGCAACGATCCTATCATGCGTAGGTGCAGACTAATTACGAATTACGTACCTCCAAAGTCGGAATCATCCGAATTGCCTTCGAGAAATTGGCCAAGTTTACCGAGGTCTTAGTTACTACTTTGTGCAGTTCTTCGACGCGCTCTTTCGGGGCGTCGGTATCGATACGAACAGTGTAGCTTACCTCGTCGTAACCTGGGTTGACGCTCTCGTTCAAGCCGAGGAAGCCCCTGAGATCCAGCTTGCCGTCCGCTTCGATTTCAAGGCTGTTGACCTTGATACCCATGGCTGCAGCGTTGGCCACATAGCCGACAGACAGGCATGCGTTCAGAGCAGCCATCAGAAGTTCTTGTGGGTTCGGAGCACTGTTAGCGCCCAGCAGTTGCTCAGGCTCATCGGCAGCGATTTCGAAGTGACGCTGGTAATTTTCGCCACCTAGAGAGTAGTGGTTGACGGTAGCGACAGTGCGAGTCTGGTGCTCCCACTTGGTCTTCACATTAAAACGAGCTTCGCCTACCGCTGGCGATTCGGTGACACTTTGTGCGAACTGCTGCAGGGCTGCTACATCAATGCCATTCAGGTTGTTACTCATCTGCTTTTCCTCTCAAGTGCACTTAAGCGCCGGACGGCTTAAGATGAATTACAATAAATCTATCAACCAGTTGGTACAATTACAAGCTCTTGATCGACACATATTTTGCACAGGCTTGTAGCGTGCTTCGCGTATTGCGCCTACCTATCAAATTGTGCAGTCATTCACACTTGAGCAACAAACTGACTGTCTCAATATGTATTGGTATCTAACAGATAGGCTTACCTGTTTACTCTTTATCGAAGGCATCCAGAACGTGGGTACTGTAGACGAGTGCTGCACCTGCGTTCATGTTGACCGCTACACCAAGGGCTTCAGACACCTCTTCAACGGTTACGCCGAGCTTTTTGGCTTCGGCGACGTGGAATGCGATGCAGCCATCGCAGCGCGTAGTTACGGCGACTGCCAGGGAAATTAACTCGCGAGTCTTAGCATCCAGATGGTTAGTCTTGGCGCCTGCGCCACCCAGAGCCATGACACCTTTGATGGTGTCCGGAGAAAGCGCGCCCAATTGCATGAGTCGAGCGTTGATATCTTGACGGGCTTGTTTCCAATCTTGCATGTGATCCTCGCAGTTTCGCTATGGCACAGAAAGTAAGTTATCACCCAAGGAGCCGGGTTTAAATAATGTTACCATCTAGTAGGTAGGCTGACAAGAGCTGTCGTTCGCCACCCGTAGGTGGCTCTCCAATCACGTCAGCACAGGCCACCCGACCTGTGCTGAAATAGCCTTCCGTTCAGCGACCGCAGCAAGCTTTGCCATGAGCCCGATGAGCTTCTCCGTTTTCGAATATTCCGGTAAGCGCATACGAAGCCCGGGGCGATTCAGGCCAAGGGTGGCGATAGATCAACAGCCGTGAGCTTGCCTAGCTAAATCCCTAGCTCGCCAGCCAGAGCACGTATGAAGCAGCCGGCTTGAGGAAAAAGCATCTGCGGAAAAGCCGCGCTAGGCGCGGCTTCGTGTGACGGGGCAAATCACTTAAGAACCGTCACTTCCGGGACAACCCGGCCTTCTGGCTTTTTATTTTTTACATGTGCTGTACGCGACCAGCCCCACATCAACGCAATCGCAATAACTGGAATCATCAGCAGCGTATACGTCCCATTGGGATAATCGAACCCGATCATGACCAACACTACAAGTAAGAAGCCCAAGGTCAACCAAGAGGTATATGGAGCGCCTGGCATCTTAAACTCAACCGCTTCTACCTCTCCTCTCTTGACAGCTCGTCTGAAGTAGATTTGCGAGAGAACAATGAATCCCCAAGTTGACAGAACCCCAAGGGCGGCTACGTTCAACATCAACTCAAAGATCTGAGAAGGGATCAGGTAGTTCAGAAGTACGCCAATAGCATTGATTGCCACTGTCAAGATAATGCCCTTGAACGGAACGCCCTGCGAATTCATGGCAGCCAACGACTTAGGTGCAGAGCCACCCATCGCAAGCGAGCGAAGCACCCGGCCAGTGGCGTACAAGCCTGAATTGAGACTCGACAATGCTGCCGTCAATACCACGATGTTCATTACCGTACCGATACCTGGTACGCCAAGAGCGCCAAAGAACGTCACGAACGGACTAACATTGGCTTCGTACATCGTCCACGGTAAAACCGTAACCAACAAGACCACAGAGCCAACATAGAAAAGCCCAATCCGCCAAATTACGCCATTGATAGCCTTGGGAAGAACTTTTTTCGGATTTTCAGTCTCGCCTGCCGCCGTACCTACCAACTCAATACTGGCATAAGCGAACACCACCCCCTGCATGATAATGATTGCTGGGAGCACACCATTAGGGAAGATACCGCCATTGTTGAAAATTAGATCCAACCCTGGCTGATGCCCTGCAATCTCATGGCCTGTTGCGAAGAAGAAGGTCCCTACTGCCAGGAAGGTACCGATAGCAGCTACCTTGATTACTGCGAACCAAAATTCCATTTCCCCGAACCACTTAACGCCGACCATATTAAGCAGCGTGACGAGCCCTAATGCACTCAGTGCAAAAAACCATTGAGGCACGTCACTGAACATATTCCAGTATTTCATATAAATTGCAATGGCCGTAATATCTACTACACCCGTCGTTGCCCATACAAGAAAATACATCCAGCCGGCAACGTAGGCGACTTTTTCGCCCATGAACTCACGAGTATAGGATACGAAACTACCGGAACTTGGCCGATGCATGATCAGCTCTCCCAGTGCGCGTAGTATCAGGAACGCAAATAAACCACATACTAAATACGCCACTGCTAACCCTGGCCCGGCTGTGTGCAACCTGCTGCCAGCTCCCAGAAAAAGGCCGGTCCCGATAGCGCCTCCAAGTGCGATCATCTGAACATGGCGATTTTTTAGATTTTTTGCATAGCCATGCTCATGGGATTCAAGCCACGACTTTTTATCAACGTCGGAATCTGGCTTAACTTTTATTTTTGTGTTTGTCATAGTCCACCTAATCACTCATAGGGTGTCAGTGCCGCTCCGCCACGAAACACTGATTCATCAACAACGCTACTGCGGTGCTCCTCGACCAGACTTGGCTTATGCCAATGCTTTCCATGGAAGCGACGAAGCCAAATGGTTTGTTAGAGACGATAAAACGCTACCACCTAGTAGGTAGACATTCAACAAAAATCATAATATTGGTATAAATATCTGATTTATAAGGATTTTTACATCCTCTACCACTAGGTAGCGGTTTGCGTATATGATGCCTAAGGGTTTAGGATGCACAGCACCCGACGCCTTAAATAATGGCCTTTGTCATGGAAACGGTTATGAGTGCAAAACAAGAGTATGATGTGCAAACGCTTTTGACCCATGGTGGAATACAGCCCGACCAGCATCACGGGTTCGTGAATACACCGATTTATCGCGGGTCGACTGTCGTATTCCCTAGCGCCGAGGCATTTCGTGAGGGACGGCAAAAATACCAGTACGGTCGATGGGGGAACCCCTCTACCGATGCATTGACAAGCGCAATCAAAGCGCTAGAAGGAGCAGAAGGTACGGTGCTATGCCCTTCGGGCCTTGCCGCATGCTCAACGGCGATCCTTGCTCTGATGGAAGCTGGTGATCATATTTTGATCCCAGATAACGTCTACTCACCCGTTCGCACGCTGTGCGATTCACTGCAGAACCGCTTCAATTTTGAAGTGACTTATTACGACCCCACCCTTGGTGCTGACATCGAGAGCCTGGTCAAACCGAACACGAAGGTCATCTACACCGAGTCACCCGGTTCCCTGACCATGGAGGTCCAGGACATCCCTGCCATCGTGAGAGTCGCCCGGACACACGGCGCATTCACTATCACCGATAACACGTGGGGTACACCTCTCTTCTTCCCCGCCATTGAGCATGGAATCGATCTTTCGGTGATGGCCGCGACCAAATATATCGTAGGTCATTCTGATGCGATGCTGGGTACCATTTCTGCTTCGCCGCGCGCGTGGGATAAGATCAAATCCTTCCACGCACTGACGGGCATTTTCGCCAGCCCCGACGACGTTACGCTTGCCCTCCGCGGGCTACGCACGTTGCATGTACGCCTGGAGCGACACCAGAGAAATGCGATCGCTGTAGGGAAATGGCTTGAGCAACGATCCGAAGTGAAATCGGTTTTCTACCCAGCTCTCGAATCCCATCCTCAGCACAACCTTTGGAAGCGAGATTTCAAAGGTGCTTCTGGGCTCTTGTCGTTTGTGACACGAGAGGCACCACAGGCGTGTGTAGACAAGCTTGTTGATTCATTGAAGTTGTTCTCGATTGGATACTCGTGGGGAGGCTTTGAGAGCCTGGTGCTCCCCGCAACGCTACAATCAATAAGAACCGCAAAACCATGGGAAGAGCCAGGGCATTTGATTCGACTTCATGTCGGCCTGGAAGACGCTGACGATCTTATTCGAGATCTAGAGGAAGCGCTTAATGAATTCAGTAAAAATTTGAAGTAACTTCCGTGTCAGTCTCGCCGGCGCGCTAGCCCGACGTCGGCGACGACCAAATCACGAATGCTTTGTAAAGCCACTCAAGAAGCATTCAAAAGAATTCTCAGAATTAGAGTCTTCTTGGATAGCCCAAGAAACAAAGGCCTCCCCCTCCAAGAAATTCAGAATCGTTCGAGAAAGTGGCTTGAGCCCTTGCGAAGTCTTTATTTCGCCCTCCTCTTGCCCGAGCTTGACCGTATCCTCTACCCAACGTAGATGTAGCTCAAAAAAGCCTTTAGTGAGCTTACGCAGGCTATCCGGTAGTACAGCGATTTCCGCGGCCAGAGCGCCACAAAGCGGCAGAAGGCTCGCATCACGACTTTCACGAAATAAGGCGGAGAACGCAATTAGACGCTGCACCGCGCTTTCAGACTCCTGATCGATTTGCTCAAGACGCTTACAGAATCTGAAGATATAGTTCTCCACAATCGCCACACCTAATTTTTCCTTTGTTGGGAAGTGGTGATGGATGCTTGCTTTACTAATACCAATGATGTGTGCAAGGTCAGCATAACTGAACGCTGCATACCCTTTTGTGCGCAACAAAGACTCTGCAGATGCAAGAAGGTCAGTACGGGTACTCATTCCAAACTCGCTTAACAAAATAAGCTTACAGAATACCTCGTTTTACACGCACCATCAAGGTACCGCCTATCCTAGGACGGCCCCCTTAAATATAGCTCGCAGTGAAGCCACGTAAACCGGCCTTGCACATGACCCGAGATGCTGACAACACAGGAGACAGCAAGGCGAAAAACCTGAAAATTGACTTGAGGCAAGTGCCTACCCACCCGCGAACAGGCTTCACGTGAGGCACGTTCCCCACCAGCACTGAGAGACATTGCAGGACTACCTACTAGATGGTAAAATTAGACTAAACCTATCATTTCCACTTGGAATTAACCATGACCACCTCGATCCAAAGCCTCACCGTTGATGTCTGGTCTGATTTTGCCTGCCCGTGGTGCTGGATTGCAAAGCATCGCTTCGAAATGGCACTCGCAAACTTTAAGCATCGCGACCAAATCAAGGTTAATCATAGAGCTTACCGCCTAGCGATAGGCCAAAGACCAATGCCAATCAAAGACGTTCTGCTTAAAAAATTTGGTAACCATCGCTCAGTGGACGATTTTGTAAACAGCATTCAAACTCACGCAGAGGCGACAGGCCTAGTCTATAATTTTGACACACTATTATTTGGTGACACGACCGCTGTTCATGCTTTAGTTAAAGCTGCCGACAGGCTTGACGTTAGCCAGGCACTGATCGAAAATCTCTATGAAGCTAGTATTACGCGAGGAGTCTCACTCTACGATCTCGATTCAATTGCGGTGGAGGCGGCAAAACTAGACATCCCGAAAGAATTTGTCAAAAACGCCTGGACCAATAGCGAATTAATTCGATTGATTACTAAGGATGAGTCTACGGCCAAGAGCTTCGGAAGCGGGGTCCCGCTTTTCCAACTTGCCAAAACCTGCACTATATCGGGCGCGCAATCAGTAGAGGTATTTACTCAGAGTCTTGAGCAAATGTACTCTTCAGCCACCAGCAGTCTATCATACCAAGGTATGACTTGTGACCTGAGTGGATGCGAAGGTTAACTCATAATTTAGCCCTCGATGCGCTCCAGGCCTAGCTCGTTATTCTCAGGGCTACCCTGCGCCCACAGTTCACATAAGAAATATTTAAGCAATTTTGACTACGAGAACTCTTGGAGCTTTATTAGCGACCCTATTCACTGTGACGTATTGCGCCAATGTGCGGCCATTCACCACTCATCATCGCTTAGCGGAAACCAATCGAAAATTTGCATCCTTGGAAACAGCCAGCGCAGTGCAATCACTGGAGGAAACTTTTACCTTCAAGGGATTTCTTATCGTTGAACTTTGGAAGCTTACAGATCTGCGCCACACTCTACAAAGAACTTTAGAGTTATCTGGAACGAGAGCTGCTCCAGGCCTATCAGAGGGATCAGAGGGATCAGCCAGCTAGTTTATCAACCACCATACCCACCAGACCCCGGACAGATAATATGGGCAACAAAGAATCCAGCCCCCCCTCCTTCAGATTCAGCACCACGCGGACTGAAGGCTCACGCCGGGTGAGGTACTCTGAGGGAAATCACATCAACACTGAGGAATGCCTTCTCTGCGTTCCAACGGATGATCACCCCAGAGCAACCCCGGATGTTGCCGCTGACCGAAACCTGACCGAGGGTTTAAACTGCTTCGACTTACTTTTCGAGCAGGAAACACAGGCTGATCCGCATGGAAATGCTGGGACAAATATTACGTATCGAATCTCAGGGTTTCGAGGAGGGGGCTGAGAAACCTCATCTTGCCTGCTACGCGCAAACAGCCGGTCAGCGAGATCAAGCTGGAGCACACAACCACGATCATCACCGAGTTGCGTCGCCAACGCATATCATAGCCCTAGCAAACTGGCTATCGGAACACCAGCCGACCCAATGCTATCTGGCGAGTGCTATCCGCAAGAATTGAGTGCGGTTGGTAACGACTGCGCTGCCGGGCGATGATCGTTATCTTTCGCTTCAGCCGTATGGGTATGACTAGAACTAACACGCTGGGGCTCATTCAAGGCGAAGAAAAATACCGCCACCGCCATCGAAGCCACTGAAAATGGTACCAAGGTACGGATACTGAAAATCGCTGTAGCGCTTTTTCGACGCGGGACTTCACACAACCGGTCTTGCTGAGCAGGAGAAGGCTACAGTCCTGGATCGAGGCGCTCTATATCATTTAGGGATGCTCCGATCAACTTGCCGAAAAGCGGCGGCAGGCCAAACATTCTCCGGCGCGTACCGCTGCTTGCCGAAAGAAAGTCCCATGCACAGCGTTTTGAGGGCTTTGTCGCCCGGTCTTCCGTGTTACGCGCGTAACTTGCCCATACCCATCAGCTGCTTTCGAGCCATCCATAGGTTCGACAGAGCGAACAGCGTGGTCAACTGAGCCGTGTGCTTCATCAGCCCTCGAAAGCGCACTTTCACGTAACCAAATTGCCGTTTGATCACCCGAAACGGATGCTCAACCTTGGCCCGTGCCTGTGCTTTGCAATACTCAATTTTGCGCTTGGCTTTGTAAAGCAGGCTGCGTTTGTTCAGCTTGGTATACGTGCTGCGGCGCGCGGCGACTTGCCAGATTACCTCACGGCTTTCATGCTCTTCGCGTTTCTCGACACCGCTGTATCCGGCGTCTGCATACACCGCGTCTTCCTCGCCATGCAACAGCTCGGCGACCTGTATGACATCGGCCACATTGGCTGCGGTGCCATGGACGTGATGAACCAGGCCGGACTCAGCATCGACGCCGATATGAGCCTTCATCCCGAAAAATACTGATTGCCTTTCTTGGTCTGATGCATCTCGGGATCGCGCTTGCCTTCTTCGTTCTTGGTCGAACTTGGGGCAGAATAATGGTGGCATCAACGATGGTGCCCTGGCGCAACGACAGGCCTTTCTCCTGCAAGTAACCGTTGATGACCGCAAGGATCGCAGGTGCGAGTTGATGCTTCTCCAGCAAGTGCCGGAAATTCATGATCGTGGTGTCTTCGGGGATCGGCGCGCTCAGCGTCAGGCGTGCGAACTGGCGCATAGGCGTGATTTCGTAGAGCGCTTCTTCCATGGCCGGATCGCTCAGGGAGAACCAGTTCTGCAACAGATGGATGCGCAGCATGGTTTCCAGCGGGTAGGGTTTTCTACCGCCGCCGGCCTTGGGATAGAACGGCTCGATCAGCCCCAGCAGCCCAGTCCAGGGCACGACCTGATCCATCTCGGCGAGGAAGCGTTCGCGGCGTGTCTGCTTGCGCTTGCCGGCATATTCGAAGTCGGAAAAGCTCATCTGGCTCATGGGTGGCTCGGATCAGGTGGTCAGGCGTATTTCAGCACATTTGGGGACTTGATCGGAGAATCCTTAGGCAAAAGGAAGAGTTGCTATTCGAAATGACCAGCCGCTATCTGCGTATCGTGATTGCTGAATGTGCCCCGTTGTGAGAACGCGATCTGCCTGCAGAGGACAATTTCGGCAGTTCTCCGCCATAGTCATGCACACGCTCGGGGAAAATCTGGCCGAGGTGACTGTGTGGTTCCGTGAAATATATTCCGCCATCGGCGCACGCCAGCCGAACCGCTAAACTTGCACCGTCAGTATAAAAAGCTCTGGTCATTAATCCTCAGCGCAGGCGTCCAGGAGGAGACCTTTTGTACATCCGACTCGTTGGCCGTAATGCCCGACTCCATTGCAGATTTCTTTTGCGACACCATTCTGCCGAGACTAAAAATTCCGCAAGCTTGACCACCATCAGCGGCGCAACACCTGCTGCGCCGGGGATGCCGTTGGCCAAGGTAGGAATGCCCGCCATAACGAAATGACCGGACGGATCGAATCAATTGTTCTTGTTGATTTAATCGAATCTTCTCCTGTTGCAGCTAGTGTTGCTCTCTGCTGCCCAAGACCAACGCCACGCCGCCTAGGACAGGCACACTTAATTGAACCGTAGCCACTTGAAACGCTGTCAGTTGGCGCACCGCGCTATACTAGGCTCTGTCTGAAAAGAGGTGTCTCAAACACCGCATCGCGCAGGCCAGCGAGACCATCGCTGCATAACTTTTCGTCAGCTTGTCGAAGCGAGTCACGATCCTTCGATTCTCTTTCAGCCAGCCAAACATGCGCTCGATCACATTGCGTTGACGGTACTTTGGGCGATCGAACAGGCGGGGTAGCCCAGGCTTGGGTTTGCGCTTCATCGAGCGCAAAGGAACAACCGACTGCATGCGGTATCGAGCGTTCCTGAGTCCTCGGAGTATGGATGCCCGTTGGCGCTATGAAAAAACAAAAGCCGGGGCGATCCGCCTCCCCGACTTTTGTTTGATTCAATGAAAACCCTGCCAAGAGTACAACACCGGATCGACTGCAACTTAGCATAGCACTCTGGCAACGCGGCGCTGCGACAGCACGCCGCACCCTCGGCACCCAATCTGCATCTTAGGCCACTACGCCAGCCCTGCGTCAGAACGTCGCACCTCACAGCTACCGTCGCTTCCATAGACTCAGGTCTCCAATAAAAACCTGAGAGGTAGGTCATGAAAAAAACACTCGCAATGCTAGCCTGTATAGCAACAGCAAGCCTGGCTCACGCCGCCCAGGACCCAGAGGCAGTGTTCAAGCGCGCCTGCCAGATGTGCCACAACGGCCAACTGCCCATGGCGCCGAAAAAAGGTGACCACGAAGCCTGGAAAACGCGTCTTGCCCAAGGCAATGACGTGCTGGTCAAGCACGTCACCGAGGGCTTCAATGCAATGCCGCCTCGGGGCCTGTGCATGGACTGCAGCGCCGATGACTACAAGGCCGTGATCGACTACATGTCCAGGTGATTAATGCCCAATGCCGCACGTACCGTAGCGCGGCGGATAGCGGGTATTGGCTCATCCCCTGCTGTCGCGCCGCCGAGCACCCAAATACAGGCACAGAAACGCACCAAGCAGCAACACCGCGATCATCGCCCACCTCACCTGGCTGTAACCCTGACTACGCCCGAGCAGCAAACCGAACAACGGCGGCCCCAACGCGAAACCACCGAAGAACCCCACCGACAACAGACTCGCAGAGGCAGCCGGCGCACCAAACGAGCGGTCGCGCAGCACCATGCTCATCGCCACCGAATTGGTCCCCACCGCGGTCAGCCCCATGCCCATACTGCTGACCCAGAGCCACGACCAGGACTGCGGGCCAGCCGGGCTCACACTGTAGACCGCCAGCGCCGCAAGCAGGCAGGCATAGCACGCCCAGCATCAGGCTTTCGTCCTTCATGCGTGCGGCCAGTGGGGTCAGCAGCACACGCGCCAGGATCCCCATCAACCCAAATACCGCTACCAGCGAACCCGCTAGCACCGCAGGCATGTCCTGGGCGCGGGCATAGACCCCAAGATAAGTGACGAACGACGACAAGGTGATGGCCACGCAACACTGCACAGCCATCAACAGGGCCAGGCAGGCCGACGGGCGTTGAAGGGTGATCGGCAGGCCTGCCTTGCCCGCCTGCCGTGCAGGTAGAGAGCGCATGCCGATGCACCCCAACAGCAGGGCAATCGGGGCGAACAGCACAAGTGCCGTTCGCCAGCCCAGGCCCTGAGCGATGGCAGGTAACAGTAACCACGCGAACAGCGCCGACACCTGCACCCTGGCCTGCTCGAAACCAACGGTCGCGGCCCGCTCGGCAACCGGCAGATTTTCGGCGATCAACAGATTGGTCGCAGGATTGGCCAATGCCTGGGCCGCGCCACAGATGGCCAGGGCGATCACCAGCCCGTAGAAGCCTGGCAGAAGGCCGGCCAACGCATACGCCAGGGCGTAGGCGCCAAACAGCAGCCCCAACGCCCGCCGCCCACCGAGTCGATCGACGATGGCCCCGGCCCACAACGAGAGCAGCGCGGCCAGGGCGAAGGCACTCATGGTCAGGTAATCCAGCCTGGTCTCGGGAACACCCAAATCGGCGACCTGGTACGGGCCCAACGCACCGATGGCGTAGAACACCAGCATGGGCAAGGCCATGGCCGCACCCAGCAAGCTGCGCAGCAACAGCGCGGAGGATTGTCGGACCTGCGCCATAAACGCGTGATCAGTCTGCATGTTGGCCGTCCTTGTCGTCGTCCATTGCGGTTATCCCGTGTACAGATAACGACGACGGCGCGGCGAAATTCAACCCACTCCCGGCTTAGTGGGCAGCGATCATCTGCCGTCCCACGGCGCTGACGAGCGCATCGTCAGTACCATCCATGAAGTGGCTGGCGCGGGCATGTCGGTAGATCCCCGACAGAGGCGTAGCGTCGCCCAGCCCCTCGGCGCCGTAGACCTAGATCGCTGAATCCGCATTCAGGCTCAAGGCCCTGGATGCCGCCAGCTTGGCGAGGTCGGCTTCCACGTCGTGAGGCTGCCCCTGATCGAACCGGGTCGCGGCGTCGCGCAGCAGTGATCGGGTGGCATAGATCGCCTGGTACGCCTCAACCATGCGTGAGCGCACCAGTTGCTTGTCCGCAAGGCGCGCCAGGGTGCCTCGTGGCGAGACAATACGCGCGCCCATCAGGTCAGAGCAGCGCTGCGCCATGCCCAGCCAGTGCGCAGAGCGCAGCAGGCGCCCCAGGCCCAGACGCTCCTGGATCAGCGCAAAGCCCTGACCGACTTCACCCAGGACCTGCTGCGGGTCGACCCGCACGGCACAAAGCCGTACCCCCGATTGCCCCTGATAGCGCCCCAGTACGCTCATCCTCCCGGCGACTTCCAGGCCGGGCGTGCCGACGCACCACGAACAAGGTCAGCGCCTGCTCCACCGGCCCATCACCGGTGCGTGCCACCACGGTGATGAATGCCGCCTGCTCGGCACGGCAGATAAACCACTTCTCGCCGTCCAGCCGCAAATGATCGCCGCACCAATGAGCGCGGGTCTTGAGGGTTGCGGATATCGAGCCGATGCTGTTGGGCTCCGACATGCCGAAACTGGCCACAACCTCCCCGGCGAGCACTGGCGCGAGTACCTCATGGCGCAACGCCTCACTGCCGTGACGCAGCATGATGAAGGGCGGGCGCAGCCGTGCAGAAGAACAGCCGGCAGGCAACTGTTCGGCGCCCTCCTCGGCAGTCGCCCCGGCGAGGTACTGGCTGATGCACAACAACCCCGCCCCAGGCAGTGACAGGCTGCACTCGACAGCCTTGCTGACGCGCAGGCGCCCCAACGCCGAGGCCATCAGCCAGGTCAACACCAGGCTGGCTGCCACGTTGGTAAGGTAATCCAGATCGATGGCCTCCGCCTGTCCACGTGCCCGGCCATGTACCGCCATCAGGCCGCAGGCGGCCTGCAGGGTGAATTCGCTGATAGCCCTCGGGGCATCGCTGACCCAGCCGGAGATGCTGCAGTGGACCGGTTGCATGCCCTCGCCTTCCAGCCGATAGATCCGCCGCCGCCCGTCACCTGACGCATGGCGAACCTCCAGCCCCAACGCCCGCGCCTGGACGCTCAAGGCGCGCTGCAGCGGATCATGTGGGTCGGCGAAGGGGCCGAGCAGCCGGCAGCCGCCCAGCACGGTCGGCGAAACATCGCTCATCGTGCGCCTCCGGCGACGGCGTGCAGGAGGGTGAGTTCATCGTGGTCGCTCACAGCAGTGTCAAGGTTATCGAGAAAACGGATGTCCTCATCGTTGAGGTACAGGTTGATGAAGCGATGCAGTTGCTGCTCGTCCATCAGCCGCTGGCGAATGCCCGGGTAGCACCGCTCGAGGTCTTCGACGACCTCGCGCACCGTCTGCCCTTGGGCCTGGACACGCTTGCTGCCGTGGGTGTAGCTGCGCAACAGGGTGGGAACACTGACAAAAACCGGCATGGGGTACTCCTCGGCCACAAGGCCGATAACAGGAAGAATCGGACGGTGGCGCGGCTCAGGCCGCGCGGGTGCCGCTGTCGATGATGCGCAGGCTCTCTTCGATCACCTTGCCCTACGCGATGCGGTAGCACCGCACAGGATGCTCGCAGCCCAAGACGGTAGAGAGGATCAGGTAGTGAACCTGTGGCTCGTTGGCGAACTCGATATCGGCTTTGCTCGGATACCCTCGAGGGCGACCACGCCGTGGCCGGCTGGCTGCAGGACCAGCGCGGCGGCCGCGCCCTGCTGCGCAAGGGCCATGGCTGGGGCGTGGTGTTGTGCGCGGGTGATTCGCTACTGGACCCGGCTTCCCTGCGCAGCGCCGGGCTGCGTGAACAGGGCGCCGAACGACTCAGCCAGGCGGTGCGCGAGGCCGAACGCAGCCAGCCAACCGAACGGATCAGGCAGTTCGCGCTGTTTCACGGCGTGGTCAAGGACGCCGCTCACGGCAATCACTGAAATCCTGCTACTCAAGGGTCGGCATGTCCCAAGCACGGGCAAGCGGGCCTTGCAGTTTCGTCAAGACAGCACGTATAAAACCAACCCCGTACCTGCTTGCCGGCAGCAAAGCATGAGAAAACACTATGTCATTGCGTGCACTTCGTTCTTTGATCGCTATCGCTCAGCACGGCTCGTTTGCGCGAGCGGCAGACACCGTCCATCTCACCCAATCGGCAGTGAGCCTGCACGTAAAGTCGCTTGAAGAAGAGTTCAATGCCGCTTTGTTCGACCGCTCGCGGCGCTTGCCCGTGCTAACCGACGCTGGCCATCTGGCCGTGGAGCGCGCGCACGAGATCATTGCACTTTACGACAGCATTGCTTCGGACATTGGGGCTGATAACGAGCTGCGCGGCCGACTGAAAATCGGCGCCATCCAGACGGCATTGGCCGGTGCCTTGCCACTTGCCCTCGCCGCACTGGCCGCCGAACACCCTCACCTGCGCATAAACGTAGCCTCGGGCATGTCTGCCGAATTGGCCACGCGCGTAGAGGCGGGCGAGTTGGATGTCGCGATCACTACAGAGCCGGTGAAACCATACCCCTACGGCCTGGTCAGTACGACACTCTATGAAGAAGGCTTTTGGATCATTGCGCCGAGCTCATGCGCAGGCCTGGATTTTCGACAGCTACTTCAACAACTCCCCTTCATCCGCTTTGACCGCAGGGCCTGGGCCGGGCGCACCATTGATCGAGAGCTTCGGCGGATGCGCCTGCGGGTGAAAACCAGCATGGAGCTGGACAGCCAGGATGCAATCATCCAGATGGTTGCCAGCGGTTTGGGGGTGTCAGTGGTGCCGCTATCGAACCAAAACCTCGAAGACCTCAAGCACCTGGACGTGCAGCCGTTCGGATCACCGCAAAGCACGCGTCGCGTTGTGCTTCTGGAACAAGAAGAAAGACCACTCGCACGGCTGGCGGCAGCGCTGGCGCAAGCGGTCAAACAGCACGCGCCTACGTGATGACCCATGATTAAAACTTGTTGAACCGTGAATTTTAAATCGTTTTTACTTTAGGTCTCGAGTTCATATCGTAGTGCCCATCCCACTGTATTGCGAAGGGCACCATGCACAATATCGAAACGCCAAACAGCGCTTTCCAATCGCCGATTCTGCTCATGGCCAAACGTGCCGCCGCAATGCGCGCCGCGGGTCGAGACATCGTTGACCTGACGCTCGGTGAACCTGACTTCAACGCCCCCGCGCACGTAATAGAAGCTGCGCATCAAGCCTTGGGCAGCCGCCTGAGCTATGCCCCGTCAAACGGCATTGAGCCCCTGCGCCGTGCTATTCGTATGCGGGCCTGGGAAGATCGCGGGTTGGACTTCGGCGATGATCAAATCGCGGTGGGATGTGGCGCAAAGCAGATTATTTTCAACGCATTCCAGGCTACCCTAACGCCCGCTGACGAGGTTATCGTCCCCGCGCCCTACTGGGCCAGCTATCCCGCCATGATTAAGATGTGCGGCGCGCAACCGATCATCCTGCCGACCACCGCTTCGCAAGGCTTCAGGCTGACTGCAGAGCACCTGACAGCGGGTCTGCGCCGAGCAGTATCGCCCAAGTGGGTGGTGCTCAATGCGCCCGGCAATCCTTCAGGGGCACTTTACTCAAAGCGCGACCTCCACGCGTTGGCTGACGTTCTGCGCCAGTACCCGAAGGTGATGGTGTTGTCCGACGATATCTACGCAGAAATCCGCTTCACCCAGGAGCCTTATCTGACACTGGCGTCAGTAGCGCCAGATCTGGCAGAACGCATCCTCATTGTCGACGGCGTATCCAAAGCCTATGCCATGACAGGTTGGCGCGTCGGCTGGGGGTGCGGGTCGAAATCACTGATTTCGGCAATCACTACCGTGCAATCACAAAACTGTACACAGACCAGCACCTTGAGCCAACGTGCTGCAGTGGCTGCGCTTGAAGGGCCACGAGACTTTCTGGCCGAGCGCAACGCGATCTATCGGCAGCGCCGGGATGCTGCGCTTCACGTCCTGCGCTCGAGCAACAAGCTGCAGGTGCCCTGCCCGGAGGGTGCGTTCTATCTACTTGCGCAGCTCAAAACGAGCATTGACGACCAAGCTCTTGCGCTTGATCTACTCGAAGCCGGCATCGCAACGGTTCCCGGAAGTGCCTTTGGACTGCCTGGGCACCTGAGGCTTTCTTTTGCCACAGACGAAGCCACCTTGGTTGAAGGGTGCAAGCGCTTGGTTAGTGCGCTGGAGGCGTACGCGTGACGGCCGAACTTTTAATAGCACTTGCTCCTATCGCATTGCTGATTGTCATGGGTACCTGGCTCAAGCGCAGTCGATTTTTGCAAGACAGCTTCTGGGCACAGGCCGAGCGCCTGGGTTACTACGTTCTGCTGCCGGCGCTTTTTCTGCACGGTCTGGCGACCGCCAAGCTGGACAATGTACCCGTCCAAGGGATGATCATGGCGCTTGTCCTTTCGACGGTCATGGTCGCGGTGCTGATGGTCGGTGCCCGTCCGTTGATCAAAGACAACGACGCGGCGTTCACGTCCATTTTCCAGGGCGCGGTGCGCTTCAACAATTATGTAGGCGTCTCAGTGGTGGCCGGCTTGTTCGGCGCCCAGGGCATCGCGCTGGCTGCCGTAGCCAATGCGGCCATAGTGCCGACAGTGAACATTCTGTGTGTACTGGTGTTCGCCCGCTACGGCACAGGGGGCGGAATGTCTGTGTGCAAGGTTGCCAGGCAAGTGGCACTTAACCCACTTGTTCTGGCCTGCTTCGCAGGTATAGCGCTTCAGGCGCTGGGGTTGGGCCTGCCGGTTGGCATCGAGCCGGTGATCAAGGCTTTAGGGCAAGCGTCGTTGCCGTTGGGCTTGCTTTGTGTGGGGGCTGCGCTTGAGCTGGGCTCTGTACGCAGTTGGTTTCGACCCGTCGCGTATTCATCGGTGGTCAAGTTTCTGATCATGCCGCTGATGACGCTGTGCGCTTGTCATGTGGTGGGGCTGGGCGGCAAGGCCGCCATCGCGGCATTGCTTTTCCAGGCACTGCCGACCGCCTCATCATCCTACATCATGGCGCGGCAGCTAGGAGGGGATGCGCCCCTGATGGCAGGAATCATTGCCAGCCAGACGTTACTTGCAGCAGTGGTTCTGCCCATTGCTGTGATCGTCTTGATCCCCTGGATCTGATACCAGAACTGGCACGGCCCCTCAAGCACAGAGGGTCTGCACATCGCCAGCCAACATACCCGGCATGTGATCCATCAGATGATGGATCCAGGTGCTGGTGCGCACATCCGTCTGCTGCCGGCTCGGATAGATCGCATAGATAGCACCAGGCCGAGCATGGTAACTTGGCAACACCTGGAGCAGACTGCCGTTGCGCAAACCCTCAGCTGCCGCATATGCCGGCAGCAAACCTATTCCCAACCCCGCCACGATCGCCGATCGCATTGCGTCTTCCGAATCAACCCGTAGTGGCGTCTGCGCCAGCGGCACCTTGACTGGCCCAGAAGGGCCGTAAAGCTGCCAATCATCAGAGTGCCGCGCACCATCACAAAAGCTGAGACAGGCATGCGCACGCAAATCCTGCGCACCTTCCAAGGGAGCATGGCTCGCCAGGTAGCCTGGCGACGCGCAGAGAATCGCGTCTACGCTACCCAGTGCCTGCACACAGTACGCCACCTGAGGCGGTGAGTTCTGCAACAGGATCGACATGTCATAGCCATCCTTGTACAGGTCTGGCAATCGGTTGGATAGCGTCAGCTTGAACGTGACCTCGGGATAGCGTTTACGGTATCGGGTGATCAGGTCCACCACGTAGTGCTGTCCCAACCCGTGCATCGCGTGGATACGCAACTCCCCCATCGGCCGGTTGTGCTGTTGCTGCACCTCGCTCTCGGCCGTGTCTACCAACGTAAGTATCTGCTCGCAGCGTGCCAGATACCGTTTGCCTGCTTCTGTCAGGGCGACACGGCGAGTGGTGCGATTGAGCAGGCGAATACGCAGGTGTGCCTCCAGTTGCGTGAGCATACGGGAGATGTTCGCCGTGCTGGTTTGCAGTCGTTCAGCCGCGCCCGTCAGGCTGCCCGCCTGGACCACGGAACGAAACGCGCGCATGAATTGCAGTACATCCATCGTCAGAGCCTCGAAGTGGGTTGAATATCATGTCGCTGTCGGGCGAGCCCTCGGTCCGCCCGTGCAAACACACAGCCCTAGCCGGGCACTGGCAACCAACGCCGAAAGCTGACCGCACCTTTGCCACTGAGTGGGCTCCATGAGAAGTCCCACGGTGGCGACGGCAGTTGCTTGCTGTCTTCAAGCGTAAATGCGCCAGCACGCGCCCCCTGCTTCCACTCCACCACCACCTCGCCCATCGGTTGCCAAGCCAGTACCAGGCCACGGGCTTGGGAAACATCACTGGCAACCCACAACGCCGCCGCTGCGACTAGAAAAGCTTCGATGTGCTTATCGGTAACCTGGGCCTTGTAAGGCGAACTCAGCAGCCAGCGGCAGACGCTGACGTAATAGGTCCAGTCCAGTGACGGATGATTCCGATAGGCCCAGGTCATGAAACGACGAAATAGCTCCAGACCTTCAGGAGGGTCCAGTTTGAGCAAGCTCGGACATACATCGAACAACGTATGCCAGTACGGCAGCAGGCGTGCGTCAAGATGCACGAAACTGCGGGCATTGCAGGGGTAATCGGGAAACGGCAACAAAAAATCACCGTTGCGAGGTGCATTACCGGGGACCGGCACCGCCGGAGAGGTCAAGGCGCGAGACATCGCGTGCTCCTGAAATCATTAGCCATCGGCAGGCTCGCACGTCAGCAGAACGCTGAAGGGCGACAACCTGTATTCACTTCGGATCAGAGGATTGATGCAGGCGAGGCGCGAGGGTTGATCGATGGCCAGTCATGACGGGGCGAACGGTGTTGACCGCTGGCCTGAGGGACCTCAGGAGAAATTTGTGGCAGCCAGCGCGAGAGCAGCAGGCTAGCCGTAATCGGCACCGGACCGTTTGCCTGAGAACAACAGCAATGCCCCGAGTCCGACACTTGCGAGGAACTGACCGGGTCCTTGTCTACCGCCAGATACTGCGCGCCACCGGAAGCGCAGTAACTGCCGGAAAGCAGTTGCACCAAGCTCAGCTCACCCGCAACACTGGCCACGGACAAGGCGAACACCTTGAACAACATCGCCATCAGCGCTGCTATCCATAAATTGTCCCAGGTGGTTTTACTCATGCCGCAGCGCTGCACTGTCAAACCACTCTCGGGCGGGAGTCAACGCGCAGCGCTAGACCCGCCAGTACTGGCGAGATAATCAGATAGTTCATGGCTCATGCCCTTGACAGCTGACGATCACCTGGGCGCACCACCTACGTTCTGACGGACGTGAAAATGGACGATCAGGCGCCCTGGAGCATGAGCAAAAGCTCGCTCCAGCACTCGAGTGCAGATAGTCTCAGAGAGGGGATGCGCGTGGGTTGGCCGAGGGCCAACAATATCGAGGCGGCGCCTCAGTGCGCACCTCAGCATTGATCAGGCGTCGATTGGCGCGTGCCAATAACCAGAACACGCCAAATAGAAACAGCAGGCAAAAAAAGGATGCCGAACACAACGGGCAAGCGAATGGGCTGCTCAATTCTTCGGTTACAAGCGCGCTACCCTCCTCGGCCTGGAGCGTCGAGGTGTCGCCACCAAGACTGCAGAACACACCGCTGATCCCTATCAAGGCAAAGCCCAGCGCCTGACCGTGCCCCAGCCCACAGGAAAACACATTGAACAGGACACAGAAATACAGTGCCCAGGTAGTGAGAGGACGGTGGGAGTGGTTGCGATTCATGGCACGGACTCTAGCACCGAAAGCGCTCAGGTTGAAGCACACCCCCTGAGCAACCTGGGTGCGACACCCTGCCACAGCCATCAGCCTTCGCTGCGGCCAGATGCCGAGTGGCGCATGGCGGGGCAGATTGTCGCAGTTGGTGATGCCTGGCACGGTCTTTAAAGTGACGCCGCCGTCGCATCGACGACTTTGCACCATTCAAGAATTTACTGCCAGCAAGCTCGCCCAGGACCTGAGCGCTTATTCCAGCAACCGGCGCCGAAAGGTGCCGTCCCGTGAGGCTTAAACATTATGAGCATGTTCGAGGCGTTGGACCTGGCCCGAATCCAGTTCGCATTCACTATTTGATTTCACATCCTTTTCCCTGCCATCACCATTGGCCTGGCCAGTTATCTAGCGGTACTTGAAGGCCTTTGGCTCAAGACCCAGCAAAGCGTTTACCGCGACCTCTACCACTTCTGGTCGAAAATCTTTGCCGTGAACTTCGGCATGGGCGTTGTCTTGGGCCTGGTCATGGCCTACCAGTTCGGCACCAACTGAAGCCGCTTCAGCGACTTCGCGGGTGCTGTGACCGGGCCGCTGCTGACGTATGAAGTACTGACCGCGTTCTTCCTTGAAGCGAGCTTCCTCGGTGTGATGCTGTTCGGCTGGAACCGCGTGGGCCGTGGCCTGCACTTCTTTTCCACGGTGATGGTGGCGATTGGCACACTGGTTTCAACTTTCTGGATTCTCGTGCGTAATTGCAGTCACTTGACCACCTGTTTGCATCCGACGTGACCAGTCATTTGCATCGACTTGACCAGTCGCTCGCGTGGGGGGCTTGCCAGTGGCTCACCGGTAATCGTTGGCCTGTTCCTTGGATGTCCATGCCCGACCTAACTCAAGGCAATGGAACGTTGCGATGGAGATCGGGCATTTTGCCCACCACTACTCAAGCCTGCTCACCCTGCTCATGAGGTATTACTCAACGCAGGCACCGCCCGCGAAACCGCTGAAAAATGGAATATCCGCGCAGAGGACATGGATTACATCTACAACTCAGACAGCTAACTCTTAACGCACAGACCAAGCCCTCAATCGCTGTCTGTTGGATGATGGCTGCTCCGGCAGGCACAGCCAGGAACTGATCTCCCGCCGACCTAGAACTTGAAAGCGAGGCTCAGCTCAACGCTTCGTGGAGCACCGAGGTAGATCTGGGTCGCTGAATAGCCTGAGTACTCGCCATAGAACCTATCGGTGAGGTTGCGCCCGCGAAGCGTCAGGGTCGCATTCTTCATTTCATAGGCAATCGACGCGTCGAGCGTCGTGTAGCCCTCAACGAAATAGGTGTTGGCGGTGTCGGTGTAGAAGCCGCCTGAGTGCCTGACGTATTCGCCGACTGTGATTGGAACGGATTCGAAACGATAGATCAGTGCTGCATTGGCGGTTGTTCGTGGGACGTTGACCGGATGGTTACCGGAGCGGTCAGCACCGCCTGCCTCGACAAGCTCTTCGTAATGCGCATCGACAACCGAACCCCCGAGGTCGGCCCGCAGTTGCGAGGTGAGCTGTGCCGAGCTCGTCAGCTCAACGGCGCGCGAGCGCTGTTTGCCGCCCTGCACGGTCCAGGTGCTGTCGTTGGGATTGCGCGTCAGAATATCTTCGAGGTCGATCTGGTACAGCGCACCAGTCAAGCTTGTCCGTCCGTCAAACATCGACGCCTTGAAGTCCACTTCCACGGACCGGCCCTTGGAGAGGTCGAAGTCGCCGTTGGCCGAGGAAATGAGCAAAAGCGACGAGACCGGCGTTACGGCGGTGCTGTACTGCGCATGGAGTTGGATGTCAGGGGTCAGGTTGTAGACGGTGCCTAGGCGCCAAGAGAACGGGTCATACGTGGGGCGAAATTTCTGTGCTGTGCCCAGAGTTACGTCTTCCACCGTGCGGCGCAGATTGATGTCCTCATAACGCATTCCGCCAATCAGCAGCCAGTCGTCCGTGAGGTTGAAGGCGTCCTCGGCAAAGACGGCGGTGTTGTCCATATTCGACTGATACAGCACGTTGCGCCCTGCGCCCGGCCAGTTTTGCGCGGCGCTTGAGGGGAAGCTGCCCACGTCGGGATTCCACGGGTCTACTGATGTGGTGGTCCCGTTCTGCCATGGATTGTTCAGATCGGTGTAGCTATACTCTGCTCCCACACTGAACCGGTTCCGGAATCCGCCAATAAGCTGATCAGTGCTGGCCGAGAGGCGTTCGTTCCAGAACTGGTGGTCGTAGCTGACCCGCTGCACGGTTCGGTTGAACATCCCGGTGCCGGCGTTGTAGTTCTGCTCGGAAGAAACGAAGAACTCCCTGTGAGCGGTGTAGTAGCTGATGATGTTGTTGAGGGTCCAGTCTTCGCTCAGGCGGTAGTCGGTGGTCCAGCGCCATGACGTGCTGCGCGCACCGGAGTTGGCACCGTCAGGGTTGTAGTTGCTGCGTCGCAGCGACTTGTCGATCACCAGGCCATTCTTGCTGCTCACGATGCCACTAGGGTTGCGAGCCACAGACGCCGGCACCAGTAGGGAGCCGTTGTAGGTGGAGTCGTATTCGTCATAGTCATGATCAAACGCGAAGATCATCGACAGATCGTCGTTGGGTTTGAACAGCAAGCTTGCGCTGATGTTGAGCGTGGTCGTTTCCTGGTCATCGACGTCGTAGAAACCGTCCGAATTCACGTAACTGACATCAGCACGCAGCGCCATGGTGTCGTTGAGAGGCTGATTGACGCCGATCGCAGCCCGCTTGGTTCCGAAACTCCCGGTGCTGATCAATCCTTCGAGCTTCTGCTCGTCCAGGGTCGGCTTGCGTGTGACCAGGTTCACCGCACCGCCCAGAGAGCCCTCGCCATACAGGACAGACGCGGGGCCTTTCAGTACCTCAATCTTTTCGTACTTCCAAGTGTCCATGTCGCGTGTGGTGACGGTTGAGGCAGCCACCCGCACGCCGTATTGCATAACGTTCACGGTGTTCCCGGTGAAGCCGCGCATTGAGATGACGGCCGGGTTGCCTGGCACGTTACCCACGGTCACGCCTATCACGTCGGCGAACGCCTCTTTGGTGGTACGCAGCCCTTTCTACTGCATATCGGCCTGGGTCTTGGTCTCGATGGATGCTGGTGTTTCACGGGCGGTCAGGCCCAGGCGGCTACCCACGGCATTCGGGGTGTCCAGGTGCAGGCGGTCGTCAGCTTCATTGATCGGCTGACCACTCACTTGGGTCGCTGGAAGCTCAAGGTTGATGGTTGGTGCAGGTTCGGCAAGTGCGCTTTTGCAGGCCAGGGGAAGCAGGCAGGCAGCAGCGATCTGCACGGCAAGTCGCAAAGAGTTCATGGATCGTCTCGATGTAAGGTCGGAATACACGGTAGCCTCACCGATGGTGAGTGAGTTGCTCGAACGCGCCTTTACGACATCGAGCCTGCAGGTGGGGCGTGACTCATGGCTCCGGGGAATACCGGGACATCACGCGCAGCGAGACGCAGGGAAAACGGATTGCCGTAGCAGGTAGCGACGGCTCGAAGATACAGCCCAGTCTGACTCTGTGGGATGCCTGGGGTGTGGAAAAACAGTGAGCAATACCCGCAAGCATCCAGCAGGTCATGCAAATGGGCCTTTGAATGCCCATAACCATGCTCTGTGGCTGGCATGGCCATGCAGTGATCAGGCGCCTCAGCGGCTGTTACGCGCTGCACCCATGCGCTGCCCTGGCCGATCAGCGGCCCGAGCACCACTATGAGCATGGCGAAGATCGCCAAACTGATTCCAGGTTGGCGTCCTGCCATACGCATCAGATCACGGGGTTTCATCCGCCGTCCTGGCGGTGGTTGCCCGTTGGGTCAGAACCAGATCAAGGGCCAGCAGCAACACTAGGCTGCCCCCCAGCACAGGCAACGCATAACCGAGCAGCGCACCGACCACGATCAGCCCATAACGACCAGGCGTGGGGATCTCGCACCACGCTGTGAGGAGTGTTGGCTGACGTGCGATGACCGGCCGGCGCCGCCACCACATCAGGTAGCCGAGAATCACCATGAGCGCCAAGCCCAGGCCTGTCACTACCAGGATCAACTGATTAAGCGGACCGAACAGCAGCCCCATGTACACGTCGATTCCCCACCGCGTCAATTTGGCTGCGAGGGGATAATCCAAGAATCTGGCGTCGTCCACGACTTGCAGATTGTGTGGGTCGATCGATACAGCGTCGACCTGGGTCGGCAGGCCGGGCGCGATCTCCCTGACAATCCAGGCACTGGCATCATCCCGGCCCGGCTTGATCTCAACCTTGCCGGCGTTAATCCCCGCCGAGCGTGCACTGTTGAGCACACCGAGGAACTGCTTGGCCTGCTGAGGTGACATGGACATGTTCATGTCCATCGCGTGGTGATTGTGCTCAGCATGCTGGTCGACCACTGCGGGTGATGTTTTAGGGCCAAGAACAGTACTGACAGTAGGCGTACCCCAACCAAACTGCGCGCGTAGTACGCCGATGTTGCCACCTGCAAAGCGTGACCAGGTGAGTCCAGTCGCCGAGAAGAACAACAACCCCAGCAGCAACCACAAGCCGGCGGTTCTGTGCAGACTGCGGATGCTTTTGCGACGCCCCGTAGCCGCAGGGTTGGCCAGCCAAAGCGCCAAGCCGCCGAGAGCGGCGACCCACAGCCAGGAAGCAGCCAGTTCGCTATAAAGACGCCCCGGATCGCCGAGCAACAGGCTTCGGTGGAACTGATCTATCGCGGTTCGCAGCGGCAACACACCGCTGGTGCCATACACATTCAGCTCTCCCAGCACCTCTGCCGTGACCGGGTCGACGAACACCGCCCGGCTCTCCGACGCCCCGTGGCTGGCGTCAGTGAACATCACCCGAGTGGTATCGCCTGCGCCCGGAGCAGGTCGCACGGCGGTGATGACCGCATGGTGCCCTGCAGCGTGCTGGGCACTTTGAATTTGTTCGTCCAACGGTTTGGCTGGACCTTGGCGCGACTTTGCAAGACATCTGCGTACAGCACGCTTTCCAGTTGCGGGGTAAATGCGTATGCCTGACTGCTGGCCTGACGCTGCATAACGTTGCGCTGGCGAGTGACACTGCCGTTGTTGCTGCTGCGCAAGCCACTCCCGCACAAGAGAGCAAGGCGAGCTGGACGCTGGAGCCTCTGATCGTTAAAGGACAGCGTACGAGTTATAGCGAAGCCAATTCGACATCGGCCACCCGCACCGATACACCGGTGAAGGAAGTAGCGCAGTCAGTCCAGGTTATTACCCGCTCACTGATCGAGGAGCAGTCCAGTGCCACCCTGGGTGATGCACTGCTCAATGTATCCGGCGTCCGTCCGACCAAGCCGGAGGAAACGCTGTTCACCCAGCCCATCGTGAGGGGCTTTCCAGCAGAAATTTACATGAATGGCATGCCCGCTTTCGGCGGGACAGCCGCCTATATCGATCCCACCAGCATGATGGGTGTCGAACGTGTGGAAGTGCTCAAAGGGCCAACCTCGACACTGTATGGCGGCGGCCTGGGTGCCCCGCTGGGTGGCCTGATCAACGTGGTGAACAAGCGCCCCGAAGCCAAGCCGAGCGCATTGCTGTCAATGCGAACCGGCAGTTTCGACACCATCAACCCGGCGATTGATCTAAACACACCAATCAACGACAACAGCGCTGCCCGTCTGACTGCCGAGTACCAGAAAAACGGCAGTTGGATTGACCAAGTCGAGGGTGAGCGCTGGTCTATCCAACCGAGCATTGCCTTCAAGCTATCTCCTGACACAGAGCTGCTGCTGCGCGGCCAGTACGACAAACGCAGCCAGTTGGAGTACTCAGGCCTGCCGGCAGAGCAAGCGCTGCGCGGGCAGATTGACCGCAATGCTTTTCCTGGTGCAGGCCGTGGTCAGCCGCATACCACCATCGAAAACCGCCTGAGCGCTGCGGAACTGACCCACCACTTCAACGACGACACGCGCCTGACCGTCACCGGTCAGTCTTACGAAATGCAGGCACGGGACTATGGCAGTTGGGCCTTGGGTGCAACTGATCGGTAGCGGCTCCGACGACCTACTCGATCTACAAGCTCTACCTGCCGGGCAGTGTTCGTGAAAGTACCCTGGACGCCAACTTGGCGTTCAACGTCGACGCGCTCGGTGGAAAGCATGAGCTATTGGTAGGGGCAACCTACGACAGCACGCACTTCTGGTCAGCGATGTCGGGTGCCGAGTATGTCGGTGAGCTGGATCTGACCAATCCCATCTATGACTTGGACTACGGTACGACCCCGCTGCTTTCGGCGGGCAGCGCAACGACGAATGATTACCGAGCCAGCGCGCTTTATCTGCAGGATCAGGCCACCTATGGACGCTGGCACCTCCTGGCGTCCTTGCGTTTCACAAGTATCGATCTCAAACAGGAAGGAGTTGTCGGCGATATCGACAAGCGATACCACCGTGCTACGCCACGGTTTGGCGTCACCTATGACTTGACCGACAGCCTGGCCCTGTATGCTGCCTATGCGGAAGGTTTTCGCGGTGCGTTCAACTTCACCGGGCTGGAGGCACCCAAGCCCGAGCTTTCCCGCAACTACGAAGCTGGTGTGAAACTCGCGTTCACCGATATTGGCCTGTCTGGCACCCTCGCGCTTTTCGAGCAGACAAGACGCAACGTTGCGACCCTCGACCCCGACCCGGCCAACGCGGTGATGGGCTATAGCGTGCAGAGTGGAGAACAACGGGCCCGCGGCTTCGAAACGTATTTGACCTGGGAGCCGACGCCAGCCGTGTCGATTCTCGCCAACTACGCCTATACCCAGGCCGAAGTCCGCGAGGACAACTCCATTCCCGCGGGTGACGGCCTGCCAAGGGTTCCGAAGCACAGTGGTCGCCTGGCCGCTCGCTACCGCATTCTCGATGGCGCCGCCAAAGGCCTTTCTTTCGGCGTGGGCGTCACAGCGCTCAGTGCCCGCTAACTGACCCTGCCCAACACCGTATCAGTGTCTGGTTACGCGCTTCTCGACGCTCAGGCCTCCTACGACTTCGACCGTTACAGCGTGTCGCTGTCGGGTGTGAACCTGGCTGGACGCAAAGTCTTCGAAACTTACCAGTACTTGGGCTCGCCATTGGTGCTGCGAACGCAGCCTCGCTCGGCGTACGTCACCCTTAGTGCTCGCTTTTAAGGACCTCGACATGATCGACAACCAACGCCGCAACCTGCTGCTTGGCGCCTTACTGGCCCCGCTGATGAGCAATTCTACCCTGGCCGCCAGTGCATCCGGGGCGATGCCCCATGCACATGCCATTCCCAGCATGGGATCCGAGATGGACAAGGTGAAGTGGATGGGCGATGAGCAGATCGGCATGCTGGTGTATCCCGGCATGACGGTAATGGATCTGATCGGCCCGCACTGCATGTTCGGCTCGCTCATGAGCGCGAAAATCTACATCATCGCCAAATGACTTGACCCGGTGACCAGTGATGCCGGATTGACGGTAATTCCAGACACGACCTTTGAAACCTGCCGGCGCGATCTGACCGTGCTGTTTGCACCCGGCGGCACCGACGGCACCCTGGCCGCTGCATCAGACCCAGCGACCCTGGAATTCTTCGCCGACCGTGGTGCCCGTGCCAAATACATCACCAGTGTGTGCTCGGGTTCGCTGATCCTGGGGGCTGCCGGATTGCGCAAGAGTTACAAGGCTACCTCGCACTGGTCCTGTAGAGATGCGCTGGCCGGGTTTGGTGCAATCCCGACTGATGCGCGCGTCGTTCGCGACCGCAACAGGATCACCGGTGCAGGGGTTACCGCTGGTTTGGACTTCGGCCTCTCCATGGTGGCCGAACTGCGGGACCAGACCTACGCCGAGTGCGCACAACTGATGAGCGAGGACGACCCCGAGCCGCCGTTCAACGCAGGCTCGATGAAGACGGCCCCGGCAGGCGTGCAAATGGCAATGATCGATCTGGTGGCTGACTTCAGCACAAAAGCTGCAGCGCTCGCCGCAGCGAGTAAAGGATAAAGGTAGCCCTTTCACGAAAGACGCCTTTCGAGACGCAGATAGACAAAAGCCGGGGCGGTACGCCATCCCGGCTTTTGTTTGACCCGATGAAAAACCCTGCCAAGAGTAAAACACCGGATCAGGTCCAACTTAGCACGGCTTCCGAGCGATGCAGGCCTGCGACACCCTGCCGCACCGCTCATCACAATCTGCCGGACCACGTTCCCCCCGCACCTGTGCGGCTGGAGGTCGCACCTGACAGATCCCACTGCCCTCATAGATTCTGGATTTCCGAAAAAACTTGAGAAATTGGTCATGAAAAAAACACTGACGCTGCTTGTTTGCCTGGCAATCGCCAACCTGGCCCAAGCGGCTCAAGATCCGGAGACGGTATTCAACCGCTCCTGCCAGATGTGCCACAACGGCCTGCTGCCCATGGCGCCAAAGAAAGGCGACCACGAAGCCTGGAAACCTCGACTGGCAAAGGGCGACGAGGTGCTGATCAAGCACGTGACTGAGGGGTTCAACGCGATGCCGGCACGCGGTTTGTGCGTGGACTGTACGGCAGAAGACTACAAGGCTGTCATCGATTATATGTCCAGATAACCCCGGAACCGGTATCCCCCTGGCGGTCAGCTGCACTAGGAGCAACTCAGCTGCGGCAGGCTGTCGCACCTGGCGTAAACGCGAAGCATTGCTAAAGTGCCCCATCGCCCCCAACAGCAGCGGCCATCGAGCAATGGATATGCATCGACAAACAGAACGCCGCCGCTCAATAGCCTGGACGCTCTACGCCAGCCTTCTGTTCGCCGTGCTTCATTGCGGCCTCGGGCATGGCCAGGTAATCGGCCTGATCCCAAATGGCATGGGCGGAGCGTTCTGCGGCCAGGGTGTAGCGACGCTCAATCCCAACAGTGTCGCCCCTTGGCTTGGCGACACCTTGGCAAGCGGCAGCACGATCGACTGTCCACTGTGTAGCCCCACCGGCCTTGCGTTCACATCTCGGCTTCCAGTCCCTCCCGTCGCCCACCTAGACAACGCGTTACCCCTCACCTTGCCCGTGGCCTGGCCGCGCCAGCTTTGGCTTGCAGCCAACCCACGCGCCTCACCTACAGAAGCCTGACCAAGGCTCATACCCAATCGTGCACCGAGCTTGATGACCATGGCGAATAGTCATGCGCACAAGACAGGCCCGTCACGGCTGTATTTCGCAACAGGAATATCCAGAGCATGAATAACAAAACACTTTGCTGCGCTGCCGCACTCGCCTTTTCCAGTGGAGCCACGCTGGCTCAGACCAACACGATGGAGTTGGCCGAAACCTCGGTGGTCGGCACCTCGGTCATCGATCAGAACAACGTCGACAGCTTCGGCAGCCTGACCACTGTGGTCGGCCAGGAGCAAGTCCGCGACCTCAATGCCTTGGACCTGTCCTCGGCCCTGCGTCGCACACCTGGTGTGGTCGTATCGCGCTTCAACCCGGTCGGCTCGTTCGGCGGTGCCGAGGGTGGAGCCGTGTACATCCGTGGCATGGGCGCCAGCCGCCCGGGCAGCGAGATCAAAACCTACATCGACGGCGTGCCGTTCTACATGAGTGTCTGGGGCCACCCACTGCTGGACCTGCTGCCGATCAACGCGATGCAGAGCATCAGCGTTTACAAAGGCCCTCAGCCGCAGAAGTTCGGCAACACCTTCGCGGCCATCGACCTGACGCCCAAGGTCGCCGAACAGGGCGACAACCACCATGGGGAGCTGCAACTCACCGGCGGCAGCTTCCGCACGGCCACCGAACAAGCCAGCCTGATTGGCCGGGAAGGCGATTTCGATTACCTGCTGGCCCAAGGTGCAGCCCACTCCGACGGTGACCGCAGTGACGGTGATGGCCGGCTGAACAATGGCATGGCGCGCTTGGGTTATCGGCTGAATGAGAACTGGAGCAGCGGGTTGCTGCTGCTGCATGCCAACAACCAGGTCTCCGACCCCGGCCAGAAGGGCCTGCCGGAAACCAAGAATGGTGAGTTCAATACCCGCGGCACGCTCGCTTCACTGTCCTTGGTCCACAATCACGAATGGGGCGATGGCAGCCTCAAGGTCTACCACAACGAAGGTCGTGGCTCAGCCCTTGACCAAACCGGCCTGGACGGCGACACCATCAGTGATTTCACCCTGCAGGGCATTCGCTGGGAAGAGCAATTGCGCCCGTGGCAAGGCGGCGAAGTGGCCTTGGGCCTGGACATCGACGAGAGCAAGGGCGAGGTCCACTTCAAACGCATCGCCCCGGCGCCACAAGCGAAGTTCGACGCGCCCACTCTACGCGTGACGTCGCCGCACGTCGCAGTCAGCCATTCCTTTGCCCTAAACGATACCTGGACCCTGACCCCGTCGGCGGGCGTACGCACGTATGAGCACAACGTGTTCGACAACGCCACCGCCCCGCACGCAGGCCTGCTGCTGTCATCGAATAATGTCGAATTCCGCGCCAACGCCTCGCGCGGCATCAACTACCCCGGCCTGGAAGCCTCGGTGATGTCGAGCCTGATCCCGGCGCTGGGTGAAACCTGGAAGGACCTGAAGCCCGAGAAAGTCGACCACCAAGAACTGGGCGTGCGCTTCAACCCCATCGACAGCGCCACCCTGGACCTGGCGGTGTTCAAGGACAAGCTGCAGGACCGCTACCTGTTCGCCTTCCCGCCATCGGTGTCACGCCCGTCGTATATCAACCTGGGTGACTACAACATCAAGGGCGCCGAAGCCACCTGGCAGCAACGCTGGACCAGCAACTGGAGCAGCTTCGTCGGTTTCACCTGGCTCGATCCATCGCTCAAGACCCTGCCCTACGCGCCGCAGAAATCGCTGTCGCTGGGCACCACCTACGAGACCGGGCCTTGGCGCCTGTCGGCTGATGCGCAGTACCAGAAGGACATGTACGTGCTGGCCGAGGAACGCACCGGCGGCGCCAGCAACTTCTCCAAAGTCGATAGCTTCACCGTGGTCAACATGCGCGTGGGCTATGCCGTGCCGGCGCTGGGCAAGGTCGGCGAAGTGTTCGTCGCCGTGGAGAACCTGTTTGACCGTGATTACGCCTACCGCACCAACTACCCGATGCCCGGCACTTCGGCGCAATTGGGTGTGAAGATGGGCTTCTGAGGCCCGCCACCGGACGCTGCCGACAGCCGTCGGCAGCCTTACAAGGAACAAGCATATGAAAGCACCGATCCTTGCCCTTCTGCTGGCCTGCAGTCCGCTGCTGGCTGCGGCCGATACCGCCAGCGAGCAGCAGAGCATCCAGCAACTGATGCGACACAACTTCGAACGCCCAGATTCGCCGCTGGACGTGGGCCCGGTTACCGTGCAGGACGACTATGCGGTAGCCGGTTGGTTACAGGACCAGCGCGGCGGTCGTGCCCTGTTGCGCAAAGGGCCTCACGGCTGGCGCGTGGTGTTGTGCGCAGGCGACTCACTGCTCGACCCGGCGACCCTGCGCAGCGCCGGGCTCAATGAACAGGACTCGGCCCAGCTGAGCCAGGCAGTACGCCAGGCCGAGAGTGAACAGCCAATCGAGCGGGTCAAGCAGTTCGCGCTGTTCCAGGGCGTGGTCAAGGTCGACAAGGACGCCGCTCACGGCAACCACTGATCCTCATCTCCCAGGGCCGGCGGGCTCTGTCTGCTGGCCCCGCCCCTTACACCTGAAGATTTACGAGCTACCCCATGCGCACCTTTCCCCTTTTCGCGGCAGCACTGGCCAGCCTGCTGGCTGGCTGCGGCGATCCACATGACAGGCCTGAGCCTGGCGAACACTTGCCCGGTGGCGCCACCACGGTACAACGTGCAGACAAGGATGCCTTCTCGATGCCTGCCGCGAACCTCTCGCCCACCAGGCGGATGGACTTCTTCGTCGGCAACGCCTTCTTTCGCGGTAGCTGGCATACGGCTCGCGATGATCAACGAAAAGGCGGCCGAGTAGGCCTGGGGCCTTTGTTCAACACCGATGCCTGCCAGAGTTGCCATATAAAGGATGGCCGTGGTTTCCCGCCTGGGGAGGCCAGCAGCACACCTGCGCTGTCCTCGCTGGTACGCCTATCGATCCCACCGAGCGCCGAGCAAGCCGCATTGATTGAGCGCCTTGGCGTTGTCCCCGAGCCCACCTACGGGGCGCAACTACAAGATGAAGCCATAGACGGACACGCGCCGGAAGGCCGAGTCCAATTGCACTATGAACCCTACGCCATCAAGCTTGCCGACGGCCAAACGGTCACACTGCGCAAGCCTTCTTTCACCATCGTCCAACTGGGTTATGGTCCGATGCATCCTCAGACGCAAATGTCATTGCGCGTAGCACCGCCAATGATCGGGCTTGGATTGCTGGAGGCTATCAACGACAGCGACCTAGAGCAGAACGCTGCGCTTCAGTCTGAGGCCAGAGGCCCGGTGCGTGGCCAACTCAACAAAGTCTGGGACGACTTGCACCAGCAAACACGCATTGGTCGCTTTGGCTGGAAAGCCGGCCAGCCTACGTTGGACCAGCAGAATGCCCACGCCTTTGCTGGAGACATGGGGCTGACCAGCAGCCTGCTGCCCACCGACGACTGTACCGAGCGTCAATCCGCATGCCGCGAGGCGCCCCAAGGGGGATCCCCGGAAGTCAGTGACAAGATTCGCGACCAAGTGCTGTTCTACACCCGGACCCTAGGCGTACCTGCGCGCAGAGATGCCGAGTCACCCCAAGTGCTCAAGGGCAAGAGCGTGTTCCATACCGCAGGGTGCGCGGCCTGCCATCGTCCATCCTACGTGACCGGGGAACACGCACTCCCGGAGCTTTCCGGGCAACAGATCTTCCCCTACACCGACCTGTTGCTGCATGACATGGGTGAAGGGCTGGCGGATCACCGTGGTGAGTTCCTTGCTAATGGCCGGCAGTGGCGAACGCCGCCGCTATGGGGTTTAGGGCTGACCGCCACAGTCAGTGGCCATACACAACTGATGCACGATGGCCGGGCCCGTGGTGTGCTGGAGGCGATCCTGTGGCATGACGGCGAAGCACGTAAGTCACGCGATGCGGTGATCGCCATGGATCGCGGGCGACGCGAGGCGTTGCTGGCGTTCCTGAATTCGCTGTGAAATTTTGCATTTGGGCGATGACTGTATCGGACGGTTCCGGTCCCTGAGGCCGGCGCCTACCGTATAGGCCAGTAGCATCGGCATCAGTACGCTGGCCAAAATCAACATTAGCCCCAACGTCTTTTCGCCGCTTGCGGCATTCCAAACGGTCAAACTGGCCGAGAGCTGCACACTGGACGGAATGATGAAGGGAAACAATGCCACGCCGATGCTGCACAACATCATGACGATGGTCAGCCCACTGCCGACCACGGCCATACCTGCTCGACCTCGCACAATACTGTAAAGGCTCAGGACCGTGCCGCTGAGGGCCAGCAAGGGTGCCAGGCAAGCCAAGGGCCAGGCGCTGAAGTTGCCCTGCCAGCCTGCATTGCCCGGCAGTACAACGCTCTGGCCAGGGCTGCACAGCGTATGGGAGTGGACTGATGCTGCAAGCCTGTAGCCGCGTATATCCGCCGCTAGCCACAGCGCAGCTGCAGTGAAACAGACCAGGAACACGACACCCGCACGCCATGCAATTCGGCGAGACACTTTGCGCAAGGCGTTACTACCGCGCAGCATCACCCAGGTGGCGCCTAGCTGGCAGAACATGCTTAGGCTGATGACTCCGAGGAGCAGTGCGAAAGGCCTGAACAGACCAGAGAACGTACCGTGAAACTGACTGGCTGCCAGCGCGCAGCGACTGAATGGCAATCCGAGGAAAAGGTTGCCCAACACGACGCCGATCAGCGCGGCGGGTATTAAACCGATTACCAGAGCACTCCAAGCCCCGAACGGTCGCAAAGACGACCCGTTGGATTGGCGCAACAATAAGAGCACACCCATGAGGCCACCCCCTACGCAAGGTAGTAAGCCCAGCGATGGCCAAAGCACCACAATCGCGGAACACAGGGCTAGCAGCCAGAACAAAGTAATGTGCTGAGGCCAGTTGAACGGTCGAGTCTGTTGCGAAATAGCAGCACTCTGCGCTGCCATGAATGGCGCCAGGACACGCGCCCCCAGATCCAGACCTTCAAGCAAAGCAAAGCCAATCAGCAGACCACCGATCAATAGCCACCAGAAAAATTTCAGCAGTTCGTAGTCCATGGCTGGACTCCCCAGCGTAAAAAAAAGCGGCCCGCCAATGGACGGGCCGCTGTCGTGTACCTGTACTGCACCGGGGATGGGAAAACGGCATATCAGGCACTTGGAGATGCTAGGCGTTGACGGCGACGCCCCCAACTGCGACGCGCCGCCGCACCCTGGATAAAACCCCAATGATTTTCGTATCGGTCCGTTGGCACAGCATTGAATGCGGCAGAATGTCGCATGACAGGTCTTTGAAATGACCGACATCACATAGGATTAACAGCAACTATACTTTTCTCCTTGGCAACATTAATGACGGGATTCCGTCATAGATAACCGCTAAGGAGTATTCGATGAAATCGATCCCGAGTTTCGGTCTCGGCAAGGGCAAACATCTGATAATCGGCCTACTGCTGGCTGGTTTTGGCACTGCCGCGCTGGCCGATGTCAACGTCACGGTTGAAGACGCCTGGGTCAGGGCGTCGGTACCGGGTCAAGCTGCCACTGGTGCCTTCATGCGTCTTACTGCAAGCGAGGACTCAAAACTTACGGCAGCGAGTTCGCCAGTGGCAGGTACCGTAGAAATACATGAGATGCATATGAAGGGCGATGTGATGAGCATGGCTCGCGTTGCAAGTATCGACCTCCCAGCAGGCAAGTCGGTGTCGCTCGATACTCACGGCTACCACATCATGCTGATCAACCCGAAAGCGCCGATCGAAGCCGGCGCGACAGTATCGCTGACCCTGACGGTGGTTGACGGTGGTGGCAAGCAGACCTCGGTCAAGGTCGATGCGAAGGTACGTCCTCTGGCCAGCGGCGAAGAGGACATGCCGCACTAACAGTGCACTTTATGGCCAAAATGCACCAGGGGCTGGCGAGCCTGACCCAACATGGGCATCTCCAGCCGCTGCTGCAGCACTTCGGTCTCTGCAGTTTCCACCAATTCGAGGATCAGCAGGCAACGTTTGTGATATCGCATGCCTGCCTCCGTCAAGGCAATTCGGCGTGTGGTGCGATTCAGCAGCCGGGTTGTCAGGTGCGCCTCAAGGCTGGAGAGTATTCGGGAAACGCTGGCAATGCTGGTATCCAGGCGCTCAGCCGCACTGGTCAGGCTTCCTGCCTGGACAACGCAACTGAACACACGCATGGCTTGGAGTACATCCATAGTCGCTATCTCGGTTGAATTAGAGTTCACAGGTAGAGCGGGGCTGCTCAAGGCTGCCCCGAGCGTAATCAACGCTTAGCCGGGCACTGGTAGCCAGCGCCGAAACCGACTCCCTCCCTTGGCGCTAAGCGGACTCCAAGAGAACTCCCAAGGTGGTCGTGGCAGGTCCTCAACCTCGTCCCACGTCGACATCAGCGGCCGTGCGCCAGACTTCCACTCCACTATTCGCTCGCCCATCGGCTGCCACGCCAAGACTAGTCCACGAGCCTGCGACACGTCGGTGGTTACCCACAGCGCTGCGGCGGCCACCATAAGCGCTTCGATATGTTCCTCACTCACTCGGGACTTGTATGGCGAGCTCAGCAACCAACGGCAGACACTGATGTAATACGTCCAATCCAGCGTCGGATGGTGCCGATAGGCCCAGGTCATGAAGCGCCGGAACAACTCCAAGCCTTCTGGTGGATCAAGCTTGAGCAGGCTCGGGCAGACATCGAACAAGGTGTGCCAATAAGGTAACAGGCGCGCATCAAGGGTGACGAAGCTGCGGGCATTGCAGGGATAGTCGGGAAACGGCAGAAGAAAATCGCCATTACGCGAAGCGCGAACAGCGGGCTCCAGCAGAGCGGAAGATGTCATGACACGAGTCATCGTGTACTCCTGGATACAGATAGCCTTTGACATGCCGGTGTCCCCGTTCAGGGGGCACGGCATGGGTTCCTTGTCAGGTCAGGCGATCAGAATCGGGGAGGCACGTGGGTTTATCGACGGCCAGCAGTGCCGAGGCGAGCATGCCAGAGCGACCCGCACCAGCGCGGTCGGCAATGCCTGGACAGGTGCCGTGGGCAAGACCAATGCGGCAGGCAACGGCGCCGGGCCTCCCTGCGCGCAGCAGCAGTGTCCAGGATCGGATGCCTTCGGGCTGAGGTTCCCATCCTTGTCTGCAAGCGCTGGCTGCACACCACCCGACGAGCAGTAGCTGCCCGCCAGCAGTTGGGCCAGGCTCAAGTCGCCCAAGGTGCTGGCCATAGGCAACGCCAGCACTTTGAGCAACATAGCCAGCAGTGCCGCGACCCAGAGGTTATCCCAGGTACGCGGGCGCAGGCCGCAGCGGTTCATATTCACGCCTCGGCAGATTGCGAGGGCGTGGAGATCCAATCAGGCATGATGGTTTCTCTCAAACGACGGTGATGTCAGCCGCCAGGTCCGTGAGGGATATGCCGCAGGCATACGCCACGGACCCGCCAACCGGAAAGCGGGCAGAGGCCCGCCCCAGCGCCAGGGCGCAGGCAGTGTCAGAGAGGGGAAGCGCGGGGGTTGGACGAAGGCCAGCAATAGCGGGGAGGCGCTTGGCTGCGGACCTCGCGAATGATCGGACGACTATGGGCACTGGCCAGTAGCCAAGCGACACCGATCAGGAATACCAGTGAGAGAAAAGCCGCCGAGCCCATCGGGCAACTGAACGGAATGCTCAAATCCCCCGTCAGGGCGCTGTCCTGCTTGGCCTTCAGTGAGGCGATGTCGCCACCGAGGCTGCAGAAGGCACCACCGAACCCATTCAGCGCCAGCCCCACTGCCTGCCCGTGGACAAGGCCACAGCCAAGCACATTGAACAGGACACAGAAGTAGAGTGCCAAGGCAATGAGGGGTCGGTTTGAAGGCGGACGGTTCATGGGCAGCGACTCTAGCATCTAACACTGCCAGCTTGAAGCTCGACCTTTGACTTGCACCCAGTGCGACAGAGCGCCACACCACAAGCCAATAGCACCGTAAAAGACCCACAGGCCAGTCGCCGGGACAGATTGTCGCAGTTGGCCTCATGGGGCCCAGTCAATACAGTGGCGCCGCCATGGCGATGGCACAACTGAACCTTCCTTACACCCCCGCGCAGAACCGATCAGGACCCGGCCCCTGCATCCAGAAACTGGCGCTCTTGCGCACTGCCCCCGTGAGGCTTCTCATCATCATGAACGTGCTCGATGCGCTAGACCTGGCTCGAATCCAGTTCGCCTTCACTGTTTCCTTCCACATTCTGTTCCCCGCCATCACCATCGGCCTTGCCAGTTACCTGGCAGTGCTCGAAGGGCTGTGGCTGCGTTCGAACCAGCAGGTCTACCGTGACCTCTACCACTTCTGGTCGAAGATCTTCGCCGTCAACTTCGGCATGGGCGTGGTGTCCGGCCTGGTCATGGCCTACCAATTCGGCACCAACTGGAGCCGCTTCTCCGATTTCGCCGGCGCCATTACCGGCCCGCTGCTGACCTATGAAGTGCTCACCGCGTTCTTCCTGGAGGCAGGCTTCCTTGGCGTCATGCTGTTTGGCTGGAACCGTGTCGGCCGCGGCCTGCACTTCTTCTCCACGGTGATGGTGGCGATCGGTACGCTGGTCTCAACCTTCTGGATTCTGGCCTCCAACAGCTGGATGCAAACGCCCCAGGGCTATGAAATTGTCGATGGCCGGGTGATTCCGGTGGACTGGCTGGCAGTCATCTTCAACCCCTCGTTCCCCTACCGACTGATGCACATGTCCACGGCCGCGTTCGTTGCCACGGCATTCTTCGTCGGCGCCTCGGCGGCCTGGCACCTGCTGCGCGGGCGTGATAACCCGGCCATCCGCAAGATGCTGTCGATGGCCATGTGGATGGCCCTGATCGTGGCGCCGGTTCAGGCGGTCATCGGCGACTTCCATGGGCTTAATACTCTCAAGCATCAACCGGTGAAGATCGCGGCGATTGAAGGCCACTGGGAGAACAAACCGGGTGAACCGACACCTTTGATCCTGTTCGGCATTCCCGACATGAAGGCCGAAACCACCCGCTTCAAAGTCGAGATCCCGGCGCTCGGGAGCCTGATCCTCACTCACAGCCTGGACAAACAAGTCCCGGCGATGAAGGAATTTCCGCCTGAAGACAGGCCGAACTCGACCATCGTCTTCTGGTCGTTCCGGATCATGGTCGGCCTGGGCTTCCTGATGATCTTCGTCGGCCTGTGGAGCCTGTGGCTGCGCAAGCGTGGCACGCTCTATACCTCGCGCCCGTTCCTGTACCTGACACTGTGGATGGGGCCGTCGGGACTGATCGCCATTCTCGCCGGCTGGTTCACTACCGAAATCGGCCGCCAACCGTGGGTGGTGTACGGCTTGCAGCGCACTGCCGATGGTGTGTCGAACCATGACGCCACCCAGCTCACCATTACCTTGGTCGCGTTCGTGGTGGTCTATTTCGCCCTGTTCGGCACCGGCCTTGGCTACATGATGCGCCTGGTGCGAAAAGGGCCGAAACCTGGCGAGGGCGACCAACACACCCCAGGCGGCCCAGGCCAGCAACATACCCCGGCGCGGCCGCTATCCGCCGCCGACGATTATCAGCCAGAGGTGAACTGACATGGGTATCGACCTTCCACTGATCTGGGCGGTGATCATCATCTTCGGCGTGATGATGTATGTGGTGATGGATGGCTTCGACCTGGGGATCGGCATGCTCTTCCCCTTCGTCAAAGACGCACGTGACCGGGATGTGATGATGAACACCGTCGCCCCGGTATGGGACGGCAACGAAACCTGGCTGATCCTCGGCGGCGCAGCGCTGTTCGGCGCCTTTCCGCTAGCCTACGCGGTGGTGCTGGAGGCGCTTTACCTGCCGCTGATCCTGATGCTGATCGGCCTGATCTTCCGGGGCGTGGCGTTTGAATTCCGCTTCAAGGCCAAACCTGCCAAGCGCCACCTCTGGGACAAAGCCTTCATCTGGGGCTCGCTGGTCGCGACCTTTTCCCAGGGTGTTGCCCTAGGCACCTTCATCGAAGGCATCAAGGTGGTCGAGCGCAAGTATGCCGGAGGTGCGCTCGACTGGCTCACTCCGTTCAGCCTGTTCTGCGGGCTGGGCCTGGTGATCGCCTACACCCTGCTCGGTTGCACCTGGCTGGTGATGAAGACCGAAGGGCCGCTGCAGCAACGCATGCACGATGTTGCCAGGCCCCTGGCGCTGGTACTGCTGGTGGTGATCGCCGTGGTCAGCCTGTGGACACCGCTGGCCTACCCGCAAATCGCCGACCGCTGGTTCAGCATGCCCAACCTGCTCTGGTTCATGCCGGTGCCAATCCTGGTGTTGGTAACGTGCTACGGGCTGCTACGTGCCGTGGCACGCAACGCGCACTACACGCCGTTCTTGCTGACCCTGGCACTGATCTTCTTGGGCTACAGCGGCCTTGGCATCAGCCTGTGGCCAAACATCATTCCGCCCTCGATCAGCATCTGGGAGGCCGCAGCGCCGCCGCAGAGCCAAGGCTTCATGCTGGTGGGCACACTGTTCATCCTGCCTATCATCCTCGGCTACACGTTCTGGAGCTATTACGTGTTCCGCGGCAAGGTGACCCATGAAGACGGCTATCACTAGGAGCCCAACGTGATGATACCCAGTGTGAAGCAACCGATGTGGCGGCGCCTTGCCTGGCTGGTGCTGATCTGGGCAGGCAGCGTGGCGGTGTTGAGTCTGTTCGCTTGGCTGATCCGACTGTTCATGATGGCCGCCGGTATGCGCAGCCATTGAGCCCTCGCCGTGGTGCACCTGCGACAAAAAGGCGCACCACGGAACTTGTGTAGCCCGCAACGGATGCGGCTTAATGCGCGCCATATTCGTTCGGGTGACTCATGCTTTCACGTGCACGTGCACATCTTTGTCTGTTCGCCTGCTTCGCCGTGCTGTTCAACCTGCTGGCGATGCCGCTCGACCGTGCCTTGCAATCACCCCGCATCGACAGCCAATCTCTGATTCTCGGCAGCTTCTGCAGCCTGCACGGTGCACAGAGCCTGCCCAAGTCACTGCTGGCCCAGCTCAAGGCCGAGCTGCCGCAACTGGACGATCAGCCGGAAATGAAAAACCAGGCGGGCGACTGCTGCTGTGGCCATGCCGGGCATGCCTTGCTGACCAGCGACTACTATCGCCACCTGTTCCCCCGCTTCTGGCCCGATGCACTCCTGCTCGGTGACAGCCACAGGTTGCCACTGCCACGCGAGCAGTGGCCAAAGCTCAACCCGCGCGCCTCTCCCCTAGCCTGACCTGTCGTTGCTTGCCCACGGCTGCCCCGTGACCTGCGGTGCGCAGCCTTGCCCGACTGTCTGACCAGGAAACCTTCCATGCCTGCGTTCCGTAGCACCGCACGCGCTGTCCTGCCCGTGCTCGCTTTGTTCAACCTCTGCCCCCTGTCGCTGGCCGTTGCAGAAACTCTGCCTGCTGAAAACTCCACACTCACCCTTGGCGCGGTCAACGTGACCAGTACCGAAAGCGGCCCGCTGGCCACCAGCAGCGTGCTCAGTTCGGTTGATATTCTGGGCGGTGACATCCTCGAGAAAATGCCAGTCGCCTACAGCTGGGAGCTGTTCCGCCGGGCACCAGGGGTGATGCTCACCGAGTTCAACCAGGGCACGACCTCAGGCAAATTGTCGTTCCGGGGTTTCAACGGTGAAGGTGAAGTCAATGCCGTGAAGCTGTTGATCGATGGCATCCCCAGCAATACCAATGACGGCAACATGCCCTTCATCGATTCGGTGTTCCCCTTGGACATCGACAGCATCGAAGTGGTACGCGGTACGAGCGACCCGCGTTATGGCCTAAACAACATCGCCGGTAACGTCAACATCAATACCCGCGCGGGTGGCAACTACAACAAGGCGCGTCTGCGCTACGGCAGCTTCAACACCCGCGAAGTGCAACTGGCCAAGGGCATCGAGACCAGCAACTGGACACAGAACTACTTCTTCGGCCGGCAGCAGGTCGACGGTTATCGCGAGCATGGCGACACCGAGCGCTACAGCTTTGGCGGCAAGTGGTTCTACACCCCTGACAATGGCAGCTACCGCGTCGGGCTGATCGCGCGTTATTACGAGTCCGAAGCCCAGGAGGCCGGTTACCTGACCGCGGATGACGCCCGCCGCCATCCGCGCATGACCAATGACTACAACGCCACGGACAAAGGTACTCGGCGAATGAACCAGGTCAGCGTGCACTTCGACACCGACCTGGCCGAGACCCTGTCCTGGTCGGCCAAGACCTACCTCAACACCTATGACGACCGTCGCTGGACGCAGTACTGGCGCACCAGTTCACAGCAGGAGCGCGACACCTACGAGGATCAGTACGGCGCCATCACCTCGCTGACCTGGAGGCCAGAGGTGGACTGGTTGCATGCGTTTACCCTAGAGGGCGGCAGCGATATGCAGAAGCAGGAAAACCGTAGCGAGCGCTATCGCACCGTCAGTCGTGTGCGCCAAGCGCAGACCCGCTATCAGGACTTCGATTTCAATACAGTCGGGGCCTACGTGCAGGCCGAAATCGAGCCGATCGAGTCGTTGAAAATCGTCCCGGCGTATCGCGTTGACAAGATCAGCGGTGATTTCACCAACAAGATGACCGGGCAGGGCTACGACATCAACGACTATGGGCTGATCAAGCAGCCCAAGCTCAGCATTGTCTATTCGCCGTGGACGTTCGCCAGCGTGTACGCCAACTGGGGACGCACCTTCCAGGTCGGGACAGGCGCTGCCGCCTACAAAGTGCCGCCGCGCAACGAGGACCTTGCCCCATCGATCAACGAAGGCTGGGAAACCGGCGTCAAGTTCACCCCGTCCAGTTGGGTCGATGGTCGCGTGGCTTACTGGCGTCAGGACGCGACTGGCGAAGTGAGCCGTCGTCTGAACGACCCGAGCGGCGAGTCTGACAACGTCGGCGAAACGCGTCGTTGGGGGTACGACCTGCAGGTAAATCTGCATCCTGACGAGCGTACCGAGGTGTGGATGTCGTACTCCTGGCAGTACTCGAAGATCCTTGAGCCCAGCAGCGCGCTGCCTGGCAGCAAGGGCAAGGAAATCGACCACGTGCCGCACCACCTTTGGAATACCGGTATCAGTTACCAGGCCACCCCGGCGCTGCAACTGACAGCCTGGGCGAACGGGCAAACCAACTACTACCTGGAACGCGAGAACACGCAGGGCACCTATGGCGGCTACGTGCTGATGAACCTTGGTGCGACCTACAAGCTCAGCGAGACGATGAGCGTGGACCTGCAGCTGAAAAACCTGACCAACCGTTACTACGAGTATGTCTGGTTTGACCCAGATGGGGCGGATGCCTCACTGCACTCACCCGGTGATGGCCGTGCAGTCTATGCCGGACTGACCTTCGATTTTTGAGTGGTGGGCGCTTTCGGTTTTCACTGAAGCGAGCTATGGTTGGATCGGTCGAGGCTCTCGGTTGGAGCCTCGTCTGCGGTCAGACCGAATCCACTCAAGGGAATGAGCAATGCAACGACGTGACGTTCTGAAGGCTGTTGTAGGGACAGCTGCCGTGGCCATGACAGCTTCAGTGGTGGCTGCCACTGAAAACCATGAACATCACCATGATCACGGTGCCTCTGGAGTTAAAGAGTTCGCCGGTATCATTGATAGCAGCAGCCCTCGAAAGCGCACTTTCACGTAACCAAATTGCCGTTTGATCACCCGAAACGGATGCTCAACCTTGGCCCGTGCCTGTGCTTTGCAATACTCAATTTCGCGCTTGGCTTTGTAAAGCAGGCTGCGTTTGTTCAGCTTGGTATACGTGCTGCGGCGCGCGGCGACTTGCCAGATTACCTCACGGCTTTCATGCTCTTCGCGTTTCTCGACACCGCTGTATCCGGCGTCTGCATACACCGCGTCTTCCTCGCCATGCAACAGCTCGGCGACCTGTATGACATCGGCCACATTGGCTGCGGTGCCATGGACGTGATGAACCAGGCCGGACTCAGCATCGACGCCGATATGAGCCTTCATCCCGAAAAATACTGATTGCCTTTCTTGGTCTGATGCATCTCGGGATCGCGCTTGCCTTCTTCGTTCTTGGTCGAACTTGGGGCAGAATAATGGTGGCATCAACGATGGTGCCCTGGCGCAACGACAGGCCTTTCTCCTGCAAATAACCGTTGATGACCGCAAGGATCGCAGGTGCGAGTTGATGCTTCTCCAGCAAGTGCCGGAAGTTCATGATCGTGGTGTCTTCGGGGATCCGCGCGCTCAGCGTCAGGCGTGCGAACTGGCGCATAGGCGTGATTTCGTAGAGCGCTTCTTCCATGGCCGGATCGCTCAGGGAGAACCAGTTCTACAACAGATGGATGCGCAGCATGGTTTCCAGCGGGCAGGGTTTTCTACCACCCCCGGCCTTGGGATAAAACGCCGGGCTCGATCAGCCCCAGCAGCCCAGTCCAAGGCACGACCTGATCCATCTCGGCGAGGAAGCGTTCGCGGCGTGTCTGCTTGCGCTCGCCGGCATATTCGAAGTCGGAAAAGTTCATCTGGCTCATGGGTGGCTCGGATCAGGTGGTCAGGCGTATTTCAGCACATTTGGGGACTTGATCGGAGAATCCCTAAGGAAGGTCTGAAATACCCACCGATTTTTTGATGGGCTTACTACTTGAGGCTCAAAAAATCATAAATCGGTCGAAAATCAGACCTCTTTGTCCTTAATTCACAGGGCTTTCCTCTGGTCGCGCTGTTTCAGGGCTATTGGCCCGCATTACAGGCGCACCTCGCCCATACCCATCAACCGTTTTCGCACCATCCACAAGTTTGACAACGCGAACAACGTTGTCTGCTGCGCGATGTTTTTGCCAGACCACGAAAGCGCACTTTCGTATAATCAAACTGCTGCTTGATCACGCGAAACGGGTGCTCAACCTTGGCTCGCACCTGCGCTTTCGCATATTCGATCTTGCGGCGCATGTGCCCAATCAAACTCTTTTTTCCGTGTTTTTTACAGCTGCTTGGGCGAGCCGCAATCGACCAGATCATCTTGCGGTCCTGATGCTCGGGACGTTTGTCCACGCCGGTGTAACCGGCATCGCCACACACATAAGTCTCCTCGCCGTGCAGTAATTGATCGACCTGCGTCACGTCGGCCACATTCGCCGCCGTGCCCACCAAGCTATGCACCAAGCCCGATTCGGCGTCGACGCCGATGTGCGCTTTCATCCCGAAGAAATATTGGTTTTCTTTCTTCGTCTGATGCATCTCAGGGTCGCGTTTACCGTCCTTGTTCTTTATAGAACTCGGCGCGTGAATGATCGTCTCATCGACCACCGTGCCCTGGCGCAACATCAGTCCACGGTCGCCCAGATAACCGTTGATCACACCGGGAATTCCGTTCGCCAGTTCATGTTTTTCCAGCAAGCGACGAAAGTTGAGGATCGTGGTTTCATCGGGAATCCGATCCAGGAGCAAGCCCGAAAACTGGCGCAGAATCGATGTTTCATAGAGCGCCTCTTCCATCGCCGGATCGCTGTAGCCGAACCAATTTTGCATCAGATGAACGCGCAACATCGCCATCAACGGATAGGTCGGACGGCCACCCTCACCCTAGGGATATGCGGCTCGATCAAGGCAATCAAGCCCTTCCAGGGCACCACTTAATCCATTTCGATCAGGAAACGCTCGCGGCGGGTCTGCTTACGTTTGCCTGCGTACTCGGCATCGGCGAAGGACATCTGTTTCATCGGGGCTCAACCGTTCGATTCGTGTGAGACGGGTATTTCACCAGAGATGGAAGTCTTTTCAGAGTTTCCCTAATGGCGCAATTTATTTTGAAATCAAGGCCAAAAGCGACGTCAGCAAAGTCGTCGCTTGTAACAAGGCACGTTACCTTAATCAAAACCACAGGTGCCCGCTCACAACTTTCTACTTGGTCGGAAGATAATCATCAACTGACTTTACAGCAGCATAGCCAAATTCAAACGCCGCCATTATTGCAGCGTGCACGTGAGCCGCAGGTACATTCACCCCTCCGAACGAAACGTCGAGCGTAGCGCATGCATCATGCAACACGGTTACAGGGTAACCCATATCAACCGCAGCACGCACAACTGCATCAATGCACATGTGGCTCATTGCACCTACAATCACAAGACGCTGGATGCCCCTCGCATCCAGTTGTTTTTTTAGTTCAGTTTCCCTGAACGCGTTTATATGATTTTTAACGATTACCGCTTCTTCACCAGTCGGCGAAACCGCAGGCTGCGTCTCCACGCCATGGGAGCCTTTAATAAAAAACCCAGCAGCATTATCGTCAGACTCATGCCGAATATGAAACACAGGAAGACCTGTACTTCGGGCGTGATCAATTACCCGTCTGGCACTCGCCACAGCGGCTTCGATGCCGGACAAAGGCAGCTTGCCAGCTGGCAAGTATTCATTCTGAAGATCAACTACAACAATACCCGTCTTCATTTATTATTTCCAAAGTAGATTTGAAGTAAAAGCAAAGATCCTTGTACCAGCACAGTGGACCATAACTGCCATTGCAAAAACCAACACCACCACTAAATTCTATTAAAAGCTCAGCGACTCCCCGTCTGCTGGGATCTCTACGCGGGAAGCGATCCCTTCCTTCCTGACATAGGCACGCAATGCTTCTCGGGTTAAAGACATATGATTCACGGCGTCCATATGCACTGCAATAATACGGGAATTTTTCGCAGCTCGAGTCGCATGCAGTACATCTTCCTCGCCCATGATTATCGCCCCCTCGTACCCAGTCATTAGTGCCTTGCCGGCGTTGAGCACAATAATGTCAGGGTTATATTTCTCGATGGCGTGATCTACCTCTTTACGCCAAATAGTGTCACCGGCAACGTAAAGGGTTTTATAGCCGGGCGCCTGGAAAACTACACCCATCGCTTGGCCCAACGCCTTTGCGAGCGCTGGCGTAGCATACATTTCGTCGGTGCCGTGCTGGCCACCTGTCTTGCTGATTTTGACCCCGCCAAATTCAACTTCACCCTCAAGCACACGCACATTCTTGAAACCTTGCGAACGAATGAGTTGCGCATCTTCTTCGTGCTGTGTGAACAACGGGATATCTTTAGGCAAGGTTTTTTGAGCAGCATCGTCCCAGTGATCAAGGTGAGTATGAGTGACGATGACCGCATCAACGCCAGAAACAACCTTGTCAGCAGGCTCAGGCAGATCAACCAGCGGATTGCGAAGGTTGCTGCGATAGGTCTGCTCAAACCCTGGGTAAGATCCCTTTTTGGCCAACATGGGATCGATCAGGAACGTAGTGCCCGCGTAGGTGATTTTTACCGTCGCGTTACGAATCTGCTGCATTTCTACCGAATGAGATGCACCAGAGTCTGGGGTAGCGGCTGCCTGAGCAAATGCAGGGGTATTGATCACACCACAAGCAAGACAAAGGGCCAAGGTGAGCGATTTCAATCTCATAAGACAATCCTCTGGGTTCTGGGGTGAACCTATTGTTGCCGGATACTCGAAGAGGCAACAGTGGCCTAAATGACATAATTCGATATAATCGGGCCAACATCCCACAAACAAAGGCTTGCCCATGCCCTCCCTACGCGTTGCTGTCCTGGCGTTCAATGGCGTAAGCCTGTTTCACCTGTCTGTGCCAGGGATGGTGCTAGGCACAGTCGAAACTTCCCCCGACGAGCCTCATTATGAGGTCGGCTACTGTGCCGAAGTACCCGGGATGGTGACCAGTGACCAAGAGCTTGGTATCGCAATAACCCATGGGCTTGAACTCATGCACGCCTCTGACGTAATCGTTATCCCAGCGTGGAGCGATCCTGCCATTGCTGCATCCCCACAGCTTGTGAAAGCGCTCCAACTCGCCAACACCGAAGGCAAACTTATTGTAGGTTTGTGTTTAGGTGCGTTCGTGCTCGGCGATGCCGGCCTGCTTGATGATAAAGAGGCGACGACTCATTGGATCGCCCGTGACGCCTTTGCACAACGCTTTCCAAAGGCTCGCTTCAGGCCCGAAGTGCTGTATGTGAGTGCTGACAACATCATGACCTCTGCAGGCACCATAGCGGCCATAGACTGTTGCCTGCATCTGATACGTCAGCGGCACGGTGCTGATGCTGCGAACCGCACAGCTAAATTACTGGTGACCCCCCCTCACAGACAGGGTGGACAGGCACAGTTTGTGGAGCGGCCTGTGCCGAAGTTGGCGTGCGCGACCCATTTGTCGGATGTACTGACCTGGGCGAGAGGCAATCTTTCCAGCAATTTGTCGCTTGATTCACTCGCAGAGGCCGCCAGGATGAGCAGGCGGACGTTTACCCGCCGTTTCAAGCAAGCAACCGGGAGTACCGTGTCCGCCTGGTTGAATGCTGAGCGAGTGGTAATGGCACAACAGTTGCTGGAAACGACTGACTTACCGATCGAATGCATCGCGAGCGAAGCAGGTTTTGGAACGGCCCTCTCTTTGAGACAACAATTCAGCGTTCATCTGGGCACATCGCCTTCTGAGTATCGGCGGATGTTTTTTCGTGAGAGGAATCCAAAAGCATGAAGAAAGTGCCATAACAGCCGGCGATCACATGCTCCAGCCGCTGCGACACCCCGTCGCATGCATCTACCCGGCACCGAATACGCTCGCTGAAATAATACGCCCACCGACGACCTGCGTCACGCCGTCGCGCCTGCGGTTTGCTACGTACTGCCAATAGACTCTCTGAGACCCGCAAAGCCGCTGGGCATCCGAGAGGAAAGCTGTGAAAGCAATCTGCTTGCATCTGTTGAATACCGCCACACCGCACTGGCTACGAGCCCCCATATCTCCCCTCCTCGCTCTCACGCTATTCGGCTTGCTCGCCGGTTGTGGTGACCCTGATGCCAAGCCAGAACCGGGCGAGCAAATGCAAGGCGGCAGCACCACTGTGCAACGATTCGACAAAGATGCTTTTCCATGCCCTCAGCAAACCTGACGCCGCTAAGGCGCATGGATTTTTTCGTTGGCAATGCATTCTTCCGGGACAACTGGCACGTTGCCCGAGAGGGTGCACATCAGAATGCCCGTGTCGGACTGGGCCCGCTATTCAACACCGACGCCTGCCAAAGCTGCCATATCAAGGATGGCCGAGGCTTTCCTCCCGTCGAAGGCAGCAACCAACCCGCACGGTCGTCGCTGGTGCGCCTGTCGATTCCGGCAACCGGGCAGATCGAACAAATCGAGCGCCTCGGCGCCATCCCCGAGCCCACCTACGGGCTGCAACTGCAGGACAGGGCAATCGATGGCCATGCCCCGGAAGGCCGCATCCACCTGCGTTATCAGCCACATTCAATCACCCTGGCGGACGGTGAACGGATCACCTTGCGCAAGCCGCTGATCGATATTCGCGAACTTGGTTACGGTCCACTGCACCCGCAGACACAGATGTCGCTGCGAGTAGCGCCGCCAATGATCGGCCTAGGCTTGCTGGAAGCTATCCGCGAGATCGACATTGAACATAATGCCGTGCAGGCGCAAACGGGTGGCCCTGTGCGGGGGCAGTTGAACCAGGTCTGGGACGACTTGCATCAGCGCACCACGATCGGTCGATTTGGCTGGAAAGCGGGCCAACCCAACCTGGACCAACAGAACGCACACGCTTTCGCAGGCGACATGGGCCTGACAACCCACCTGCTACCATCAGACGACTGCACCGAACATCAGATAGCCTGTCGCAAAGCGTTACAGGGCGGTACTCCGGAAGTCACCGACAAGATTCGCGCGCAAGTGCTGTTCTACACGCGTACCCTGGGCGTACCCGCCAGGCGCGGCGTGGATGAGCCCCAGATACTCGCAGGCAAGGGAATATTCCATTCCGTAGGTTGCGCTGCGTGCCACCGTCCGTCATACGTTACGGGTGAACACCCGGCACCTGAACTGTCCGAGCAACGTATCTTCCCCTATACCGATCTACTGCTCCACGACCTGGGCGAAGGGCTGGCCGACCACCGCAGTGAATTCCGGGCCGATGGTCGCCAATGGCGTACCACACCGCTGTGGGGCTTGCGCCTGACCGCAACCGTGAGCGGTCACACACAACTGCTGCATGATGGACGTGCACGCAGCGTGCTCGAGGCCATTCTGTGGCATGGCGGCGAAGCCAGCCAGGCGCGCGATGCCGTTATCACCATGGGCCAGAAGCACCGTGAAGCCCTACTGAAGTTTCTTGAGTCGCTGTAATCAGCGTAACGCCATTGAATGCAGTATGTCAGATCAACACTATCTTAAATTCAATTTTATTGATACGAATTAAAGCGAGCACGATACTCCGCCGGGGTGACGCCGACATGCTTGACAAACCGTCGAATGAGCGTTGACTCGTTGCCAAACCCGCAGCTTTTGGCTATCGATTTTAACGGGCTATTTGAAGTAACGAGCAAATCGCGAACCGCGTCCAACCGCAGCAACTCGACCATCTTGCTGGGTGTGCACCCTGTGCTTTCAGTATAACGTCGGGCAAAGGTTCTCTCACCCATGTTCATGAAGTTTGCCAGTACAGACACCGAAAGATCGCCACTTATATTATTATTTAACCATGCATGAAGATCTGAGAAATGACTGCTCTTGGATTGCAGTGCCAAGGAGGAACTAAACTGCTCCTGCCCCCCTGGGCGCTTCAAGAAGACCACCAAGTGACGCGCCACTTCGAGTGCCGCCGCGTGCCCCAAATCTTTTTCGACGATGGCAAGCGCCATGTCAATCCCTGAGGTCACACCTGCCGACGTCCATATATCACCATCATTGATAAATATAGGTCCTCGTTTGACCAGCACGGAGGGAAAAGCACTTTCCAATTCATCATAGGCTGACCAATGTGTCGTGACGTTACGGCCCTCCAGCTTACCGGCCGCCGCAAGCGCAAAAATGCCCGTACACACCGAGACTAAACGCTGGGCAGTGTTAGCATGCTCAACAAAGTGGGAGAAAAATCTTGAATCTTTGCAAAATTCCAGTATCCCTGGGCCGCCCGGCACAATCAGAGTATGCGCAGGTGGTGTTTGAGCATCTAAAATTTCAGCATTCATTGAAAATCCAGAAAACACCTCCGGAGTATCCTGTAGAGCAATTATCGACGCCGAGTAGGGCGGATGTGTAGAACGTGCCAAATAATTGGCTGCAACGAAAACCTCCAACGGCCCTGCTAGGTCAAGAAGACTAATTCCAGAATAAACAACAAATTGTATCGACTTAATCTGCATTCATAGACACTCCAAAAAACGCCCATTGGCACGCTAGCAATCTTGATCACTTTGACTGAAATCGTCAATGTTTTGTCATTCACAGCAGCAAGGATTAATTTACCCTTTCTCAACAAGTCACGTTGACCGACCAATCACCAGGCATGCCGCCCCCTGACGAAGGTGCTGAACAGGCCTTACCCAGATGCTGACTCGGGCTGCTAGACCGTTTCGCAACGCGCGAAAATCTAACGACTTCCCTACAGCCAAGACTCGAGGTTGGCTTCATGTCGAACAGTATAAAAAACACCCTAGCGTTCAACGCAACTTCAGGTGGCTTCACCCTGCCAACGTCTGCACACAATATCATTGAGTTCGATGCACAAATGGATGAGAGCTTGCCCCTCGAAATCCTGCTTCTCTTAAAGAACATACAACAGGTATCGCCCAACTGTGCTGGGTGTACACTCAAAAAAACTCAACAGCCTTGGAATTGGATCATTGCATTCACTTGGCGTGACGCGACCTCCATGCAGCGTCATTTTTCCTCCCGTGCGCTGCAAATCCTTCTGAAGCTATTAGTTCCTAGGTGTTCCAGGCTGCCTTTCGGAGATACGTCAACCACCGTAGCGTAATGGCCCCACTCAGCATAGACCACCACGCCATGTGGCTGACCGCCCTACTCACACCTATACCTTCAACCAATAAAAATTACCGCTCCGTATACAGGCAAACATTTCATTCAATGCAGATTTCAACCGCCCACCCAAGATGAGGCCAATAATGCTCCGCACACACACCCGCTTAAACTTTAACTCAAAAAACATATCGATCCTATTCAAGCCAATGTTAACTGCCGCGCTACTTTTAATAGTTGCAGGCTGCGCAAGAACACAATCTTATGAAGACACTTACAACACAGCTTCGGCCCCTAGTAAATTGCCGTCCGGTCCTATTGCCCTCGTCATGTCTGACTCTGCAACCGAAACGATCAGAGAATTGACCACCTACCATGATCATTTCAAAAAAGGCTGGGCGGCACACCTGTACACACAAGCCATACGCCAAGCATACGTCGAAACGTCAGACCCCGACTTGAGCTTGGCCGGCGTTACGTTAATCCTCAAAAAGCGCTTTGGTGAAGTATATAATTTTCAAACCTTTGAAGATGCCTCACGCAGCGGGTTGCCTCTCGTTGTAAAATTGGACATGAAAATTCGGCTTATCAACAATCGTTCGTCGGAACCGGCATCCCGACTCTCACTGGGCTTTTACACGCCAGATCAACGTCATCTGGGAACCGTTAAATCCAGCACCTGGCGCGTACTTACACCGTTATGGGCGCACAACAAACGTGAGCTTGAGATCGTAGCGGACATACGACAACAGGAAGTAATCCAACGGCAATCGCTTGAGTTACTTGAGCAACGCCTGATGCACATACCTATGGAAGGCGTTAGGGATAATCTGAAATAGCTGGGTATATTGGTCTATAGAACGGTCAGCACTTCAAACCGACGCACGTGAAAACCAGATCAATCCGCTTCGATTTATCAGGCCATCGATCACTGCAAAACGCGTCGCTGACCACGTCCCGAAAGCGGATTTCTTCATAGCCAAACTGGCGCTTGATCCCCCGGATCGATTCATTGATCTTGGTGCGAATTTGCGCTTTTACGCTCTCGATCTTGCGTATCGTTCTTACAAAGCGTTGCGTTTTCCTCACCGTGCAGCAGTCTGCCGACCGGACAAATTGCCGCAGCCCTCACACAGGTATATCCAGCCAACGGCGCAGACCAACAAGGCCGGACTGCATGATTGGTGACCAGGCGAAATCCCGATTTTCAGGTACTTGAAGAGGGATCGTTGCTGAGTTCTCCGGTGCGCCACCCTTCCACTGTAAAAGCATGAAGGGGCAACTGGAACAGACCAATACGATCCCTTGTACCCGGCTTGCATCGGTGGCGGCCCAGTGCGTGGCGGCCCAGGCGAGCATTGCTCGCAACTGGTTCTCGGTCACTGTCTCGGCGTAAAGGGACTGCAGCAACTATCGGCACAGACTGATCGGAAATGTCCAGTCGTGGCGTGGACCGACTGTTGAACCCAGGCAACCAACTGCGGGATCAATTCCTTGCCAGCAACCACGTCAAGTTCAAGAAGCGTCGGACAGCAGCGCAATAACAACTTCCGATAGTGCTCCCATTGAGCACGGCTGTAGTTCAGGTCATATATCGGCGCCAGATAAAAGCACTGACCAACCTTGCGCCGTGCCAGACCCGCGTATTTTTCTTGCATAGTGAACTCACTCCACCTCGGCAATCATCAACTTTCACGTGCGCCGTGAACTGCAACGCAATTTTCACAAAAAATGCCATTGACCCACATCAATAAAAATCATCTTTTAGCTTATAAACTAGCAAAAACAACCATTATACGTAACCGCGACGATCAGCCACACCATTCTATTGTCAAGCTGAACAATAGGGAACGCGAGTGGCTACGCGCACTGGAACGGCAACGTAGCGTCTATAGAGTCACTACGTGCGTCATTGCGTCGCACTTGAGCTGCAATAACGAAAAAAAATAGAATAGCTGTTAATAAAACACCCCATAGAAAGCAGCCAGAAAAAGTGCTTCCGATTATTGGTTTTTCGATAACCGAAGATACATCGAACGTTCTAGATAAACGCCAGCCGTGCCTTGCTATGAGATATGAAATGAATTGTCAGTGCTCGTTTTATCCGGTCATCTATCGGGACCTTCGTGTTTACTCGCCGAATCTATGTGTAGCAGCAAGAGCGAGAAAGCCATGTTAGGTCACCAAGCACCGCGCTTCGGAGCCATTCTGCAAACCTTCGCGGCATTGTTCTGGCTTGCTCAGGCAGCAGCTATCGCCTGGGCGGTTCAAAGCCTGCTGGAAAATCGTGGTATGGCCGCAGTCTGGCCGGCTGCGTTAACTGTGCTGTTGGTCGGCGTGATACGTAGCCTGGTCGAAGCCTGGGGCGGGCGAGTTCTCTACCGCAGCGCGCGGGCCCACATTTCCTCACTGCGCCACGATGCACTCATCAGCCTGGCAACCCGCTCACCACAGGATACCCAGCGCGCCAGCTCTGGCGAGGCAGCCAGCGTGCTGGCCGAGCAGGCAGAAGCACTGCTGCCGTATCTGCTGCGCTACCTGCCCGTGCAGCAACGCGTGATGATCCTGCCACTGCTGATTGCCGCTGTTACCACCTGGTTCTCATGGATGGCCGCACTGGTGCTGTTGTTCGCAGCCCCGCTGATTCCGATGTTCATGGCACTGGTCGGCTGGCAAGCCAAGGCTGCAGCCGAGAAGCAGTGGGTGGAGGCAGGGGCCATGAACGGTTTCTCCTTGACCGCCTGCGCGGCCTCACAACTCTGCGCGCCCTGGACGCCGTCGAGCATACCGCCGAGCGCCTGCAAAACTCGACCCAATCGTTGCGCAAACGCACCATGCGCGTGCTGCGTATCGCCTTTCTATCATCAGCCGTACTGGAGCTGTTTTCAGCGCTCGGGGTGGCACTGGTTGCGGTTTATGTGGGTTTCCACCTGCTTGGCTATTTGAACTTCGGGGCATGGGGCGCTCGCTTGAGCCTTGGCGAAGGGCTTTTCATTCTGCTCCTGGCACCGACCTTCTTCGAGCCGCTGCGCGAGCTATCTGCGGTCTGGCATGACCGCGCTGCGGGCACCTCGGCCATCGACGCGATGGTCCGCCTCACTGAGCGCGGCGTCTCATTGCCTGAGCGCAGAACAGCGCCGCCAGGCAGCGCCCTGCTGAGCCTCAGTGAGCTGGCCGTACAACACGCAGGCAACCAGCAGCCGGTCTTCAGGGGCCTGTCGCTCATCCTGCAATCAGGTGAGCACCTGGCTGTTACTGGCACCAGCGGTTGCGGCAAATCCACCCTACTGGCAACCATCGCCGGTTTGCTGCCGGTCAGCGCTGGCAACCTGAGCACCACACTCAAGCCCGGAGAAATCGGCTGGATCGGCCAGCGGCAACATGTATTCGCCGGCACCGTGCAAGCCAATATCTCGCTGGGCCGGCCTACTGTGGACAACGCTGCAGTGCAACAGGCTCTAACGCTAGCTCGCCTGCACGCGGTAGACCAGGCACACCCCCGGCAGATGCTTGGTGAGGGCGGCGTAGGCCTGTCCGGAGGCGAAGCGTTGCGCTTGGCTCTGGCACGCATCGCTGCCGACCCCTCGATCCAGCTGATTCTGGCGGATGAACCCACCGCCCATCTCGACCGTCAGACGGCTCGCGAAATCACTCAGGCACTGCTCGAACTGGGGCGCGGTCGCACGCTGCTCGTTGCCACCCACGATCCGGCGCTGGCGGCAGCACTCGACAGGCAGATGAGCCTCGATGAGCTCTGTCTGCCGCACCAGAACCCTCGGCGAACTGAAGAGCAGCTGCAGCCATGTTAAGTCCTCGTCTGTCCTCCTCACTGCGCAGTCTGCAACCGCTAGTGAGATTGTTCTACACGAAACACCGTAGCTTGCTACTGAGCGGTGCAGTGCTGGCCTGCCTGACAGTACTGGCCGGCATGGCTCTGCTCGGGCTGTCTGGCTGGTTCATCAGCGCCACAGCGATCGCTGGCCTAAGTGCTGTCACTGCCTTTGCCTTCGATGTGTTCATGCCGTCGTCCGGTATTCGTCTGTTTACCTTGCTACGCACTTTCGCCCGCTTCGGCGAACGCCTGGTCAGTCATGACGCCACCCTAGCGGTACTGGCCGATCTGCGTGTACGCCTTTTCCGTGGCTGGGCGGCACCGCAAGCAGCGCGCAAGCTCGCCCTGCGCCCCTCCAGCTTGTTGTATCGCCTGACCGGCGATATCGACGCTCTCGATTCGCTTTACCTACGCCTACTGATTCCCCTCGGCGCGGCATCGGTAGCAACGCTCGCTGCCGTCATCACCCTCGCGATGATAAAGGTGGAGCTAGGCATCGCCGTTTTACTGGCCATGGCCCTGACCAGCCTACTGATTCTGCAGCGCACCTGTACAGCAGCGCTGCGCCCGGCACGCCTGCGCGCGCACGCCGTCGAGTCATTGCGCAGTGGCACTGCTGACTTGGTAGCCGGGCAGAGCGAATTGCTGCTGGCCAACCGCTTGGGTGCCCAGTGCCAACATATAGAGCGCATCGATGCACGACTGGCTACTTACGATGATCAACTGCACCGTATCGATACCCGCGCAGTGCTGGGGTTTGGACTGCTTAGTCATTTGCTACAGGCGACCACTCTACTGGTTTGCGGCTGGCTGGTAGTCAATCAGGTGATCGCTTTGCCGGTAGCTGTGCTCGCTATTCTCGTCACCCTCGGCATGAGCGAGCCACTGGCCGCCTTGCGACGCGGTGCATTGGAGCTGGGCCGCACCACGCTGGCGGCAAGCCGCCTTGGCCCGCAACTGAGTAACCGTGATGATTGGAGAAAACTGCCGTCAGTCACGGAAAAGGGCTCGAATGCGTTCATCCTGGACAACATTAGCGCCCGCTATGAAGGCAGCAGCAACGACTGCTTGCACGGAATCGACATGCAGTCGCAGCACGGTGAACGCATCGCCCTGATCGGGGCAAGCGGCGCCGGTAAGTCATCATTGTTAGCACTGCTGACTGGCGAGCTGTCGTCACGCTGCGGCAGTTTTCAGATTGCCACGCACGGCTGGCTGACTCAGCGCACCGAGCTGTTTCAGGACAGCTTGCGTGACAACCTACGCCTGGCCAACGCCACCGCAAGCGACGAACAACTCTGGCAAGCCCTCGAAATTGCGGGCCTGGCCAATAGCATCGCCGATTGGCCGCACGGTCTGGACACACTACTGGGTGAGGGCGGCATCGGCCTGTCTGGTGGCCAGGCCCGGCGCCTGGCCCTGGCACGCTTGTTATTGCGCAAAGCCTCGGTATGGCTACTGGACGAGCCGACCGACGGCCTTGATGCGCTGACCGCCAACGACGTGCTGAATCGCCTGGACGAATACGGCCGCGAACACACCTGGTTGCTGGCCACTCACCTGCGCCGCGAAGCCCGGCTGGCCGAGCGTCTCATACAGATTGAGCACGGTCGCATTACTGCCGATCACCAACGTGGTAGCCGGGATTATGACGAGCTGTTGCGCAGCTTGCGCGACGACTGACATGCCCTCGACGAATTCACTACACCAAAGGAAACAGCCATGGACTTAGACATAGTCAGCCTGTCGCGACTGCAATTCGCGCTCACTGCGCTCTATCATTTTCTATTCGTACCCTTGACGTTGGGGCTGTCCATTCTGCTGGCCATCATGGAGACCATCTATGTAATGAGCGGGCGGGTCATCTGGCGGCAGATGACCAAGTTCTGGGGCACCCTGTTCGGTATCAACTTCGTCATGGGTGTGGCCACCGGCATCGTCATGGAGTTCCAGTTCGGCATGAACTGGAGCTACTACAGCCACTACGTCGGCGATATTTTTGGTGCGCCGCTGGCCATAGAAGGGTTGATGGCATTCTTTCTGGAAGCAACCTTCGTCGGCCTGTTCTTCTTCGGCTGGGACAAGCTCACACAGGTAAAGCACTTGGCCGTTACCTGGCTAATGGCGCTGGGTACCAACTTCTCGGCGCTGTGGATCCTGATCGCCAACGGCTGGATGCAAAACCCGGTGGGTTCCGAGTTCAACCCACAGACCATGCGCATGGAGGTCAACGACTTCTTCGCCGTACTCATGAATCCTGTAGCTCAGGCCAAATTCGTACACACTGTGTCGGCCGGGTATGTCTGTGGTGCGATCTTCGTAATGGGCATCTCCGCGTGGTACCTGCTCAAGGGGCGGCATGTCGACCTGGCCAAACGCTCTATGGCGGTTGCCGCTTCCTTCGGACTGGCCGGCTCGCTGTCGGTAGTGGTGCTCGGTGACGAGAGCGGTTACCTGTCTGGAGAACACCAGCAGATGAAGCTGGCAGCCATCGAGGCCATGTGGGAAACCCAGCCGGCACCGGCCTCCTTTACCGCCTTCGGCTTCCCCGACCAAGAGGCGCGCGAGACCCACTATGCGCTGCACATCCCCATCGTCATGGGCTTGATCGGCACCCGCTCACTGACAACGGAGATGCCTGGTATCATCGACCTGGTAATCAGCGCCGAGGAACGCATTCGGCGCGGCATCCTGGCTTACGATGCACTGGAGCAGATCCGTGCCGAGGGTTCCACAATCAGCATCTCGCCAGTGCTCAAAGCGATGTTCGAGAGTACTGGAGTCGATCTGGGCTACGCCCTACTACTCAAGCGCTATGTCGATGACCCGCGTCAGGCGACCGACGAGCAGATCAGAAAAGCCGCGTGGGACACCGTGCCACAGGTGGCCCCGTTGTTCTGGACGTTCCGCATAATGGTCGCCCTGGGCATGTTTTTCATCGTGCTCACCGCCGTATTCTTCTGGCTGTCCACACGCCATCGCGTGGATAAGCACCGCTGGCTGCTGAAGGTTGCGGTATACGCCATCCCGCTGCCATGGGTCGCCATCGAGTGTGGCTGGCTGGTTGCCGAATACGGTCGCCAACCGTGGGTCATCGAAGGCGTACTGCCAACCGCACTGGCGGTGTCCAGTCTCGGTGTAAAAACGCTGCTGCTGACCATCGCCGGCTTCGTGGCGATCTACACCGTGCTGCTGGTCATCGAGATGAAGCTAATGCTCAAGGCCATCAAGCACGGCCCAGAAGACGAGGCAGAGCAGCCTGAGGTCATGCAGCCAACGCTGGCTTCAGTCGCAACTCACCAACCTCTCCACTCGTCTGCGGAGTACTTCCATGATCCTGCATGAACTATTGAACTACGACACCCTGCGACTCATCTGGTGGGTATTGTTGGGCGTCCTGTTGATCGGCTTTGCAGTGATGGGCGGGTTCGATTTGGGCACCGGTACCCTGCTGCCATTCATAGCAAAAACCGATCTGGAGCGACGCGTGGTGATCAACGCCGTCGGCCCTACATGGGAAGGCAATCAGGTATGGCTGGTTCTCGGTGGAGGTGCCATTTTCGCCGCCTGGCCGCAGCTCTACGCCGTATCGTTTTCCGGCTTCTACCTGGCCATGTTCATCATTCTGGTGGCACTGATCATTCGACCGGTGGCGTTCAAGTACCGCAGCAAGCTCGAGTCGAAGGCTTGGCGCAACAGTTGGGACTGGGCGCTGTTCGTTGGAGGCTTCGTGCCCGCCCTGATCTGCGGTGTAGCGGTGGGTAACGTTATACAAGGCGTACCGTTTCGCCTGACACCCGAAATGTACATCTACTACGACGGCAGCTTCTTCGAGCTGCTCAATCCCTTCGCAGTGCTCTGCGGCCTGGTTTCGGTGAGTATGCTAGTCGCCCATGGTGCGGCCTGGCTGCGCATCAAGACCGACGGCGTGTTGGCTGACCGAGCGCGCACCATCGGCAGTATCGCCATGCTGACCACCATCGTTCTATATGCATTGGCCGGAGTAGCGCTTTGGCATTGGATCGAAGGCTACAGCATCACCTCAGTGATCAACACGACCGGCCCTTCCAACCCCCTGTTCAAGACCGCCGCTGTCAGCCAGCACGCTTGGTTCACCAACTACGACAGCAAGCCCTGGACATTACTGGCACCGGCTCTTGGTTTCGCCGGCACGCTGCTGGCCTGTCTGTTGCTGCGTGCCCGCCGCGACAATCTGGCGATGCTCGCCAGCAGCCTGGGTATCGCCGGCATCATCACCTCGGTGGGCATGTCGATGTTTCCCTTCATCCTGCCGTCTTCGGTCGATCCTCGCTTCAGCCTGACCGTATGGGACTCCTCATCCAGCCACATGACCCTGTTTATCATGCTGGTCAGCACGGCGATTTTCCTGCCGCTCATCGTGGCCTATACCACTTGGGTGTACCGCGTGTTATGGGGCAAGGTCGACGCCAAGGCTATTGAAGGTGGCAAGGGCCACGCTTACTGATCACTTGTTAAATACAGAGGTTTTCACATGTGGTACTTCGCTTGGTTACTCGGTCTGCCTCTGGCGGCAGCGTTCGCCGTACTGAATGGTATGTGGTTCGAAATGACCGAAGACAATACGGTACGTCGCGCCCTGAAGAGTGAAATACCTTCGGAAGGCAGCGCCAACAGCGACGCCAGTTAATGCAAGTCGGCCAGTCATCTGTGCACGCGTGTACAGGCGACTGGCATCCTTGACAATCATCCCAAATCATGGAGCCGAAAGCGGCTTGGGAATAGATAGGGCTGCCCCCCAGCCGCAACCTCATCAACACCTCCATGATTTCACCTGTCTCGCGCGATAGCGGACGATACATGAAGGGATCTCTCACTCTCTCGAAGCATCCGCACCTGAAGCTACCAACTATGGAATATCACATGGCAACGATGCCGCGGTACAGGTCGACTTCGGCCTGCGCCTGGGAGTCTTCAGCCGCCAGGCGTTCGCGCTGGGCGTCGAGCAGCACCAGGAAGTCCACAGTCACTTTTCACGCGCCGGGTGGTATGCCCAGGGATCTGGCCCTTGGCCTGGTCACTGCTGGTGATGGTTGGCATGGCGTCATTGCTGGCGTCATCGCGAATCGCCCGGGCCGCCCGCAGCCGGGCAAAGGCGACCCGCAGTTCGCGGTTGCCCTGCAACGACTGGGTCACCAGTTGGTTGAGGATCGGTTCCTCGAATTGCTGCCACCAGATGCCTTCAAAGTGTGCCCGGTCAAAATTCTTTTGCCCGGCGGCGCCATCGGTGGCGGCCGTGATATGGGCCGCTTCCCGGTTCTGGGTCTTGTAGTCCGGGCCCACGGCGCAGGCGCTCAGCGCCACGGCAACAGGCTCGGCAGGAAGACTCTCAAGCTCATTGCTGCGCCTCCAGTTTCGGGGCGCGGGCGGCTTTGCGAGCCTCACCGCGTTCCACATAGTTGCGGATCAGGACGTAGAACACCGGGGTCAGCAGCAGACCGAAAAAGGTCACCCCCAGCATCCCGGAGAACACCGCAACACCCATGGCGTGGCGCATTTCTGCACCAGCACCGCTGGAGAGCACCAAGGGCACCACTCCCATGATGAAGGCGAACGAGGTCATCAGGATCGGCCGCAGACGCAAGCGGCAGGCTTCCAGCACCGCAGCCTGAGGGTCTAAGCCTTCCTCTTGTTTGTCCTTGGCAAACTCGACGATCAGAATCGCGTTCTTACACGCCAGGCCCACCAGTACGATTAAGCCGATCTGGGTGAAGATGTTGTTGTCACCCCCCGACATGATCACCCCGGCAATGGCCGAGAGCAAAGTCATCGGCACGATCAGGATCACCGCCAGTGGCAAGCTCCAGCTTTCGTACTGGGCGGCGAGCACCAGGAACGCCAGCAATACGCAGAGCGGGAACACGAACAGCGCGGTATTGCCCGAGAGAATCTGCTGGTAGGTCAGGTCGGTCCACTCGTAGGTCATGCCGTTGGGCAGTTCCTCCTTGAGCAGCTTCTCGATGGCTTTTTCGGCCTGGCCGGAGCTGTAGCCTGGGGCCGCTGCACCGTTGATCTCTGCGGTGATAAAGCCATTGTAGTGCATCACGCGGTCCGGGCCTGAGGTGTCGTTGACCTTGATAAAGGTCGCCAGCGGGATCATTTTGCCTTTGTTGTTGCGCACTTTGAGCTGGCCGATCTGCTCCGGTTCAAGGCGGAACTGTTGCTCAGCCTGGACGTTGACCTGATAGGTGCGACCGAAGCGGTTGAAGTCGTTGGCATACAGCGAACCCAGGTAGATCTGCAGAGTGTCGAAGATGTCGCTGACGGCCACTCCGTGGGTCTTGGCTTTTTCGCGGTCGATAGCCGCATCGACCTGGGGCACGTTCACCGTGTAGCTGGTGAACAGCCCAGCCAGTTCGGGCACGCCGTGGCTTTTGTTGATGATGTTCATGGTTTCTTTGTACAGCTCGTCGTAGCCCAGGTTGCCCCGGTCTTCGATCTGCAGGCGGAACCCGCCAATGGTGCCCAGGCCCTGTACCGGCGGCGGCGGGAAGATCGCCATGTAGGCTTCCTGGATTTCGCCGAATTTGCCGTTCAGCGCACCGGCAATCGCACCCGCGGACATGCTTGGGTCTTTACGCTCGTCGAACGGCTTCAAGGTGACAAATATCACGCCGTTGTTCGTGCTGTTGGTGAAACCGTTGATCGACAGGCCCGGGAGCGCCGCGGTGCTTTCCACTCCCGGCTGTTTCAGGGCGATGTCGGACATGCGTTTGATCACGTCTTCGGTCCGGTCCAGGCTCGCGGCGTCCGGCAGTTGCGCGAAGGCGACCAGGTATTGTTTGTCCTGGGCGGGTACGAAGCCGGTTGGGGTATGGGCGAAGCCGAACCAGGTCAGGACCATCAGTCCTGCATACAGGAACAGTGCAATGCCACTGCCGCGAATCACTCGGCTTACGGTGCCAACATAACCGTGGCTGGCTTTCTCAAAGAAGCGATTGAACGGACGGAATAACCAGCCACCGAACAGTTTGTCGAGCGCTTTTGAGACGCGATCCTTCGGCGCGTTATGGCTACGCAGCAACACGGCGGCCAGAGCAGGGGACAAGGTCAGGGAGTTGAACGCCGAAATCACCGTGGAAATCGCAATGGTCAGGGCGAACTGTTTGTAAAACTGCCCGGTCAAGCCGCTTATAAAGGCCGCTGGGATGAACACCGCACACAACACCAGTGCCGTGGCAATGATCGGGCCAGTGACTTCGCTCATGGCTTTTTGAGTGGCTGGGAGGGGCTCTAGACCCAGCTCAATGTTGCGTTCAACGTTCTCCACTACCACGATGGCGTCGTCCACCACGATACCGATAGCGAGTACCAAACCGAACAATGACAGCGCGTTAAGCGAGAAACCGAACATGTGCATGACCGCAAACGTACCAATCAACGAAACTGGCACGGCCACCAGCGGAATGATTGAGGCTCGCCAGGTTTGCAGGAAAAGGATCACCACAAGGACGACTAGAATCAAGGCTTCGAACAGAGTGTGTACCACCGCCTCGATAGAGCCACGCACGAAGACGGTCGGGTCATAGGCGATGGCGAAATCCATACCTTGCGGGAAGCTTTTCTTCAGCTCAGCCATTTTTTCACGAACGTCGTGTGATATCTGGATCGCATTGGAGCCAGGACGCTGGAAGATTGGCAATCCTACCGCCGGATTGTTATTGAGCAAAGACCGCAGGGCGTATTGGTTGGATCCCAGTTCCACCCGCGCGATATCCTTCAGTCGTGTGATTTCGCCGTTATCGCCGGAACGAATGATGACCTTCTCAAACTCTTCTTCAGTGACCAGTCGGCCCTGGGTGTTCACCGACAACTGGAAGGCGGTCGCATTCGGGGCTGGTTGCGTGCCCAAGGCACCAGCGGCCACTTGACGGTTCTGCTCGCGAATTGCGGTCACCACATCGGTAGCGGTCAGGTCGCGCGACGCGATCTTGTTCGGATCCAGCCAGACGCGCAGGGAGTAGTCGCCCATGCCAAACAACTGCACATCACCCACACCGCTAAGGCGGGCCAGCTCATCCTTGATGTTGAGAATCGCGTAGTTGGACAGGTAGAGCATGTCGTAGCGTTTGTCCGGCGAGGTCAAGTGCACCACCATGGTCAGGTTCGGGGAGGCCTTGTCCACAGTGATACCGATGCGACTCACTTCCTCAGGCAGTTTCGGCTGGGTCCGTGTTACACGGTTTTGTACCTGCACCTGAGCGTTGTCCAGGTCGGTGCCCAAGGCAAAGGTGATGGTCAGGGTCAGCTTGCCGTCGGCGGTCGACTGCGATGACATATACAGCATGTTCTCAACGCCGGTGATGGCCTGCTCCAGCGGCGCCGCCACGGTTTCACCGATGACTTTGGGGTTGGCCCCTGGGAAGTTAGCGCGTACCACCACAGTTGGCGGAACCACTTCCGGGTATTCGCTGATCGGCAGTTGGAACAGCGAAATTGCGCCGGCGATCAAAATCAGCAGCGAAAGCACCGCGGCGAAAATCGGCCGTGAAATGAAGAATTGGGAAAAATTCATCGGAGTTGTAGTCTCTTAGCCGCTTGGAGTCGCAGTGCTGGTCAGTATCGCTGCTGTACCAGGCGCGCTTTTGCCGGGTTTGACCTGAGGCAGGTTGCTGGCTTCCAGTGCTTGTCGTTGTCGTGCCAGAGCGGCGAGGGTTTCCTTGCTGGCCATGGGGACGACTTCAGGGGTGACCGGCGAACCTGGACGCACCCGCTGCAAGCCCTTGACGATGATGGTGTCATCCTTGTTGAGGCCGCTGCGCACGATGCGCAAACCTTCGATCTTCGGCCCCAACTCGACGGAGCGGTACACGGAGTTGTTGTCGGCATCCATTACCAGTACGAACTTCTTGCCTAGGTCGGTGCCCACAGCTTCGTCGTTGATCAGCACGGCGGAGTAGGTGCCGCTGCCCACCAGCTTCAGGCGGGCATAGAGGCCTGGGGTGTAGGCGCCGTCGCTGTTGTCGAACACCGCACGGCCACGGATGGTGCCGGTTTTCGGGTTGACCTGATTGTCGACAAAGTTCATCTGGCCCAGGTGCGGGTTGCCGTCTTCATTGGATAGACCCAGGTACACTGGGGTGGTGGCACCGCGTTGGCCTTGGCGCGCGAGTTGGGTGTACTTGAGGAACACACGTTCGTCGGCATCGAAGTAGGCGTAGACCTTGTCGGTGGAGACCACGCTGGTCAGGGCCGTGGTATCGGCCGTGACCAGGTTGCCGGCGGTGATTTCCGCACGGCTGACGCGGCCACTGATAGGCGAGGTGACGCGGGTGAAGCTTAGGTTGAGTTTGGCCAGGTCCAGTTGCGCCTGGACTGCGCCAACGGCGGCGCGGGCTTCCTGGGACGCACTGGTGCGCGAATCAGCCAGTTCGGCGGAGATCGCGTTGCTGGTGCGCAGGCGCTCACCGCGCTTGGCTTCGTTTTCACTGCGAGTGGCGTTGGCTCGGCCTTGGGTGACCAGGGCTTCAAGGCGGCGCACTTCAGCCTGGAATGGACGCGGGTCGATCTGGAACAACAAATCGCCCTTTTTCACCAGGGCGCCTTCGGTGAAGGCCACTTGATCGATCTGGCCGGAAACCCGTGGGCGGATTTCAACGGTTTCCGGAGCTTCCAGGCGCCCGGTGAATTCGTCCCATTCATTGACCGGTTGCTCCAGCACCTTGGCCACACTGACTTTGGCAGCCGGCATGCTGGCGGCGGTTTCTGGGGCTTTACCGCAAGCGCTCATCACCAACACAGCCAGGGCCGCGAGTGGATAGCGCAAGAGTTTGAGTGAATGGCCCATGGTTCATAAACCCTGTAATTGTATCGATTGAAAATGATTACTCATGGACTCTTATCCCAGCAACAAACAATAAGCCATCCACTTGGAACTCCTGCCCTCTTCAACTAGCCCCCTCGCGGAGCTCTGGCATTTACATACCAGGACGCCAAGAAAATTCATAACTTCAGTACCATGAGCGCCATCAATTTCCGCTAGGACACCAATTTTTAGTCAGCTCCGAACTCGTCAAAGTCAAGAAAACAAGGACAACACTTCACTCTAGTTATTTCCCACAAACAAGAAACCAACGCGACAAGCAAAGCATAAACTTACGAAAACACTGTAACTGAACGCCTAAGCTAACAAGGGACAAAACATTGACGATTTCAGCCAAAATGATCAGAACCCTCACTCACTGCTGCCAAGAAACCACCAAACATGCCTGCCAAGCCCATACAGTTTATTACCTGCCCTGAAGTCAGCTGACTTGACTTAGCTGGCCACTTGACGCACTTATCGCCGCCAATTATCTAGCGCCTATTGATCAGAGGCCGTATTAGTTTTCCATCCTTGCGTTAACGACAACCAATAAGATACTTCCAAACCTCTCAGTTGACGCAGAAGCTCTGCAGCAAGAAACGTTGCCAGCACATACCTTGACAGCACCCAGAAGACCCGGCTTATATAATTCCTGCAAGGATCAAAAATTCTTCAGACGTTGCAATCCATGCAGATAAAGCCACCTGTTAGCCTCAGTATGAACAGGCATATTTTTCCTTGCCACGACCGGAAAGCTGGACAGAACGATAAGTTACTAATTATTGGCCTACCTACAATTAACTAGAAAGATTCCCTTTCGCGAAGATCAACCGCGGGCCAACATTTATTAATAATGGGAACGTATAGATATCCGCCGGCGCCACATAAGGAATTTATTTAGCGTTGGCATCATAAGAAGAGAATCTGGTCGACGAAAATTATCGTTCAACAGTTTGAAAGTCGATTGCAGATGTTAAGACCGAAAGCACTCCAGATCCTTTGCACGGTAGCGGGTGATACATCTGCTGGAAAGCTCAAACTGCGCAAGCTCCACTGCGTGAAATTCTCAGGCAGGCGTTGAAGCGCTTGATTGACCCTGTTTTGCACTGGTTCATCCGAAACCATGGGTGGGCGGCCCGAGGGCGGGGCATCTATCAGGTCGTCAGACGAGTACACCTTAAATCGGAGGCACCTTTTCGAAACCATCTGAACGGTCGTGCACAGGAGCTCTAAAATGCTTGCTCCACACTATCCATCGGCCCATGCAAGAACGATCCGTATACGCATTTGTTCATTACTAGGCACCTTTCGGATGACCAAGTGGGGAAGTCACTTCCGACGTTTTCTTGCATGATGATCAAATGCTTTGGAGGGTGTCCTGTTCTGGGCATGTGCTCTACCCCATTGATAAGATGGCAACGAAAGCACTAGGAGCATTTTGAGATTCCACACCAAGTGAAAAAACAGGGGCGATGGAAGAACTCCACTGGCTACTCACCCCATGTCCCACAAAGACGTCGAGCAAGAAACGCATTGATCGCCACTATCGCAGCGATCATGGCTTTCTATTTCCGCAATCCGAAGAACAATCTAACCTAAAAACTTTCAATCTATCATCACATTCCCCTCCATCAAGACTGACAGATAGTAATTCACTGGAAACCCACCCTTGGATGATCAATATGGAGGCTGCATCATGGTCTCGCACAAAAATTTCTATCGACCAATTGAGGTGGCAATACTTTGGTCTGGACTCGCTGACCACGAAAAAGAAATCCTAAAACAGACCCTTACGCGCCCTGATGACCTTCTTAAATTATTTCCTCACTGGCCATCTCTTCAAACCTACTCTGAACGAATATATGACGCCATCGCTTGCCACCAGCTACCTGCCACATATTTGAACCGCCCAATAACTTCAGATACGGAATTCGAAAAAGCCTATCTTTCCATTCGCCACTCGGACCTGAGAATATGGGTAGAGTGTTATTACCCAGACGACAAACCGATTTTCTTATTTGGCAACGAGACCGACCACTCCCACTGCATCAGCATCGGTGCACATTTAGCTTTAAAAGCAGAATTAGAAGCTTCAGACCGCGAATTACAAAAAACCCGGAAAAATCTAGAAAATCTGCATGCTAATTCTGCGCAACAAAGAGAAAACCCCGAGTCCCCCCAACCTCAAACGGGAACACCTGGATCATACCTAGAGCAGTCCAACTCGATACTTTATGTCATTATTGGCGCTCTGCTAGATGTTAGCATCGGCAAGTCAGATGATGGAAAGGTTCAATCTATTTATAGCACTCAAACGATTCTAGTTGAAACGGTAACCAACCGTTTTTCTAATGTTCAAGGCCTAAGCAAACGGACCCTTGATCGGAAATTTGCAGAAGCGCGCCGTCATTTGGCTCAGGCCATACGGGCCTAGAACCAAATTGCCAGGCAATAGCGCACATTGCCTGGCAATGACTTTCCGCCCGAGCAGACCTTCACTGACTGTCACATCCCACTGCGCACCACATGGTGCTACGGAGTGACACCATGCAACCGACCAGCTCTGCCCCTCGGACTGCAGACCGCCACATCATGCGCCGCGATGAAGTGGAGCAGAAGACCGGCTTCAAACGTTCGCACATCTACAACCTGATGAAGGCCGGCCAGTTCCCGCAATGCCGGCGCATTGGCACCCGCGCCGTCGGTTGGGATTCGCTGGAAATCGAGCAGTGGGTTCAGGATCGACTGTCAGTCAGGGAGTAGCGCCATGCACGTCCTCTCACTGATTTCGACCAAGGGCGGCGCGGGCAAGACCACTGTCGCCGCCAACCTGGGCGGAGTACTCGCCGATGCAGGCTTTCGCGTATTGCTGCTGGACCTGGACAGCCAACCGACGCTGTCCAGCTACTACGCCTTGTGCGCACCTCGTGAGGCCGGCAGCTACGAGCTCATCGCCCAGGGTCTCACCGCGCCTGAGCAGGTCATCTCCACCACTGTCATTCAACATCTGGACCTGATTGTGTCCAACGACCGCGCCGGGCACATCAGCACCCTGCTCTTGAATGCCGCCGATGGCCGCTTGCGTTTACGCAACCTGCTGCCGGCCTTCCAGGATCAATACGATGTGCTCATTGTTGATACTCAAGGTGCACGCAGCGTCGTGGTCGAGATGGTCATCCTCGCCTCCGATTGCGCCCTGTGTCCCGTCCCACCGGAGATGCTCGCCGCGCGCGAGCTGCGCCGTGGCACCCTGGGGCTGCTTGACGAATTGGAGCCCTACCGCTACCTGGGGGTGGCGTTACCATCGGTGAAGCTGTTGCTCAACCAGGCCAACGCCAACCGTCGCGATACCCGCTTGATCATGCAGAGCCTGCAAGCATCCTTTGAGGGCGATCCCCATGTCAGCGTGTGCACCACGGTCATTCCCGACCGCGTGGCCTATCCCAACGCCGCCTCGCTGGGACTGCCCGTTCACCGAGTCGAGCCCGTCCCGCCATCCGGTAGCCGCGGCCCTTGCGCCGCTGAGGTGATGCGCGCCCTGGCCCGTGAGTTGTTCCCACAGTGGACCGAGCAGCTGGTCGAAGCGGGCGCGCAAATGCCCGGTCAACCATCAGCAACCGAATGCCGGCTGATCCGTCGCGGCTGATCGGAGGATGTGTGATGAAACCGCCGACCTCCGAAGACATCACGCGTCAACTGCAGCAGGCGCACTTCCCGCAAAAACACGACCGTGAGGCAACGGTAGTGCCGATCGGTGACACACCGATGGTGGTCAGTCTCGAGCAATTGCGCCCCTACGAGCTCAACCCACGCATTGTCCGCAACCCGCTGTATAACGAGATCAAAGCTTCGATCCGGGAACGCGGCCTAGACCAGCCCCCTGCTATTACCCGCCGCCCGGAGGAGTCACACTTCATCATCCGTAACGGTGGCAACACGCGGCTGAGCATCCTCGGTGAACTCTGGCAAGAAACCCGCGAGGAGCGGTTCTTTCGCATCCATTGCCTGTTCCGGCCTTGGCAATCCGAAACCCATGCCCTGCTCGGGCATCTGACCGAAAGTGATTTACATGGCCAGCTCACGTTCATCGAGCGGGCATTGGCCGTGGCGAAACTTCAGGACATGTTTCAGGAATCGGACAGCCCCCTTAGCCAGCGCGAGCTCTCCTCACGCTTGAGCCAGGATGGTTATCCCATTTCCCAATCCCATATCAGTCGCATGTTCGACGCGCTGGAGCACTTGCTACCCGCCATTCCACAGGTACTGTATGCGGGTCTCGGCAAACCCGCTATCGATCGTCTGATGACGGTAAGGCGTCGCGCCGAATCGAGCTGGAACCGGTACTTCGGTGACGACCAACAGTTCACGCTGCTGTGGCTGGAAGTGCTTTCAGCGTTCGACGGTGAAACACCCGAGCTGGATGCGAGCGAGCTGCAGGACGAACTGATTGCCCAGATGGCGGTGGCCCTACAGCAGACACCCCGTCTGCTGGCCTTGGAAATGCACCAGGAGCAACACCTTTCGCCTATCATGTCGCCCGCTCCTCAACCGGTGCCGCAGGATCTAGCAAGCAAGCCTGTGGAGTCGCCACCTCCCCTTGAGGTCGCGTTTGGAACAGCCACTGAGTTGCCCAGCCCAGATCCGGCAGATTCTGACAGTGATCCCTCGCTGGTGGTGGAACCACGCCTGCCCCACATTCGCCAAGCGTTGAGCGATGAGCCGCCCTCTGCGAAGCAACCCGATGGTGGGAAAGTGGTTCAGCCGCAGGTGGGCTCACCTCCATCGTCCCCCGCTTCGCCGGATGACATCCCCATCTTGCGTGCACGCTGTGCCGAATTGGCGGCCAATCTGGCCGATTATGCTGATGCCGCGGCCTTGGTCAGCCCGCACCCTGATGGACTCGGATTCACGTTGTCACCTGAACACAGCGATCGGCTTAGCCCGCGACACACCGGCATTCAGCTGATCCTCTCGGCCTTGCTACGCCTCCAGGATGATGTGAGCTGGAGCCAACGCCAGCAGTTGCCAGCCGCGTTGTTTGGTCAACTGCTGATCGGCGTCTACGACCTGCCCTTTGCCGAGCGCCCTGCCCTGACCGTGGGCCTCGAACGACTCCCCGATGCACAGCTGGAGCAGCTGTTCACGCTGATCCGCCACGCTCGGCAGTTGATCGAGCTGACGCTGTCGTCCACTCGTTAACGTGAGGAGCTGCCTCATGAGCACGACCTTCAATCTGTTGAACCATGCCATGTTGAATCAGGTGCTGCATGAGCTGCGCCATGGCCGCCTGCAACGCTGCAAAGCCCTGGGCCTGGCCGACGAGGACATCGAAGTGTTGCAGTCGCTGCCGCCGACCACCCTGTCGCACCTGGCGCATTCGTCGATCGCCTGGGTCGAGGTCAAAGTCGACACCACCGTGCTGCGCCGCTTGATTGTCCAGGCTGAACGCGATGAACAGAACGAGCGCTTGATAAACCGCGCGCTCAAGCTGGGTGCGAGCTCCAACATCATGTACCGCTGCTTCGGCCTGGACCATTCGGAAACCGCACTGCGGCGCCGCGTGCTGAAGATCGGGACCCACCGCGGCCGCCCGGTTCAGCTCAGTGAGGCGCAGGAACATGCGGTGTGGAACCGCTGGAGCCAGCTCCGGGCGGAAGATCCGGACAACGATCCGCTGGACACGATGATGATGCTCGCCGAGGAGCAGCAGATTAGCCTGACCCTGGTCTGGCAACAGGTCGAACTGTACGGAGGTGCCCCATGCTGAGCTTCTACGAGGTCGATTGGCAGGACGTGGTGCGCCAGTGCTATGAAGCACTCCGGCGGCGTAACGAGTGGCAGGCCGCGCAAGCCAAATTGGCCGCTGCCACCGAGGAGGCGCCGCTGCGCACGATCTACTACGGCGACAATAATCCGTTTCCGCAGGCCTTGCTGCTCGACCGTCGGCTGACGCCCTTGGAGCGCAACACCTGGCAGGTATTGCGCTGGTTGATCACCGAGCGCCAGGTTAAAACACCTCGCTACCAAGACCTGCAGCCCTACCTCGCAACCAGCCCCTGTGGCACCCAGGCATCGCGCGAAACCATCGCCCGTGCACTGAACGTCTTGCGGACCACCCGCTGGCTCAGCCTAGTCGACCGCTCTCGCGATACCCAAGGTTGCCTGCGCGGTTGCGTCTACGTGCTGCACGGTGATCCGCTGACCCCGGCCGAGCAGCTCGAGCTGGACACCGGCTATGCGCAACTGCTGCAGCAGAACCTCACCCATGCCGCCAAGGGCGTGCGTGATGTGGCGCAGCATGTGATCGGAGAAATCCTGGCCGACCCACAGGTCGCCCAGGCGGACAAGGACAAGGTCCATTCGACTTCCGTCGCGGCGCAGCAACAGGCGCTACCTTTGATTGACGCGGAGGATTCCGAACGCAGTCAAAACCTCCCCGTTCGGAATGCAGGCAACGCAGCCATCGAATCCGAACGCAGCAGCCATACCCCGATTTCCGCTGGGGTTCGGAATGCTGACGCCGGCCGTACAGTACAGAAAGACAAAAGCAAAAAAAGTACGGTACTGGCGCAGGTGGAGTTCGGTCGAGCGCGATGGCCGGAGGATCTACCGCTCAACCCGACCGAGCGGCGCATGGCCACCCAGGCGATGCGTCAGCTCGAGCCTGAACAGCAACAAGCGGTGATCAACGAAGCGGCGGTGCGCTGCGCTCGCGGCGAGATCCGAAAACCGGTCGCCTACTTGATGGGTTTGATCAAGCGCGCCTGCCAGGGCGAATTCACCCTCTGGGCAGCCCGCGCCGACGCGACAACGCCTGCGGCTGCGCCCTCACGCGCGTCAAGGCCGGAGTCAGTGTCGACGCCGGCCAGCGAACGGCCACGCCGCAGCGATCCGCGCACCGCCTCGCCACTCGCCCTCTCCTGCCTGGAGGAACTGAAGCAACGCTGTCGCGGCCTCGGTTCTGCGTCATAGGCGCTGGACGTCTGTGGATTTGATGCCACTGCCATCATATCCATACAGGTCCACTACCGGTAATGCGAGCAGCCCAGCTTCACGTTAATCCCCCTCGGCCTTCACCGTTCAGCCCATCGTCAGCCTCACTTCGACGGCGAGGTACTGGCGATGGCCGATCACTACCAGCTCAACCTGGGCTCCTTGCGCAGCAGCATCACCCTCACCCTGCACACTCATCACGCGGCGCGACTGTGGCAGGGCCGTAGCCGCGGCGACGGGGTGCACCCGATTCTGGGCATGCCCGGCTACATCGCGGTGACTAACCTGCTCAAACAGGCGAGTAGCCAGGACGATCCGTACGCCGACTGGTTCATGCTGCAGTTGGAAGAAAAGCTGCTACAGGCCAAGGCCCAGCTACGCACACTGACCCAGCAGGTCAGCCACGTCGAGCGCGCCCTGCCGCCTCAGGTCGATGTCGGCGACAACCTCAACATCCACCCCGTCACCCTGCCGCTGTTCATCGGCAGCCAGCTGGGCTTTCTCGCGATCTATTTGCTGACCGACTACGACGTCCTGGTCCGTCGGGTACTGCTCGCCCACCACACCGCGCTGATCGGGCGCATGGACATGGAATCCTGGATCGATGGTGGTGCGCATGTCCTGCGCAGCCTGTTGGGCCTGGCACAGCAGTACCGCGTGGCCGGCGTCAGCCGGGATGACATGGCTGCCAACAACGCCCGCGCGCGCGAGGCCATCGACAAATTCGGCCTGCCGCCGCAGGACATTCTGGAAGGGTCCCGTCGTTCCCAATTCGCCCCACCGATCGCCCGCAGCGCCGCTGCAGCGGTGACCGAAGCTCTCGAAGCGCCAGAGGCCGAGCCCCCGCCCACACCGGATGCGCCAGTCGACGGAGGTGACGTATGACCCTCGCTGACGCAATTGCCCGACGTTTGTCTGCAGAGGCCTATCGCGAGTTTGCACAAGGTACCTCCCTAAAAGGCCTTTTAAAGCCTTTTAAGGGTAAGGGGGAGCTGCAGCAGTTCGCCGGGACGATCCTGCGCCTGCGCACCCAGGTCGCCGAATTGATGGGCGTGATGCTGGCGATCATGGCGCAGCCCCCCTTCTCGCTGCTGGACCTGCGACTGGTGGTGCAGCACAGCGCGACCGGCACCGATTTTTTGCGCTGGCGCAGCCCAGACTTTCAGCGCATGGGCGTGGCGGTGTGGCAGGAGGCGATAGTTCATCCGCGGCTGCATACCGAGCTGCGGCAGGCGCTGTATCAGCTGGAGACCAACCGCGTAGTGCTGAACCTGCAGATGAGCAGCCTGCAGTCGCTGTATCGCCAGGCCATCACCGGTGCCAGCAAGCTCGAGGTCGCCGAACTCGCTCTTTCCCGTTCCCCCACCGAGGAGTAGCACGCATGAGTACGTTCTTTGTTGGCGAAGGCAATATCGGCAGCGTTCCGGAATTTCAGGAGTTCAACAACAACCCAGAGGAACCACGGCGCCTGTTGCGCTTGAACGTGTATTTCGACAATCCGGTGCCGCGTGAAGGCGGCTACGAAGATCGTGGCGGCTACTGGGCCCCAGTCGAGCTCTGGCACCGCGACGCCGAACACTGGAGCACCCTGTTCCAGAAAGGCATGCGCATCCTGGTCGAGGGCCGGACGGTCAAGGACGAGTGGGAAGACAGCGAGGACAATGCGCGGGTGACCTTCAAGGTCGAGGCTCGGCGTATTGGCATCCTGCCGCACCGCCTGGCGTCGGTGTCCATGCGCGAGAAGGCACAGGAAAACGCCGGTTCCGGGCGCAAGGGGGCCGGCAAGAAGGCGTCGCGCAAGGCCGGCTGAACGCATGGTACTCAGTGGAATCACCGCCCGCAGCGCGATATCGCTGGACCTGTGCAACCTGCCCGGCGGGCAACCCCGACGCCTGCTGGGCTTTTACTCTCGCTAGGCTTTCCCCCGTTGGGCCCCCTGCAACAACTGCGACACCTCCTCCAAGTACTGGTCCAGGGCAAGGATCGCCCGCCAGTGCGCCGGACTTTCCTGGACCCAGTCGATCAACCTGGCGCGCGCCTCGAGGCTGTCCGGTTCCAGGTGGGTGGCCATGAACAGCTCATAGGCCTTGATCGCTAGTGCATCCACCTCACTCTGGTTTGATCCGTGCAAATCACAGCCTCCGTGTGGACAGGCGGGTCATACAGCTATTTTTGTGGCCGTTCATATCTTTGGGTGGTTGGTCAACCATATGGGTCGAATTGGAGAGCGTCCCCGTTGCCAGTCAAAGAGCCTAGCCCACATCACATTGGCCGCCAGTTGGCGGAGTATCGTCTCGCCCGTGGTCTGACCCAAGCGAAGGTAGGCGAGTACCTGAAAATCTCCGGTGAAGCTGTGTCGCGACTCGAACGTGGCCAGGTTGAGCTCTCCGTGAGTAAGCTGCTGCAACTGGCCGACCTTTACGGTTGCCCCGCCGATGAGCTGCTACTGGCCATCAGCCCTCGCCCCCAGGACCAGGACGTGCAGATCACGTCGATCATCAAGGCGCTGGGCGAAGCAGATAAGCAGTTTGCCTTGGAGTTTCTGCAAACGCTGGCCACCCACCTGGCGCAGCGCAAGTAACCGTCTGCCGGATCTCGCTGCACACCAACAGGAGCACGGCGGCTTCGGATTATCGCTGGTGCTCCCTCCCCACGCCGCCACCCTGTCGGTACCCACCGAGAGGGCCTGCGTATGCGCCTGTTTATCTGCGAAAAACCATCTCAAGCTCGTGATATCGCCCGGGTGCTGCAGGCCAGTCGGCGTGGCGACGGCTGCCTGCAAGGTGCGGGGGTCACCGTCACCTGGTGCGTTGGCCATCTGTTGGAAACGGCGCCTCCTGAGGCCTATGGGGACTACAAGCGCTGGTCACTGGACGATCTGCCCATCATCCCAGTGCGTTGGCAACTGGTCGTCAAACCTAAGGTCGCCAGCCAACTGAAGGTGATTAGCCAATTGCTACGCACCTGCAGCGAGGTGGTGATCGCCACCGACGCCGACCGCGAGGGCGAGATGATCGCCCGGGAGATTCTCGAACGCTGCCAGTACCAGGGGCCGGTCCTGCGCCTGTGGCTCTCGGCCCTGGATGACGCCTCGATCCGTCGGGGCCTGGGTAGCTTGCGCCCGGGCGAGCAGACCTTGCCGCTGTATCACTGCGCGTTGGCCCGCTCCCGCGCGGACTGGCTGGTGGGCATCAACCTGAGCCGGTTGTTCACCGTGCTCGGTCGCCGTGCCGGTGTCGACGGCCTGCTACCGGTCGGCCGGGTGCAGACCCCGACGCTGCGTCTGATGGTCGAGCGCGATCGAGCCATCGCGAGCTTCGTGCCGCAACCGTTCTGGCCCGTCGACGCTCAGCTGGAAGTCGACGGCACGAACTTTCTGGCCCGCTGGCAGCCGCCCGCCACTGTCTGCGACGACGCTGGGCGCTGCATCGACGAGGTAGCCGCACAGGCAGCAGCGCGACGTCTGCTCCAGCAGGGGTCAGTCAGGGTCCACAGTGTGGAGGTCGAACACGTTCGTGAAGGCCCACCGTTGCCCTTTGATTTGGGCACCCTGCAGGAGGTCTGTTCAGCCAAGCTCGGGCTCGGTGCGCAGGAGACCCTGGGGGTCGTCCAGGCGCTGTACGAGACCCATAAGGCGACCACCTACCCCCGGACCGACTGCGGCTATCTTCCCGAGAGCATGCTCAATGAGGTACCGCGTGTCCTTCACGCCCTGGCGGCGGCCATGCCTTCACTGGGACAAACGCTGAAAGACGTCGACCCCTGCCGCCGCTCCCGGGCCTGGAACAGCGGGAAAATCACCGCGCACCACGGCATCATTCCCACCGCTGTTTCGCTGGACCTGGCGCAGCTCTCCGAGCGTGAACGGGCGGTGTACACGTTGATTCGCGCCCGCTACCTGGCGCAGTTTCTGCCCGAGCATGAGTACCTGAAAACCCAGGCGCTGTTGCACAGCCAGGCTGATCAGTTACTCGCCCGCGGCAAGCAGATTTTGAACCTTGGCTGGAAAGCGGTGATCAACGAAGGTGATGGTCACGAACCAGTTGCGCAGGCCCAGCGCCTGCCCGCCCTGCGTGAGGCGGGAGCGCTGACATTGATTGACGCGACGGTCAACGCGCAGCGCACCCAGCCGCCCAAGGCCTACACGGAAGGCACCTTAGTCAAGGCCATGAAAACCATCGCCAACCAGGTAGACGACCCTCGGCTCAAGCAGACGCTCAAGGACAGTTGCGGGCTCGGCACCGAAGCCACCCGCGCCGCCATCATCCAGGGCCTGATCGATCACGGCTACCTGATCAAGAAAAAACGTAGTCTGGCCGCCTCGGCGGCGGCACATACCTTGATCGAAGCGGTGCCACCGGAGGTCGCCGACCCGGTGCTGACCGCGCTTTGGGAACAGGCGCTGGACCGCATCGAGTCAGGGCAACTGAGCGTCGAGACCTTCCTCGCCAAGCAGGCAGAGTGGCTGACCCGGCTGGTGCGCAGTCACGCCTCGCTCAGCCTGCGCCCGCCTCCCAGCAAGGGGCCCTTCTGTCCGGTGTGCCGCAGTGCCATGCGTCAGCGCAAGGGTCGCACCGGCAGCTTCTGGTCCTGCACCCGCTACCCGGAATGCAAGGGCACCAAGCCGGTGGCGAAACCCAAGCAGGGGGAAAAACCGTGACTTGACTAGGCATCATAGCGCTGGTGTAGTGAAGGTGCCCTTCGCCACGAGGCGATCCAAGACCGATTCGCTCCGGGCAGCTCGGTCAGACTCGTAGAGTTCGGAGCCACACTTCACTGCATCTTCGGATGGCTTCACCGCGTTCCCAAGTTGTCCAGGTGGATGACCCGTGCGGCTTGTGCCAGGCCTCAGGGGTCATCCGCTTCGGCGACGATGTTCAGCTCCGGTGCCCGCCGGCGAAACACTGGGCACCTTTTGTGCGCGGATGCGTGCCAGTTGATTCCGACCCAGACCACGACAAGGGTCGGGTGATCCAGGTGGATCAACCGCGGAAGTTTTGCGACGAACTTCGCTGGTAGGTTGCCGGATCAAGGGTGGTCCAATTCTTCCTAGCCTGATGACCGTCGGGCTATTTTTTCGCCTTCGCGAATCCACTGAACTCCACCGCTTTCCACCCGCCCAGATCGCCTGCAATCCACGGTTGACGGGACTTTGCCCGCGTTTTATAGATGAGCTGCACACCGCTGTCGTTGACAGCGTTAAGGTAGCCAGAACCTTCGAGGCTACGCCCATTTCGGGTGGTTCTCCCCAAGTGCGATGCGCGCTCGGCAGCTCGCACGGTCACCGTCCCCTCGGTGATGAGCGCTCTCTACACCGAACCACGTTTTTGCACGTCCCCCTTGCGGCACTCACCCGCCGCCAGGGCCGGTGGCTGTCCGCGTTTCTGCTAAACAGGAGCTCTATCATGACGACTGCAAGCAATAACGCCCCCACCACCTACTTCAACCTGCACACCCAAGGCATTGGTTACCTGAACCGTGTTCGCGAAGTCCCGGTACGCCGCGGCCAAGCCTTCATGGCGTGTGACATCGCCGCCTTGCACGGTGCCTCGGACGACGTCGAGTACACCCGCTTCGACTGCAAGGTCGCCACTGGTGAAGCCGACCGGCTGATCCGTGAACACCTGGAAGACGTCCGTGCAGACCGCAAGGTCCTGATCGCGTTTCGCATCGGCGACATCTGGGTGGATCCCTTCCTGTACGAGAAAGGCGAGCGCAAGGGGCAACCCGGCGCCAGCCTCAAAGGCCGCCTGATCTTCATCGAGTGGATCAAGGTCGATGGCCAGCTCAGCTACCGTGCGCCCGCTCGCACTGACGCTGCCAGTGCCCCTGAAGCTGCAGAGGAAACGGAAGCAGAAAACGCGGACACCGGCGGTGACGCCGATCCACGCCAGTCCAATCCGACCGCCGCACCTCAGCCTGCCTGAGGCAGCTTGACCGCCAACAACAGGTGCTCCCACGAGCGCCTGTTGTTCACTCACGTCGGAGGTTGCCATGGAAAGCTTCTGGCTATGCGAGGACTGCCTACAGGCGGTCGCCTATGACGATTTCAGCGCGCTGTCGCTGTACTACAGCGAGGCTGAAGTTGAGCAACGCATCGCCCATATGCGCACCCAACTCCAAGCCCTGCTGCCACTGAGCGCCGATTTCGACCCACACACCGGCGCCGGTTTCGAGGCCTTTTCCACCCGACCGTGCGAGGGCTGCCAAAGCTCGCTCCACGGTCCCCGTCATCGCTTCACGCGTCTTTGAGTGGCGCATTTCACCAGCCTGGGGCACTCCCCCAGGGGGCGCTCCATCTCCCACGAGGAATTGCCCATGAACACTGCCCTGAACCGGGTCGACCCACTCGACCCCGTATTGGCCCAACGCGTCCGTGAGGATGCGCTGATCACCGAGGCCCTGCAGTTGCTGGACCAGCGTCACTTCCAGCGCGGCGAGCAGTTGATCACCCCCGCCGATGCCGCGGCCTACCTGAAACTGCGACTCGCCCCGTACCACCACGAGGTGTTTGCCCTGCTCTGCCTCGACTCGCGTCATCGCGTGTTGAGCTTCGACATCCTATTCACCGGCAGCATCGACGGGGCCTCGGTGTATCCCCGCGAGGTGGTCATCAAGGCACTGGAGCACAATGCGGCCGCCGTGATCTTCAGCCACAACCACCCTTCCGGCTGCTCGGAACCGAGCGGTGCCGATCGAGTACTCACCACTCGCCTGACCGAGGCCTTGGCCCTGGTTGAGGTCCGCGTCCTGGACCACATCATCGTCGGCGAAGCCACCCCGCTTTCGTTGGCCGAATACGGCTGGCTCTAACAGCCACCTCTGTCCAAGGGGGCCACCGCCAATTCGGGGTGGCCTCTGCGCCTTCGGAGAACCATCATGCCCCCTTCCCTTCGCAACCCGTTTCTTCGCGGCTTCCACGATCTTCGCTTCGAGCGTGTCGTCCAGATCAGTTATGCCGACAACTGCCCGCCCTGCTACCGCGCGCTGCACCCTGCCCAGAACCAGCTACCCAATGAGGCCGTCAACTTGCGGCCATGCCTGTTCAATGACGACTATGCCGTTATCACCGACAGCGAAAGGGTGCCATCATTTGTGCACATGCGCTGCCCGGCGGACGGTCTGGTGAGTACGGTGCTCTACCAGGTCATTGGCAGTCACCTCGGACGCCTGCTGCACCTCGGCGACCTCCCAGCGAGAAAGCTGCACGCGACCTGATCGAGCAGCTGTCCTTTGCCACCGGGCACTACAGCCGCAGTTGGGAAATCAGCAGCGCTCACCTGCCGGCGGAAGCGTTCGAGTACCTGCAAGTACGCGCGTGGTGTAATTCACCGGCGAGCTTCTTCGAGTGTTTTGAACTCAACAGCAGCCATGCCGTGGGCTGCAAGTTGTATTCGACACCCTGGATAGCAGGAATGAAGACAGGAAGCAGCAGTTGCAGCATCGACGAAGTCAGTGCACGCCTGCGCGATGATCCTGTACCGCCCGCGTTACTCCAGTTGCTCCTTCTGGCAGGTAAGGCAGACACCCGTTTTCTGATCTTTGACCCCGACGCAGCAGCGCTTCCGGAACTGCCCCTGTTCACTGAAAACTGATCCAAGGCGCCCCACATGGGCGCCTTTTTTTGTGGCCTCGACGGAAATCTGGCTGACTGGATTCGGTTTTTCAGTGGGGACCCGCCCGCACTTTCGCCAAGGTGTCGGCAACTTTTGTCGAGACCTGGTCATGCATACCTCCCCACTCCCCATCCTCGGTCTGATGATCGCGCTGGTTGGCTGCAGCACACCGCCACCGGCGCCCACGCCTGCACCGGCTGAGCCGTCAACCTCATCGTCCCAGCCAAAGAGCTTAGTACCGGCCTGGGTACGCCAGGACCGCTACACCCTGGCCAATACCCGGCCGACGCTGGAGCAGCGCCAGCCCCTGTACCAGCTCATCAACGTGCACATCGCCCCTGCCCTGCACGCGAGTGTCGGCGAAGCTCTGCGCTACGTGCTTCAGCGTTCGGGCTACTCACTCTGCCCCGACAGCGCGGTGGTGGATCGGTTGTTCCGCCGTCCCCTGCCTGCCGTGCACCACCAGCTCGGCCCGATCGCGCTGCTGGACGCCTTGACCATCATCGGTGGCCCGGCCTGGCGGCTCGACATCGACCCCGTCGAGCGGACCGTGTGCTACGCCCTGCGCTTACCACCGCCCGAAACACCCTTCTCGACCCTGGAGATTGCGCCATGAAGGTTCAACACTTTCAGGCCCTGGTGATCGGTGCGCTGTGTCTCGGCACCGCCGTGCTCGCCGCCGAAACGTACAACCATCACCAGCAACTGGCTGAGCTCCAGGCCGCCGCCCGTAATGCCTCCGCCGATCCCGCGCCGGCCCTGCGCCGCGACATCGATGCACTGAGCAATACGCTCGCGACGCTGCAGCCGCAGGTAGTAGCGCTGGGCGAAGCGCAAGACCAGAGTGCCTCAGCGCAGGTAGGCCTCAGCCAGCAACTGGCAGAGCTGACCGCTTCACTGAAAGAACTTCAAGCGACACCCCGAGGCCCCAGTAGCGCAGATTTGACCGCACTGGAGCAACGACTGGCCACAGCAGAGGCGGCGCTCGAGAAACTATCGTCAACACCGGCTGTGCCAGCGGCCGCCATCACACGGCCGGCTGCTTCCGCCGTCCAAAAAGCCAAGGCCAGAGCCCCGACGCCGCCCTTCACCCTGCTCGGAATCGAGACCCGGGGCGCCGTCAGGTTTGTGGTAGCCCAGCCCGCCGGTGCGGGCGCACTGTCGGATGTGCACCTGCTGCAGCCCGGCGACAGCCTGAACAACTGGCAGTTGCGTGCGATCCGCGCAGACCAGGCCGTGTTCCACGTCCCGGGTCATGACGACCGCACACTGCCGCTGCCGTGAAGAGGTGCTTATGGTTCGGCTCTTCGCCCTCCCTCTCATCCTGCTCCCCGCCGGCCTGCTGGCAGGCTCGGCCTGGAGCGCGCCGACACTGGTCGACTCTGCCCCGCAGTACAGCGAGCAGACGCCACTGGACCAACAGCATTCCGCTGCGACTCAAGCCAAGGCCTGGGGGCTGACCGATGACGAGTGGGCCTTGTTCAAGCGCCTGCAGGCCGGGCCTCGCCACTACTGGTCGCCGCAGCTCGACCCGCTCACCACCCTGGGCGTGGAGGCCAACTCAGACCAGGAACGACAGCGCTATGCCGAGCTGCAGGTCCGCCTCGAAGCCAAACGCGCCGAACGCGAGTTGGCCTACCAGAAAGCCTACACCGCCGCCTGGGCGCGACTGTACCCGGGAATGCTGCCCGTCCAGGGCATGGCCGACGACGCAGCGTCCACGAGCAGCAGCCGCACTGCTCTGTTCGTAGAAGAACATTGCCCAGCCTGTGTGACCCGTACCCAGCAGTGGCTGCGTGCCGGCGCACGCCTGGACGTGTACCTCGTCGGCAGCCAAGGTGACGATGCGCGCCTGCGCCAGTGGGCGCGTGGCGCTGGCATTACCCCCGCCCAAGTCAGCGGCGGTCAGGTGACCCTCAACCACGACCGCGGTCGCTGGTTCGCGCTGGGCGCCAGCCGCCCGTTGCCGGCACGCTTCCAACAGGTAGACGGAAAATGGCAGCGTCTCGACTGATCCTCGCCCTGGCCTTGACCGCGGTCAGCGCTGTCCAGGCGGCCGCCCTGCCGCCGCCAGCCTATCAATTGGCCGCCGCGCGGGCCGGTATCCCCGTCTCCGTGCTGTTTGCCATCGCCCTGCAGGAAAGCGGCACGCCGCTGCGCGGTCACCTCATGCCCTGGCCTTGGACCTTGAATGTTGCCGGCACGCCGCAGCGCTTTGCCAGCCGCCATGAAGCCTGTACCGCACTTCGCCAGGCGCTCGCCGACCACAACCCCAAACGCATCGACGTCGGACTGGGACAGACCAACCTTGGCTACCACCCGGACCGCTACCCCAGCGCCTGCGACGCCCTCGACCCACGCGCGAACCTTGCCGTCACCGCCGACCTGTTGCGCACGCACTATGCCGACACGGGCGACTGGGTCGTTGCGGCAGGCCGCTATCACCGGCCTGCCGGCGGTGCACCGGCGGCGCGCTATCGCAGACAGTTCAGCCGACACTGGCAACGCATCGAGGCGCTTGCGTCTTTTCCTAGAGGGGCGCTGCCATGAACCGCTTCTGCCTGATGGCGCTGGTCATCTGCCTGTCGTTACCGCTCGCCACGATCGCCGCCCCGAGCATGTTCCCCGATCCCAGCAAACTGAAATGGGTGCTGCCGGTGCGCAGTGAGCGCCTCACGCCGGGTACCGTGCAGACTAGAGCTCTGAACCTCCCCGCCATCACACCATTGTTCCTGGTCGGGCAGGACGCCGTCTCCTTGGAGTGGTTGTCCCGCCATGCGCAGGTTCTGCGGGACCTGGGCGCCAGTGGACTGGCGGTCGAGGTCGCCGACGTCCAGGCCTTGCGCCGTATCCAGGCGGCGGCCCCTGGGGTGAAGATCTGGCCAGTGAGTGGCGACGACATCGCCGAGCGGCTGGAGCTGGAGCACTACCCCGTGCTCATCACAGCTACCAGCCTGGAGCAATGAGGAAACATCATGGGCGATCACGCGATGGAATCCCTGCTGCGGCCGGCGGTGGAGCTGTACACCGTGGGCATCTGCGCCGGTGCCGGCGCCTTGTGCCTGCACTCGCCCTGGGCAGTGGCATTGTCGCCCGAGGTCGGCGCCGGGATGGCCCTGGCCTACACCGCGTTCGGCCTCAAGCGGCTCAACGAGGCGCGAATCGTCCTGCGTTATCGCCGTAACATCCGACGCTTACCGCGCTACTCGCTGACCAGCCGGCAGATTCCGGTGAGTGGCAAACGCCTGTTCATAGGCCGCGGCTTTCGCTGGACCCGCCTGCATACGCAGCGCCTGCTTGAGGCTCAGGATCCAGCGTTGGCCCGCTACGTCAACCAGTCAGCCGCCTATCAATGGGCGCGGCGGATGGAACATGTGCTGGAGAAGGCTCCACCCGGGCTGTCGCTGCTGCCCCGCCTGACTGCCTGGGACAGCCCGTTCAATCCGGTGCGTCCGCTGCCTCCGGTCGGCGGCTCACCGTTGTTGCATGGCGTCGAGCCGGATGAGCAGGAGGTCTCGCTGCCATTGATCGAACGCGTGGGCCACACGTTGGTGCTGGGCACCACCCGGGTAGGTAAAACACGGGTAGCTCAGGTATACATCACTCAGGATATCCACCGGCCCTCTCGGGAAGTGGTGATCGTCTTCGATCCCAAGGGCGATGCCGCGCTCCTCACCAGCATGTATGCGGATGCAAAGCGAGCTGGCCGCGAAAACGAATTTTACGTCTTTCACTTGGGTTGGCCGGAGATCTCCGCGCGCTACAACGCCATCGGCCGCTTCGGCCGCATCTCGGAAGTCGCTACACGGATCGCCGGCCAGTTGAGCGGTGAAGGCAACTCCGCAGCGTTCCGTGAATTTGCCTGGCGCTTCGTCAACATCATCGCTCGAGCGCTGATAGAGCTCGGCCGGCGCCCGGACTACCTGCAGATCCAGCGGCACGTGGTGAACATCGATGCACTGTTCATCGAGTACGCTCAGCACTTCTTCGTCCGCCATGATCCGCAGGCCTGGGAAGCGGTCGTGCAGATCGAAGGCCGCCTGAACGAAAAGAACATACCGCGGCATATGATCGGTCGAGAAAAGCGCGTGGTCGCCATTGAACAGTACTTGACCGCCAAGCGCATCTTCGATCCGGTGATGGACGGCCTGCGTTCGGCAGTGCGCTACGACCGCACCTACTTCGACAAGATCGTGGCTTCGCTACTACCGCTGCTGGAGAAGCTCACCAGCGGCAAGACCGCGCAACTGCTTGCCCCCAACTACACCGACTTGGACGACCCACGGCTGATCTTCGACTGGCTGCAGGTCATCCGCAAACGCGGCATTGTCTACGTAGGCCTGGATGCGCTGTCTGATGCTGAGGTGGCTGCTGCAGTCGGCAACTCGATGTTTGCCGACTTGGTCTCCGTTGCCGGCCACATCTACAAGCATGGCATCGATCACGGCCTGCCAGGCTCCTCCAGCGCCACGGACAAGGTGCCGATCAACCTGCACGCCGACGAGTTCAACGAGTTGATGGGCGACGAGTTCATTCCGCTGATCAACAAGGGTGGAGGCGCTGGTATCCAGGTCACTGCCTACACCCAGACCTTGAGCGACATAGAGGCGCGAATCGGCAACCGGGCCAAGGCAGGCCAGGTCATCGGTAACTTCAACACCCTGCAGATGCTGCGGGTGCGGGACACCGCGACCGCGGAACTGTTGACCAATCAGTTGCCCAAGGTCAACGTGCAGACCCGCGCACTGGTTTCTGGCGCGACCGACACCGCCGACCCTGATGCTCGCACCGATTTCACTTCCTCCTCGCAGGACCGAGTCACCACCACTGCCGTGCCGCTGATCGAACCGGCGCACATCATCGCCTTGCCCAAGGGGCAGATGTTTTCGTTCCAAGAAGGCGGGCAACTGTGGAAGGTACGGATGCCACTGCCCAAACCGGCCAGTGAAGATGACATGCCAGCGGACCTACAGACCCTCGCTGCACGCATGCGTGACTCCTACAACGCCAATGCGGGTACTTGGTGGACCAACGCCGGAGGTGCGCCGACGGTCGACTTCGATCCCGAGATACCACCGCCTGGACGTAGACGCTCCTCGTGAACGGCCCGGCAACAATCGAGCCCTGTGGAGCCCGTATGCCCGACACCGCACCCAGCCAACCTCCCGCACAACGACGCCCGGGGCTCATTTTCGGTATGGTCGAGCTATGCCTAAAGCTGCTCGGCCTGCTGTTCGCCGCGCTGGTATTCTCCATCGTGTTGGAGTTCGTTGGCATGGTGTGGTTCTGGCCAGAACAGGGCTGGCATCACAGCCATGCCATGTGGCAGACCGAGCTCGGCTGGCTCAGCAGCCACTTTAAGAGTTCGCTGCTCGTGCAAGAGCCGGCACAAGCGACCGCGACAATCCTTGAGCACCTGAACGACTGGGTCGTGGTCCGCTCTGGCTGGGCGCAATCCGACACGCAGGTAAAACTGCTCAATCGAGAGCCGTCGCTGCAGGGGCAATTTGCCCAGGCCTACGTCGAGGTGCAGAACTACTTGTTGGCAGCCCTGTTTACAGTCTTCACATTTGTGGTTCGCCTGGCCGTTCTCACTCTCGCTATGCCTCTGTTCCTGCTTGCCGTGGTTACCGGAACCATCGATGGTTTGATGCGCCGTGACCTACGCAAATTCGGAGCCGGCCGAGAAAGCAGCTTTATCTACCATCGAGCGAAGCGGACATTGTCGCCATTAGTCGTGAGTCCCTGGGTCATTTACCTCTCCCTCCCTTTCTCGGTGAATCCCTTTTGGGTGTTACTGCCATGCGTCGTACTGCTTGGATGGATGGTGGCAATCACGGCTGCAACGTTCAAAAAATATCTTTGACTGTCCGCTACCGGCTGATTCTGTTGAAAAAGTCGGATTTTCAAATGGACTGAACTCAGGCACGACCACCACCGGAGAACCTGCTCACCACATTGAGTGGTTTTTCGGCCCTTCGATGACCTTTGCTGCTCTGTTATTGGGTTAATTTGAGATTTTTTGCTTGGTGCAGGCGCACCTATCCCGTGACTGGTGGCCCTTGAGATGAAAATTTGGCCAGCCGTCGCAGGTTCTGCACCGCAGCGGCCAGCGTGAATTCATCCGTCGCACCACTCATGCCACGTAGTCTCAGGCGATCCAATTTCAGGATGCGCTTGAGGTGGGCAAACAACATTCGACCTTTTTACGTTCGTGGCGAGAGCGCTGATATGCCGGCGTTGCTGCAATGCGCCGAGCCACATCGCGAGCGGCTTCATGGACGCTGCGAGCGATCTTGCGGAACGCAGTGTTCGGGCAGCACTTGGCTTTCATCGGACAGGCAACGCAGTCGGTCTGCCGGGATCGGAAGATGATGGTGTTGGCTTTGGTGACGTGCGAACGCTCATTCTTGAAGGCTCGCCATTCGCTGCGCAATGGGTTGCCGGCCGGGCAGCGGTATTCCTCAGCCGCTTCATTCCAGTGGAAATCGTTACTCGAAAAACTATCGTTCTTGCGCTCGGTTTTGTCCCACACCGGCACATGCGGCTCGATGTCTTTTTCCTCCACCATCCAGGCCAGCATCGGCGCTGTACCGTAAGCGGTGTCGCCAATGAGGCGTTCCGGCTTGATGTCGAACTGCGCTTCGACCCGTTCGATCATCGTCTTGGTGCTCTCGACTTCTGCGGTTCGATGAGCCGGTGTGGATTCCACATCCACAATCACACTGTGCTCGGTATCGATCAGATAATTCGTGGAGTAAGCGTAGAAAGCTGGGCCTCCTGGAGCAGCGGTCCAGCGGGCCTGAGGATCAGTCAGCGACAGGCGCTTCGGTAGCGTTTCGGCCAGAGCCTCTTCATCGAGTGCCTCAAGGTACTCACGCACGGCGCGGGTGCTCAGAGATGGATCGCTCCAGTTGACCTGTTCATCTCCCGGTACGCCGCGCTGTCGACTCGCATCTGCTTTGATAATGCTGGCGTCCACGGCAAAGCCTTCGCCCTTGACCAGACCGGCGTCCATGCAGCGACGCAGCACTTCATTGAACAACCAGCGAAACAGATCACTGTCCCGAAAACGGCCGTGTCGATTTTTGGAAAACGTCGAGTGATTGGGTACTTCATCTTCAAGGCTCAACCGGCAGAACCAGCGATACGCCAGGTTCAAATGGGCCTCTTCGCACAACCGCCGTTCGGAGCGGATGCCGTAGCAGTAGCCGACGATCAGCATGCGGATCATCAGTTCAGGATCAATCGACGGACGTCCAATCGGGCTATAGAAATCGGAGAGGTAATGGCGCAGGTCGCTCAGATCGAGACACCGATCAATGCTGCGCAGAAGGTGATTGGCTGGGATGTGATCTTCAAGGTTGAACGAGTAAAACAGTCGCTCCTGCCCACTCGATAACTGTCCCATCATGCTGTGTGATCCCCTCCGGCCAATGCGGAGATTTTGCCGGAGGCCAGCCAGGGGAGCTACTTTTTCAACAGAATCGGCTAAAAGCAGCCCCTCAAAGGCGCATAGTATAGCCGGGGCGATTCATTTTAGGCTGGCATAACAATGGAGTATTATACGACATTCATCCAGAGATTATGCGGCAGCATGGGTCGCCTACTTATTACTTAGGAGTAAGGATTGAAACGCCACATTCTAGCACTACTAGTGTCTACTTCGTCACTCACAGCTGCAGCCAGTGAGACGGTGACAATGCCAGGCCCAGCCATTTACTCGTGCACACAATGGAGCGACTCAGCCGGCCATTCATTAAGGCTACCACTCGCAATGTGGCTATTGGGTTTTGCCAGTGGTAGCAATGTGCGCACAGCACCAAATAACCTTCAGGCAGAGATCTATGATAACGATAAGGCACTTGCATTTGCCGATAGCTACTGCAAAAGCAATCCTGATCACTACATGAGTCAGTTAGCACTAGCCTTAGTAGAGAAATTTGGCGGCCCTAAAACTGAGCATGAATGGTCGGAGTAATTCCCATTAATTATGTCAAATCGTTCACTGCACTAGTTTCGTGTATGGCCCCAAGCTGCCCTTTGCGGTGGACAACTTCAGCAAGCAAAGGATCTCGACATGCCACGTCGATCAGCCCCCGATCCTTTCCATCCAAGGTCAAGTCAAACGAGTCAGGTGACTTTGATAACTACTTTGCCAAATATACCTCGTGCCAGATCTTCGAACGCCTTGTGCACGTCGTTGAACGAGTGGGTCTGATCGATAACCGGGCGGAGCTGGTGCTCGTTCAGGAATGCGTTCATGCGATTAAACGACGAACGAGGCGCAACGGCGATGCCACGAATCGTGGTTTGGAGGAAGATCAGCGGCATGAGGCTCAGCAAGGGGGTCTGGCCGGTGAGAAAGCCGATTTGAGCGATCTTGCCGGCGGCTTTGGCTGCCAGGGGACTGTTTCAAACCCTCGCCTGCAGCCACATCAAGAAGCAAATCGACGCCTTTGGCCTTCGGTGAGTTTCAGCACTTTCTCTTCCCGGCGAGGGAAGGCCCGATAATTCACGCCAGCCACTGCGCTGAGCTTTTTCACTGCCTCCAGATTGGCATCGCTGCTGGAGGTAACGATCACCGTGGGCGCCGAGTGCAGTTGCCAACTGCCCGGCAAAAATCGATACCGATGTGTTTACGGCGTTTACACAGAGCCTGGATCCAAAGCAGACATCTGCGATAGGAAGCAGCATCAATTCATTAGCCTGCGATGGCGGCCGCCACTGCAGGTCGTGATTAATGTGGAGTGACGAAAGGGCTTCCGCTGGAATGAAAATGCTTTCGAGCAACAGGGAATGGTTCAGTTGAAATTCTGAGCTGGATTTCTAAACCTGCAAGCAGCCGCTTGGCCCTTTCGGCGTAAGCGTCCGGGTAAGTCACCGTAAGCTCCTGACATCATCCGGTTCTAGCGTCCGGCGCGAGATCCCTACCGGCCCGGCCACCATCTGTCAGGTATGCTTCCACCATTCCCTTCCGTAATTTTTTATTGACACCCCCAAAGCCTCTCAGTATCGTCCTTCCTCCCTCCTTTCCGGCTACCTCTGCCGTGAACCGCCCAGGCGTTAACTCGCGAAGCGGTCATACACGTTGCCGACACTTATACGGTCGCTATCTACTAGCGCGCCTCATTTCCGATATCAAGTGTAAAGGATGATTCTATGATCATTCGTCAGGCTACTAACGCCGACCATCCGCAACTGCTCAACATTTGGCTGCGCTCCGTTCGCGCCACACATCACTTCCTGCAAGAATCCGATATCGAGGCATTGCTTCCTCAGCTCCGCGATATTTACCTACCCGCTGTTGAATTATGGGTTGCGGTAGATGCCGAGGACTGCCCGCTAGGGTTCATCGGGCTCAATGAAAACCACGTAGAGATGCTCTTCATCGAACCAGATCTGCGAGGGAAAGGGATTGGCCGCGCACTGCTGGATCATGCCCGCAGTTCGCGCAGTCAGATGAGTGTTGATGTGAATGAACAGAACCCTGAAGCGGTAGGGTTCTATTTACATTACGGGTTTGTTCAAACAGGTCGTTCTCCGCTAGATGGCGAGGGCCGCCCCTTCCCCTTGTTGCACCTGAGTCTGCCCGGCTAGGGCTGTAATCGTGAATCGCTCCTAAGCTTCTGCTTCGGGGCGATTCATTATTCATCAGGCCGGCATCCATTGATTGGGTAGCAATTGCCCGATATCACTGGCTCGCTGCGTCGGCAGCCGGGTCAGCACATCTCTGAGATAGGCATACGGATCATGCCCATTCATACGCGCCGATTGGATCAGGCTCATGATTGCAGCCGCCCGTTTACCACTGCGCAGCGACCCGGCAAACAGCCAGTTCGAGCGCCCGAGTGCCCATGGCCGTATCTGGTTCTCGACCTGATTGTTGTCGATGGGTACAGCTCCATCGTCCAGGTAGCGCGTCAGCGCTACCCAGCGTTTCAGGCTGTAATCGAGGGCTTTGGCCGTGGCTGATCCGTTGGGCACCATGTCGCGCTGGGCCAACATCCAGTCATGCAGTTTTTTGCTGATCGGTACCGCCAACTTCTGACGTGTTCGCCACCGATCTTCATCACTCATGTCCCGCGCCTGGCGTTCGACCTCGTACAAGCCGCTGATCGAGTGCAGCGCTTGTTCGGCCAACTGGCTTTTGTTCGCGACGTGCAGATCGAAAAACTTGCGCCGGGCGTGGGCCATGCAGCCGATTTCAGTGATGCCTTGCTCAAAACCAGCTTTGTAGCCTGCGAAGTCGTCGCAGACCAACTTGCCGCTCCAGTCGCCCATGAAGTTACGCGCATGTTCGCCGGCACGACTGGGGCTGAAGTCATACACAACGGCTTTCAGTGCTGAAAACGGGGTGGTGCTGTACGCCCAGACGTAGGCCCGGTGGGTTTTCTTCTCGCCTGGCGCAAGCATTTGCACCGGTGTTTCGTCGGCATGAATCACACCTTGGTTCAGCACTGCTTCACGCAGTGCATCGACCAGCGGCTGGAGCCGCACGCCGGTTTGTCCGACCCACTGGGCCAAGGTCGAGCGAGCGATTGCCAACCCGGCGCGGCCAAAGATTTTCTCCTGCCGGTACAGCGGCAAGTGATCGGCGAACTTGGCTACCATGACGTGGGCCAGCAAGCCTGCGGTCGGGATGCCTTTGTCGATTACTTGGGCCGGTACCGGCGCCTGGATCAGTATTTCGCACTGACGGCAGGCCCATTTGCCACGCACATGTTGCTCGACCGTGAACACGCCGGGCGTGTAATCCAGCTTTTCGCTGACATCTTCGCCGATGCGCTGAAGTAAGCAGCCACAGGCGCACTGGGTGTTTTCGGGGTCGTGACGAATCACGGTACGCGGAAACTGCGGCGGCAATGGCGCACGTTTCGGCGATTGCCGTGGCTCGGCCTGTGATGAGGCTGGGAGGAGTTGTTTCAGCTCGGCCTCGATAGCTTCAAGGTCTGTATCGAGCAGGTCATCCAACAAGCTGCCTTGCGCCGGGCTGATTTGCTCGCTGCGCTTGGCAAACTTGTGGCGTTTGAGCAGGGCGATTTCGTAAGTGAGCTGCTCGATGATGGTTTCATCGTTCTGGATCTTTCTGCTCATCGCCTCGACTTGGGACTGCAACTGCAACGCCTGTGCCGCCAAAGCACGAAGCTGTTCCGGGGTCATTTGGTCGAGGTTGTGCGAGAAACTCATGCCGCCGATTGTGCCAGAGCAAGCTTGATACGACGACAAGCAGACCGGCCAAATGGCCGGCGGTTACAGCATGCTGATCACGCCGCCTGAGCCGACCCGCTGCCACGGCAGGCCAAGTACCAACGCTTGGAGTTGCTCGCTGTCGAGTTCGACCTCGCAACCATGGCGAATGCCGGGCCAGTGAAACTTGCCTTGATTCAGTCGGCGCGCGGCGAGCCAGACGCCCACGCCATCGTGCACCAGCACTTTCATCCGGTTAGCCCGTCGATTGGCGAACAGATAAGCGCAGTGCGGCTTCGCCGCACCGAACACCGCGATCACCCGGGCCAATGCCGTTTCGGTACCGGCGCGCATGTCCATCGGCTCGGTGGCCAGCCAGATTGCATCAATGCGGATCATTGAGCGACAGCCCGGATAAATTGCGCGCAGCCCTCGGGATCTGAGGTTGGCCATTTCACTGTGATCACTTGGTCGGCCATGGGCAACTCGATGATCACTGACGCTTCGGCTGGCCGTTTAGGTGCGGCTTTTAGCGGGACGAATTCCGGTAGTGAAGTCGCTGCGGGCTGATCTCGGTAGAGCGGCAGCCATTTGCGGATGACGTTGGCATTGATACCGTGGCTGATGGCGACTCTGGAAATGGATGCGCCAGGTTGCAGGCATTCCTGAACGACCTGGGCTTTGAATGGTTTCGGATAAGAGCTTCGTTGGCGCATGGAAATCCTGGCGATAAGGGTGATCGCGTCCGCTTAAAAATACGCGGACACCATCGCCCTTAAAGCTGGCGTTCGGAAGGTGAGTTCACCGGACGCTTACCTTTCGGCGGGTTCACAGCAGGGCCAAGGTGGGCAGTGCTCTCTTACTTTGTTTCAGCAATGCTCTTCATGGCTTGCCAGCCATGCGTGATGCCTCCACCCGCGCGAAGAGCCGTGGCCACCATGATTGCCTCAGCTACATCTTGCTTCGACGCACCCGTAAGGACAGCTCGCTTGGCATGGTCGGCAATGCAGTAGGAGCACTGCGTCGTGACGGCTACTCCCACAGCGATCAACTCCCGCGTGGCGAGATTCAGGCTACCGACATCCTTGTTGAAGACAGCTTTATCGAAGCCGAAAAAAGCCGCGACCATTTCGGGCGCAGCCTCTTGCAGGTCGCGCATGTAGTTTGCGTCAGCTTGATGGTTGTGCATTTTGAGTACCTTTTGAGCTCTTCATTGGGGGAAGTTAAATTGGAAGCCTGTTCAGTGCTTGGCTAAAGTCAAACTCATGCGGTGGCCGGACTCAAATACATTGAGCCCCCGCTCTGTCAGTGCCCTACCGGCTGGCGTTTGCGGCTCATAGGCAGAGAGATAAGCCAAGCGCTCGGCCGCGCGTTGATTGAGCCAATCAGATGACAGTCGTTTCTCCCGCATTTTCTTAATATCTGAATCAAGTGCTGTTAGAGTGCGTCGCTGCAGCCATGTGTGTTTGGGCGGCCCTAATAGCGCGAACCCCGCATATAGCATGCTGAGACCTGCTGCGATTCCCAACCCAGTGGATAGACACTGATCAATTGCAAATGTCATGTAGTTACTCGGCTGAACAAGCACCGCCAAAGTGAGGCAGAAACCGAGACCGTAGGGGGAGAGCGAGGGTGACGTCATGCTCATCAATCCCAGAAAAAGCGGCGCAGAAAGCACCAAAATCAATATCTCGAAATCGATCGAGCCTTGAGCAAGCAAACCGAGCACGAACAAGATGGCGACAGGGATGGCGATCAACGCTCCTCCCAGCAACTTGGCAGTTGCCACGCGTGGCGCTGGGTGTGAGGAGAATATCTGGGAGAGTAGAACCGGTAGCACGATCATCATGATGAGTGCGGCGTGCCCACCTGACAGGATCCATATCCCGATGGCACTCAGGAAAACAAGCGAGCTGCGCAGTGCCGATCTGAATCCGACAAGCCAGTCACGGTGTCGCTTGAACCTTGCAGGGCGCTGCGTCTCGCCCGGCTCGTCAACGACTGAGAGGGAGGCCGCGAGCATCACTGAGAGTGCTTCGGATACTTGATCCAGACTCTCCATTAATGCGTGCGCAACCCTATCTGCCTGGCCCAAGGCGCGTAACTCTTCGGTCGGCTCGCAATCCTCAAGGGTTCGCCGGCGAGCAGCGGGAGATAGATGATTCAGCGGGTTGCAGCCTTGGGCGTACTGATCGATAAAGCAAGTCAGGGTGTCCGATAGCTGCAGTGATTTATCACCCACTATGCGCTCTATGGTTTGTCCCCAGGCAACGAGGGTTAATGCGTTGCTGGCGGTTAGTAGGGCCGCATCGGTGCTTGCCTGTTCGTAGCGTCCTGCATTGGCGTCGTCGTTTATGGATGTGGCCAGGGCGATGATGCCTATGCGCTGTTGATGGGCCGCTGTTGGATCTGATTGACTTTGAAGGATCGTCGAGACGTGGTTCAGGCTTAAATCCAATAGGCGACTCATGCTCGCCTCAAGCACGGTCTTAAGCTTCAAAGGATAGAGGAGGACGCTAGGCAGGATCGCGCTACTTGCTCCGACGAGAACTTCGCTCAACCGAGCGCGTACCACCATAAAGATCGATTCGCTGCTGGTGGTTGCAGGGTCGGCCATGGCAAAAAGTACAATCAGGGTCGCTGTGACACCCACCAATGCCGTTGCGAAGTAAGCGTCTGCCGAACACATCTTGCACCAGCCCGTTTGGTGTAGACGGACGCTCGAAACACCCTGTCGAGACTATCGCGCTATTCGGTTTCGACGGCAGCTTGCTCCCCCTATGCTCTTGACTCGTCTAGGAGCAGCAACCAGAGCGAGCCCCAGCAACGGGTTCGAACAGTGACTCAACAATCGTACAGTCTGGAGTGTTCGAGCCTAGGCATGTTGACTCACACGTGCCTGTCATTGAGAGCAGCTCTATCCGGATCTGCTGGAGCTTAGCTACCTTAGATTCCACTTCTGCCAAGTGCTTCTTGACCACTGACAACGCATCAGCACACGGACGATCAGCATCTGCCGCGAGCGCAATGAGTTCGCGGATATCGTCGAGTGGAAAGCCCAGTTCACGATTCTGCCTGATGAAGATGAGTCGTGACCGATGCTTTTCGGTATAGATTCGATGCCGCCCTGTCGACCGTAGGGCCGGAGGGAGAAGGCCTATTTTCTCGTAGTAGCGAATCGTTTCAATGTGGCAACCCGTTGATTTCGACAGCGCTCCGATTCCTGACATCCAAACTCCCCAAGCATTTTCTTGAACCTGTAGTAGCTACAGATATTAACCTGCTCAATCGAAAAATGATTTCACGCGTTTTAAGGGCATTCCGTGGACAGAGAGCAGCTAGAGAAGAACCAGATTCCCGTTTACTTCGTCGCGGTCATTGTCGCGGCTATCGGAGGCCTGCTCGCACCTGATGCCTCTCAAGCGTTAGGTGCGTTGGTGACACCAGCCATTGCTGTGCTGATGTACGCCATGTTTCTACAGATCCCATTCCTGGATCTCCGCAAAGGGCTTGCAAACAAGCGTTTCATGACCGCGCTGCTGACCGCCAATTTCGTCGCCATCCCCCTGTTGGTTTGGGCGTTGACGATGGGCCTAGCCGACCACCCGGCGATATTGGTGGGCGCACTATTGGTCTTGCTGACGCCTTGTATCGATTATGTTGTGGTGTTTACCCATATCGGTAAGGGCGACTCCAAACTGACTCTGGCGGCAACGCCATTACTACTCGTGCTTCAGCTTGTGCTACTACCCCTCTATCTAGCCTTCATGGTGAGTGATGACTCGGCGGTGGTTATATCGGTCGGCCCATTTGTTGAGGCCTTCGTAGTGCTGATCGCTTTACCCTTGGTCTTGGCAGTAGCAACAGCTGCCGGGGCAAAGGGGTCACGCGTCGTTGAGGGCTGGAACAATGTATGGGCTTGGATGCCTGTGCCAGCTATGGCGGCTGTATTGGTCGTAGTGATCGGCTCTCAGATTTCAACGGTGGTCAGAGACATGGACAAGCTGCTGCCTGTTATTCCCGTCTACATTGGTTTCATGCTCTTGGCACCCGTGTTGGGTGCGCTGGTGGCTCGGGGGTTTAAGTTACCGGCTAGCACGGCAAGATCAGTCGCTTTCAGCAGCTCGACACGAAACTCATTGGTAGTTCTACCATTGGCATTGGCCTTGCCCGAGGAAATCAGAGGGCTCGCTGCGGCAGCAGTCATTACTCAAACTCTGATTGAGTTGGTCAGCGAACTAATTTACATCCGAGCAATTCCTGCTTTGGTGTGGCGCAAAATGTAGATGCCAGGGAAGACCTAAGGACAAAACACCCTGCGCGATTAAACAGGTGCCCACCTGTGCGGCAGCAGCTTATTAAGCTCACTCGCGCGCTGCGTCGGCAGGCGCGTGAGAACATCCTTTAGATAGGCGTACGGATCATGGCCATTCAGCCGCGCTGACTGGATCAAGCTCATGATCGCCGCAGCCCGTTTTCCGCTGCGTAGCGACCCGGCGAAGAGCCAGTTCTTGCGCCCAAGAGCCCATGGCCGGATCTGGTTCTCCGCCCAATTATTATCAATGGGAACCGCCCCGTCATCGAGGTAGCGCGACAGCGCCGCCCAGCGTTTAAGGCTGTAATCGAGTGCTCTGCTGATGGCCGAACCTTCGGGCACAAGATCACGCTGCGCATTCATCCAGGCATGCAGCCTATCCATCACCGGTACGGCTTTTTCTTGCCGTATTCGGCGCCGTAAATCCGGCTCCAGGTCTCTGACTTCTCTTTCGATTTCGTACAACAACTGGATATAGCGCAGGGCTTGCTCGGCGAGCGTGCTTTTATTCGTAGCGTGCAGTTCAAAGAACTTGCGCCGTGCATGGGCCATGCAGCCGATCTCGGTCACGCCGAGTTCAAAGCTGGCCTTGTAGCCGCCAAAATCGTCGCAGACCAACTTGCCATTCCAGTCCTGAAGGAAGTCGCGAGCATGCTCTCCGGCGCGACTGGGGCTGAAGTCATAAACCACCGCTGCCACATCCGAGAACTGACTGGTAGCGTAGGCCCACACATAGGAGCGGTGGGTTTTCTTTGTTCCCGGCATGAGCATCTGCACCGGTGTTTCATCTGCGTGGATGATTTGTTGCACAAGCACTACTTCGCGCAGCGCATCGACCAGCGGCTGCAACTGAACTCCGGTCACGCCAACCCATTGAGCCAAGGTTGAACGTGGAATCGCCAAGCCCGCTCGACCGAAGATCGACTCCTGACGGTAAAGCGGCAGATGGTCAGCAAACTTGGCGATCATGACGTGTGCGAGCAGGCCCGAAGTCGGGATGCCTTTATCAATGACCTGCGGCGGAGCCGGTGCCTGGATCAGCGTTTCGCAGTTATCGCAGACCCACTTGCCACGGACATGGCGTTCGACGGTGAACACGCCGGGCGTGTAGTCCAGCTTCTCGCTGACGTCCTCACCGATGCGCTTGAAGGCGCAACCGCATGGGCAGTGAGTGTTGTCCGGTTCGTAATGGATCAACGTTCGCGGAAATTCTGCCGGCAATGCCGTGCGCTTGGGCTTTTGCTTTTCCTTGGTCGCCGTTGGTGCTATTTGCAACGCCTGAAGCTCGGCCTCAATCGCCGCGATATCAGTATCGATCAGGTCATCTAGCAGGCTGGCCTGTTCAGGATTCATCTGCTCGCTGCGCTTGGCAAACTTCAAACGCTTGAGCTGGGCGATCTCATGGGTCAGTTTCTCAATGACTGCTTGGTCACGGTTGATTTTCTTGCCCATAGTGTCGCCTTGCGAGAGCAACTGCGCTGCGAGGACGCGCAGTTGATTGGGAGACAGTTGGTCGAGATTGGGCGAAGAAGTCATACGCCGGACTTTGCCAGAGCAGGCGTTTCGCGACGATAGACCGATAGGCTAATGGCAGCCATTAAAGCAGTGTGATCGAGCCTCCAGAACCTGCGCGTTGCCATGGCAGCCCCAGCACCAACGCTTGAAGTTGCTCGGCATCCAGTTCCATCTCAGAACCATGGCGGATGCCAGGCCAGTGGAATCTATGGTCACCCCATTTTTTGCAATACTGTTTAACGGATGAAGTTGTTGGCTTGCTTAAATCTATCCGGCGTCTAATTGGGGTATACCCCGCGCCACGATGAGAGTCGCGCCTGACGAACCTTAAGAACTTGCTCGGCTTCTCTAGCTAGCCGGTTTCACTGTCAGGATCTTCGCCAGGCCGGTAGGCCGTTCATTTCATCTGTTGTTCAGCTATCGCAAAACCTGAAAGGTGAATCGTGGTACAGCATCAACCGCAGGGCTAGGTGTTCAGCGCGTCTGGCCCTGCTTTGTATTGGGTGTGGTGTGCGGCGATTGCCCACGCTATGCGTGCCAGCTTGTTAGCCAGCGCGCAGGCGACTACGTTGGAATGACGTCGCATCAGCAGGCTGCGCACCCAGTCGGCCAGAGCGCCTTTCTGATGCTCTAGACGCTGCATGTAGACCCTGGCGCACTGCACCAAAAGCCGTCTTAGGTTCTTGTCACCACGCTTGCTGATCCCCAGCAAATTCGCCCGTCCGCCCGTGCTGTATTGTCTGGGCACCAGTCCGACGGACGCTGCGAAAGTCGCGACTGCAACCGTATTGCTGGCCATCACCCATTTCTACAGCCAGCAGGCTGGCGGTGATCGGCCCGACGCACGGCATGCTCAGCAAACGACTGCCCAGATCATCGTCAGCAAGTTGGCCTGCTAGCTCTTTATCAAGCCCCTTGACCTGCTCGTCCAGGTAGACGAAATGGTCGTGCAAGCGCTGTAGCAGCATTGTTAACCGAACAGGCAACTCGTGCTCGGCGAGCACATCAGACAGGCGCTTCATGACGGCCAGCCCCTGCGGCAGGCTGACGCCGAACTCCAACAGGAATCCATGCATCTGATTGACGGCCTTTGTGCGGTCGCGGATCAGCGATTCGCGCAGGCGGTGCAATACTGAAAGGGTTTGTTGGGCTTCGGTCTTAGGTGAAACAAAGCGCATTGTCGGGCGCGAAGCGGCCTCGCAGATCGCTTGCGCATCGATGAAGTCGTTTTTGTTGCCTTTGACGAAGGGCTTAACGAACAGCGGGGAAATCAGCTTGGCTTGATGGCCCACAGCTGTCAGCTCGCGCGCTACGAAATGCGCACCAGCGCAGGCTTCCATCACCACGGTGCAAGCGGATAGGTTGGCGAAGAACCGCATCATCTGCTGTCGTGAAAGCTTCTTGCGAAACAGCTCTCGACCGGATTTGTCCTGGCCGTGCAGATGGAAGGTGTGTTTGCCGAGGTCGATACCGACCAGTGCCAAATCGCTCATGGTGATGGTCTCCGAATTAAAAACACCCTGCGAAAGCGTAGCCCTCGCAGGGTGAGGGGTGACCATCTCATTACTTGCCTTGGTTTAACCGGCGCGCCGCCAGCCATATTCCGAAGCCGTCATGCACCAGCACTTTCATGCGATTGGCGCGGCGGTTGGTGAACAGATAAGCGCAGTGCGGCTGCGCCGCACCGAACACCGCGACCACCTTGGCTAGCGCCGTTTCGGTGCCTGCGCGCATGTCCATCGGTTCGGTGGCGAGCCAAATGGAGTCGATGTGAATCATCGCAGAATATCTCGAAGAAAAGTCGCGCAGGCGGCAGCACTTTCAACGGGCCAGTCCACTTTGATGATGGCGCGCGGGTGCTGTATTTCAACGCAGATATTCGATGATGCTGGATGGGAGTTCGCCCCCGCCAGCGGCATGGCTAACGGAATAAATGCAGGTGGGTGCGCCGGGATTTTCTGCGTTTGCAGCCGAATCCATTTGTGGACGAGGTTTGCGTTGAGGCTATGGCCGAGCGCGACGCTGGCAATCGAAGCGCCTGGTTGGGCGCACTCTTGAATGATCTGGGCTTTGAAGGATTTGGAATAGGAACGGCGTGTTGGCTGCATGAAATACCCGCTTGAGAGCTAGAATTGGTGTCCACTTAATTTAAGTGCACACCATGTCTTCGCTTTGCAGGGCTGGGTAGATGACTTGGCCGGACGGTTACGTTGCGAAAACAAAATTGACATGCCGAATTGTAGAGGCAATCGCAGATGTGACGGCAACGCACAGCGCGAGTGCGCCAATGGCTAATACAGGGTAAGGGATCAGGTTATCCAGGATCAGAATAGCTATGACAGCGCCAACCGTTGACCCCAGAATAAGACATACCGCCTTTTCGATGACCAGTCCTGCTTCCGGGCGAGCTTGAAGCATCATCGATGCCACCATCGCCCAGAACGGCTTGTCCAAATCCAGGCTCATTGCTATTGCTAAAGCGAGCGTAACGGCAGAGAGCCCCTTGCAAGCGAACACGATGGTGCGCAAATCAGGCTTCAGGTAATGCATCAGGGCAAGTCTCATCGGTTGCCCATCTCAGTAGGGTTTTTGTAGACCCTCACCGATGCGCTCATGCCAGCAACCAAGCGCGTGCGCGCAGTGTTCGCGTCCAGCTTTATGTCGACCGGTATGCGTTGCGCCAGTCGCACCCAGTTGAAGGCTTGCTGTACCTGAGGCAGTAACATTGGATCTGCTTGTGTATTGGTGTTGGCGACACCTTTGGCGATGCTCAGCACACGACCAGTGACCAACGGCCCTCCGGCCATGAATGAGACATCGGCCAAGTCCCCTTCACGGATATCGAGGAGTTTGGTTTCCTCGAAGTAAGCGGTTACGTAGAACGAATCGTCTTTGACAAGTGAGAAAGCGGGAGAACCTTGGGCTACGTAGTTGTCTTCCTGCAGTCTGACATTGGTAATCGTACCATCCGCCGGGGCCGTCACGGTTGTACGGGCCAAGTTGATCTTGGCAGTTTCCCACTGCGCCTTGTTGACCTCATATTGGGATTTGGCCAGCGCGACTTGGGCATGGGCGTTATCCAGATCCTCAGCACTGATGGCCTTGATCCTGGCCAGGGGAACACGGCGGCGCTCCAGAAGTGCTGCTAGCTCACCCGCATGCCTTGCGTGTTCCATCTTCGCTTTGGACTCGTTCACGAGGGAGCGATAACGGACAGGATCAATTTCAAACAGCAGATCGCCTTTTTTTACCGCCTGGTTGTCTCGCACTTCAAGCTTGGTTACCCAGCCCGCCACATCGGGTGCTATGACCACGACATCGGCCCGAACTCGCCCATCCCTTGTCCAAGGCGAGAGTCGATAGTGGTTCCATGTCCACGACCCTGCCAGCAAGGCGCAGCTGGTGATCAATAACGTTACGCATACCCGGATCGTCGAATTCATCTCCATCCCCCATCGAAAAAGGCAAGAGTAGTGGCGATGTAGCAAACGAATAGGGAAAGCCCCAGCCATGAGCGCTTCCAAATCCATTGCTGCATTACCCATTCCGGAATGAGCAGATGCGTAATCCATGTCAGAGATACCGCTGTGCCAACGCAGATCACCATTGGGGTAATCAACAGGCCCGCGACTGAAAATTCACGCAACATCGACTACCTCACAACTCATCTGTACCGCAATGCGGTGAATGTACCGAAATTTTGCGCTGTATCGCAATATGATACAGTGACCGAAATTTTGGAGGTGACGATGGACGAGCGGGTTTCAACTGTGGTCAACGATGAGCGTGGTGGGGGTATCCAGGTCATTGCCCGCGCGGCGAAAATTCTGAATTTACTGGGAAGAAACGCTGGTGGTATGAGTCTGGGCGAAATAGCCCAGGCAGTAGATTTGCCTCGTTCAACCGTGCAGCGGATTGTAGGCGCGCTCGAAGAGCAGGGAATGATTAGGAGTGGAGGCGCTGGCGGCATCAGCCTTGGCGCAGGTTTGTTGAGGCTTGTAGCGAACGCTCATGTCGATCGCCTGACCGTCGTTCGCCCTTGGCTGCACAAGCTGAGCGAGGGGATTCAAGAGACGGTTGTCTTGTCGAGGCCAGCCGGCATCCAGCTGATTGTTGAAGATCGTGTTGTGGCGGATCGTGAATTGCAGGTCATGCCACGTCTTGGCCAACTGGATACGCCGCTGTATGGAACATCTGCTGGACGGGCCCTTCTGGCTTTGGACAGTGATGAGGATGTCACAGCTTTGCTCGCAGCTGGGAGCGCTACGAAGCAGCAGGCGGCCGCCCAGAGTCTGAGGGTTCAGTTAGAAGCTATTCGAAAAAACGGGATTTCCAGTGACCACGGCGAGCATATCGAGGGAATCACGACGACCGCCGTGGCGCTCGATACGGTGCTAGGACGTTTCGCAATTTCGATGCCTATTCCGACATTCCGTTTCGAGCGGAGCCGCGACTCCTACCTCGAGGAGCTGTTGCGCTGCAAGGCCGGATTACTTAAAGAAGTCGGTATAGATAGCTAACTGGAAAATTATCTAGCATCTGACCACCCATTCGCATTCACGCTGACCAGTCGTTTTCATCCCGGTTGACCACCTGGTTGCAGTCAACTTGACCAATCAGTTGCATCAGTGATGACCGTACGTTCTATCGGGGGATTAGCCACATCAGTAGAAAGCGAACAATTACGATCCGGGACGAAAAAGCTTATTTGAATAGCTAAGCCCCCGTTTGAAGATCAGCTTATTGTTGGTTTAATAGATATTCTGCTTCACACGAAACCCAGGACACCTTCAAGGAGCTCAGTAACAATCATGAAAGACGCTACCATCGCGCTGCACCACGGCTTCAAGTCGGATCCAACCACCAAGGCCGTCGCCGTGCCGATCTATCAGAACGTCGCTTTTGAATTCGATAACGCCCAGCACGGCGCCGACCTGTTCAATCTGGAGGTGCCTGGCAATATCTACACCCGCATCATGAATCCCACCAACGATGTGCTGGAGCAACGGATGGCCGCCCTCGAAGGTGGTATCGCCGCCCTGGCCGTATCGGCTGGCAGCGCCGCAATCCACTATGCGATCCAGACCCTGACCCGAGCTGGTGACAATATTGTCACCACTCCGCAACTCTACGGCGGCACCTACACTCTGTTTGCCCACCTGCTGCCAAGCTTTGGCGTCGATGTGCGCTTCGCCCGCAACGACTCCGCCGAGGCCATCGCCGAACTGATCGATGACAACACCAAGCTGGTGTACTGCGAGAGCATCGGCAATCCAGCGGGTAATATCATCGACCTCGAAGCCCTGGCCCAGGTCGCTCACGCCCGTGGCGTGCCATTGATGGTCGACAACACCGTGGCCACGCCGATCCTGTGCAAGCCGATCCAGTTTGGTGCCGACATTGTCGTGCACTCGGTGACCAAATATGTCGGTGGCCACGGCAATTCCTTGGGCGGTGTGATCGTCGACAGCGGCACCTTCCCCTGGACCCAATACCCGGAAAAATTTCCCGGTCTGAACCAACCTGAGCCGGCGTATCACGGTGTGGTCTATACCGAGAAATTCGGCTCCGCTGCTTTCATCGCACGCGCACGTACAGTGCCATTGCGCAACACCGGCGCAGCGCTGGCGCCGATGAACGCATTCCTGCTGCTGCAAGGCTTGGAAACCCTGGCCCTACGCATGGAGCGCCATACTGAAAACGCCCTCAAGGTCGCGCTATTTCTGCAAGGCCATAGTGAGGTCGAGTGGGTCAGCTACGCTGGCCTGCCAGATCATCCCCACCACGCATTGGCGCAGAAATACATGCAGGGTAAACCGTCCGCGATCCTATCGTTTGGCTTGAAGGGCGGCTATGAAGCAGGTGTGCGGTTCTACGATGCACTGCAAATCTTCAAGCGCCTGGTAAATATCGGTGACGCCAAGTCTCTGGCCTGCCACCCCGCCTCTACCACCCATCGGCAGATGAACGAGCAGGAACAACTCAAGGCCGGTGTAAAACCTGAGATGATTCGTTTATCAGTCGGCATTGAGTCGATTGACGACCTGATCGACGATTTGCAGCAGGCGTTGGGTTCAACACAACTCTGAGGGCAAGTCGTTAGCGTGACGCGCTCAAGTAACGGTGTAGGCATTCTTTACTATAGGTTGTCTTTGATCATGCTAAGAATGCCTGTCGCAACCAAAGCCTGGACCGGCCGAGACACTCACCCAGCGTCAACCCGAGGGTTGGCTATGAGCTCTGGCAGTTTCTGCGCAGCGCGCTCCTGCCAGGTCTGGCGCTGCAGCACCAGCCGTGAACGGTGCATCTGTGCCTGCTTGACGAAGGCTGCCGCCAAGCGGCGGAAATGGTCGATGCTGCTATCGTCCAGCAGCAGGTCGAAGCGCAGCAGCCCATGCACGGCTGAAGGCAGTAGCCGTTTCAACCCCCTGCGCCTGCGCGGCCTGCAATACCTTGCGGCGCTTGCTGTCGGAAACGCTGCCACGCTCGTTGAGTACACGGTCGACGGTACTCAGGCTTACGCCCGCCTGCTGGGCAACGTCGGCCATGCCTTGACGGCGGTCATTCTTGTTCACGGCGAACATCCTGTAGCCTAAGACGCGGAGTCTGCCACGGCCGCAGCTTTTCGCCTACTCCGCGGGCCCGGCTAGCAGCCTTAGGTCAGGGAGGCCTGGCGATCCGAACATGGACACAGCCTTCACCAGGCATCATTTCGCGTATCACCAGTTATAACTAACCGCCCCCACCAAACTCCGCTCATCGCCATACCGGCAGGAATTAGCGCAATACAGATACCGCTCATTACCCAGATTCTGCGCCCGTGCGCTCACCTGCCAGTTCTCGTCCACCCGGTAGGTAATGCGTGCATCGAACAAGGTATAGGCCGGGATCTTGCGGTCGCTGATGCTCGGCACGGTGTGCGTAGTGCCGTTGTAACGAGCGCCGGCGCCGACACTCAGGTTGGGCAAGCCCAGTAGGGCCAGGCGGTAGTCCAGCCACAGCGCGGCGCTGTGGTAAGGGGTGCCTTCGATGCGCGAGCCTTCCAGCGTCTTGTCGTTGTCGGAAATGACATGCGCATCGGTGTAGGCGTAGGTGGCGTTCATCCCAAGGTTTTCGCTCAATTGCGCCTTGGTTTCCAGCTCGAACCCGGTGCTGCGCTCCTTGCCGGTCTGCTCGTCAAAATCGGACCCTGGAATCGAGGTCAGTACATTGCGCTGGGTCAGCCGGTACACCGCCGCGCTGATCAACAGCTCGCGGTCGGCGGGCTTGTAGCGCACGCCTATTTCATATTGCTCGCCTTCGGTAGGCTTGAAGGTGGCGCCGCTGCTGTCGGTTCCGGCGGACGGCAGGAACGACTGGCTGTAGCTGATGTAGGGCGCCCAACCGCTGTCAGTGAGATACACAAGGCCCACCCGTCCGGTGGTCTTACTGTCGCTGACGGTGCTGCGCGAGCCGTCGCGGTAACTGCGGGTGTTGTTTTCGGCCCAATCCTGGCGTACGCCCAGCATCACCACCCAGCGCTCATCGAACTTGGCCTGCTCTTGCAGATAGATGCCCATCTGCGTGCTGTGCAGGTCTGACCCGCTATCGACGGCGGTAATGACGGTGGGCAGGTTGCCGTAGACCGGGTTGGCCAGGTCCAGGGTCGGCGCGCTGCCGCTGTGGCGGTGGCTGTCGTAGGTCTTGCGGTAGTAGTCGATGCCGCCCAGCAGGGTGTGTTGCCAATTGCCGTGGGCGAGGTCCAGGGACAGGTTGCTGTCGCTGGTCCAGCCGGTGGAAATGTCCTCGCGGGAGTTGTAGCTTCGGGTCAGGTTGTTCAGGTTCGCCCCGGTGACGCGGCTGTTGTTCAGGGTGATGTAGTCGTAGTCGCTGCGCGATTCGAAATAACGGGCGGCATGGCGCAGTTGCAGGTTGTCGCTCAGGCGGCGCTCGAACAGGTAGCCAAAGGTCTGCAGAGTGCCGTCGTAGTCGTCGTAATCCGGTTCGCCGGGGAACAGGTCGTACGGCACCTTGTAGCCGGGGGTATCGCTGAACGTGGTCAGGTTGTAGCGGATCGGCGGGGTCAGCGTGGTTTGCGTGCGCTGGTGGCTGGCCAAGAGCGTGAGGCGCGTGTCGTCGTCCATCTGCCAGGTCAGGGCGGGCGCGATGTACTGTTTATCGTCATCGATCGCATCTAACTGGGTGCCGCTGTCACGCACCAGAGCCGTTAGGCGGTAGCTGAAACGGCCCTCCTCATCTAGTGCACCACTGTGGTCGATGGAGATCTGCCGGCGCTGATGGTTGCCGTATTCCAGGTTGAGCTCATGCAGCGGCGCCAGGGTCGGGCGCTTGCTGATGGTGTTGATCAAGCCGCCCGGAGCCAATTGCCCATACAGCACCGATGACGCGCCCTTGAGCACTTCGACGCGTTCCAGGCCGTACGGCTCCTGGCCGCCTTCAAACTGCGTGCTCTGCATTTTCATGCCGTCGCGCAGTACGCTGCCGGTCCGCGGGCCGATGTCGAAACCGCGCAGCCGGTAGTCGTCGGCCACTCGGCTGTAGCCGTTGGGCTGGGTGACGACACCTGCGGTGTAGCCGAGCACGTCGGCCAGGCTGTCGTGCTGGCGCGAGACCATTTCTTCGCGGGTGATGACCGAAATCGACTGGGGGATTTCCACCAGCGGGGTGTCGGTTTTGCTCATGGTTGCGCTGCGCCGGGCCACCTTGCTGTAGGCCGGCCCCCAGGCATCCTGCTCGAACGCCTGGGCCGACACGTTAATGTCAGCAAGGTGCAGCGCATCGGTTGCGTGCGGCTCAACGCTCAAGGCGCCGCTGGCAGTGACATTGAGCTGCAATGCGGTGCCTTGCAACGCTTGATGCAGGGCTTGCTCGGTGCTGAACTGGCCACGCAATGCAGGCGCGTTGAGCCCTCGGGTCAGCGCAGCGTCATAGGAAATGCTGCGCCCGCTGTACCGGGCGATGGCGGTCAGGGTGGCATCCAATGGGCCGGCTGGCAGGTCGAAAACCAACTGTTGCTGCTGCGCATCGGCTTCGCTGGCCAGAGCGGCACATACGGGCAATGCGCTCAGGGCCAAGGCCAAGGCCAGCGGGGTCAGGCAGAAACTGTGTGTCCGGTACATGGGCGGCGGTCCCGATAGGTAGTCGATACCCGCTATGTGGCGCGAGGGGCTGCTTTATTAAGGGGGCAACGAAAATAAAATCAGCGCAGGCTCACCTGGGTCCACAACGGCAGCGGCTGCTCGACGCGCACTGGCAAGGTTTCTTGCAGCGTGCGCAACACGTGTGCGCTGTCGTCCAGCAGGAAAACCCCGGAAACCCGCAACGCAGCAGCCTCAGGGCTGATCCGCAGCACACCACGCCGATACGCACGCAGGGCATCGATCACCACGCCCAGCGGCTGGTCATGGATTTCCAGGTAGCCGTCTTCCCAACGGCCTTCTGCGGCGCGATTGGGGTCCAGGGCATGCACGGCGTTGCTCGTCAGTACGGCGCCCTCCCCACTTCGCAACTGCACAGTGGCGCCATTGGGTGCTTTTACCTGAACGCGCGATTCCTGCACCCAGACATCGGCTGCGCCTTCACGCAGCGTGACGGTAAAGCGCGTGCCCAGGGCCCGAGCCTCACCAAAGGGGGTGACCACGATCAGCGTCCGCTGCGGGTCGGCAGCAACCTGGATGCTCAACCCGCCCTCGCGCAGGATCAACGTGCGCGCGTTGCCAGCAAACGCCAGATCCACCCGGCTTTTCGCGTTGAGCACCACACGGCTGCCGTCGTCCAAGGTGAATGCGCGGCGCTCGGCAAGCCCGGTGTGCAGGTCGCCCTGGGCAAAAGGTAGCAGGCCGCTGCGCTGCAACCACCAGCCGCCAACGCCGATACCGGCGACCGCCAGAGCCCCGCGCAACAGCCCACGCCTGCTAGTCGCCGGGCTGCTGAGCACGTGATGAGCAAGCGGTGGCACATCGGCGAAGGCCTGGCCAAGGTGTTGCTCAAGGCGTTGCCAGGCAAGTGGATGATCTGGGCTGAGTCCTAACCAATGCTCAAAACGCTGGCGATCAGCGTTGGTCATGCTCCCTGAGCGGTGCAGTGCCAACCACTCGATAGCTTCGGCCACTGCGGGTGGCAGTCGGTTGTGCGCCATGCTCACTCCAGCGCCAGGTAGCACAAGGCCAGTGCCTTGGCCACGTACTGATGCACCCGCGGTGCGGAGATGCCCAGGCGTGCACCGATTTCGGCGTAGGTGAGGTTTTCCAGCTGGCTGTACAAAAAGGCGCTGCGCCCCAGTGGCGACAGCCCGTCCAGGATGCGGTCAAGGCTGGCGAGGGTTTCGATGGCCTGCACCTGCTCCTGCGCCGATGGTTGGTAACCCGGTAGCTGCTGGGCCAGCGCTTCGAGGTAGGCACGCTCCAAGTCACGGCGCCGCCAGGTGGCGAATACCAGCCGTTTGGCGATGGTTGTCAGTAGCGCTCGCGGCTGTTGGATAGCTTGCGGGTCGGGCAACTTGACCACTTGGGCAAAGGTCTCCGAAGCCATGTCGGCAGCATCATGGCAGCAGCCCAGCCGCGCACGCAGACGCTGCAGGAGCCAGTCATGGTGGTCGCCGAACATCTGATGCAACACACGGTTGCGCAGGGCCAGACGCTGATTGTCGAGGGGAATGGAGGGCATGCGGTGATTTGCTAATGGGAACTATTAGCAAATGATGCCGGGAGATTGGGTTTATCGCAACTGGAAGCTAGTGTGGTGTTTCAGAAATAACGCTCACGACTTTCTATTCAATGCCTCGGCCGCCCTGCCAACGCTCGCCTATATGTCCTCGGCCTTTCGATACCAGCGGGAGGGTCGAGGTTGGTATTGTGGGTGGTCAGGCAGTACTCAATAGATTCTTCTAGATCTTTCACGCTGGTGTGCGCCTGGCGCTTGATCCACTTCTCACTCAACGTCGAGAAAAAGCGCTCAACCATATTCAACCAAGACGCCGACGTCGGTGTGAAATGGACGTGTAGCGCGGGTGTGCTGCAAGCCAAGCTTTGATCTTGTCGGTCCTGTGAGTCGCATAGTTACCCATCACCAAATGGACGGGTATATCGCCCGGGACGCTGGCGTCCACCTCCTTGAGGAAAGCGAGAATTCTGTGCTTCGATGACGGCGCTTCAATCGCCCAATAACTTCACCCGTAGCAATGTCCAGCGCTGCAAATAAAAACGTAGTTCCGTGCCGCTTGTAGTCGTGAGTGCGAGTGACGGGTTTCCCCGGAGCCAGAGGCAACCCTGGCTGGGTGCGGTTTAACGCCTGAATCTGGCTTTTCTCGTCTATACAGAGCACCAAAGCCTTATCGGGCGGAAGGTCCCAGATGAGGTTTTAGTCCGAAAGCGTGCCATATCCGCATCACGCTGGTAGGACAGATGCCAGTCGCCTGACTCATTGAGCGAGTACTCCAATGGCTGTCATCTTTCGGCTTGGACTTCAGCAGCTGATTCAAGACAGCCTGCACTTGCTCATCAGTGATGCTGCGAGGCCGGCCTGAGCGCTCTTCGTCATTCAGGCCATCGAGCCGCAGTCGGCTGAACCGCACTCGCCAACGCGATTAGGTTCTAAAGCGAAGGCCCGCAGATCCCTTTATTCCGTGCCAAAAAGTGCCTAACCCCTCAGGGTGGATGCCAGTTACTCCGGCCGGATTTCGCCATGAAGACCACTTCCTCGTCCCTGCTACTTGTCTCCTTGTTGTCGCTCGGTGTCACAGCTCAAGACGCGCCCGAGCGCTCGGATCTCGGGCTGGTGCAGCGGCAGATCACTTCCATCGAACTGTTGGTCGACCGCGCCAGCAGCGGCTCAGTCGATGCCGCAGGCGCCCGCTATCGCTTCGATTATTCGAGGTTCGCAGCGGACCTCGAGCGTGTGCGTCAAGGCATCGACAAATACCTTTCGCCCTCCCGCGCGCAGCCAGCTGACATAGTCGAGCTGACCGGTGATTACCGGGCTGAAGCGCCTCACTCGGGTACCTCCGATGAGCATGACTGACGCCCAACTCAGCGCGTTCTCTGCCGTTGCCGGGTTCACCCCGCAGCTCAGCTCAGTGCTATGGCGCTCATCGGTGCTGGTGCTCGCATTGCTCTGGTGCACCTGGGCCCTGTGGACCGGCTACCGCGGCTGGGCGGCCGGCAACCTCAATTTCGGCGCGCTCGGGGGCTGCACGCTGCGCCTAGCCCTCGCCCTGATCGTGCTGATGTTTTTCATGCTGTCGTAATCAGGAGACTTTGCCATGAACCTCTCCCGTCGCTGCCATCGCCCGCTCGCTCTCCTGCAGGAATCCTGTTCTCAAGCCCTGTTCGGTGGCTTGGCGCTGCTGAGCTCGACGCTGGTTTGGGCTGATTTGCCGACCATGGAGGCGCCCTCCCGTGGCGAAGGTTCGGGCCTGATCGACACCATCAAGAACTATGCATACGACGGCGGCATCCTCCTCGGCCTGTTGATCGCCACGCTTGCCTTTCTGGGCGTGGCCTGGCATTCGCTCACCGTCTACGCCGACGTGCAAAATCAGCGCAAGACTTGGAAAGATCTCGGCGCCGTGGTCGGCGTCGGCGCGCTGCTGGTGGTGGTGATCCTGTGGTTCCTCACCAAAGCCGCGACGATCCTGTGAGGTCACCATGTCCGACGCCCCTGCCACCCTGCCTGACGGTACGCTGACCTTCCTGCCGGAACGCCTAAACCGTGATCCGGCCGTTCTTCGCGGGCTCACCAACGACGAGATGTGGGTCGCGCTGATCGTCGGCGCCGGCCTGGGTGTGATCCTCGGTGCACCGCTGGCGGTGGCCACCGCTTCCATCGCCACCCTCCCCACCTGCATGTTCATCTGCATGGCGCTGGTGTTGCTCGGTGGAGGCAAGCTGCTGCGTCGGGCCAAGCGCGCCCGCCCCGAAACCTGGCTTTATCGTCGCCTGCAATGGTATCTGGCAGTGCACTGGGGTGTCGGCACTCATCAGTTGATCCTGCACTCGGGGCCTTGGACAGTGCGCCGTACGCGTCGGCATACGAGGGCCACGTCATGAGCCGCTTCCGCAACAAGGTGGATGCGCAGCAGGCGCATACTTTCAGCCTGCGTCTGGCCGTTTCGATCCTGGCACTGCTGTGCTGCGGGCTTTGGTACGGCTGGCAGTCCGCGCCTTCCGAGCTGACCATCCACGTGCCGCCCGATCTGCGCTCTGGCAGTACGCGCAAGTGGTGGGATGTACCACCGGAAAACATCTACGCCTTCGCGCTGTACATCTTCGGCCAGCTCAACCGCTGGCCCACCGATGGCGAGGTCGACTACCACCGCGCCATCTTTGCCCTGCAGCCCTACCTCACACCGGCGTGCAAGACCTTTTTCGACGGCGACTTCGAGTACCGCAAGACTGCCGGCGAACTGCGCGGGCGGGTGCGCGGCGTGTACGAGGTGCTGGGCCGCGGCTACAGCGACGACCCAGACCTGCGGGTGAAGCAGCTGGACAAGCACAGCTGGCTGGTAAAGCTCGACCTCAACGCCGACGAGTACTACGCCGCCGAGCCGGTGAAGCGCGTGGTCGTGCGCTATCCGCTGCGAGTGGTGCGCTTCGACGTCGACCCCGAGCACAACAAGTGGGGCCTGGCCCTGGACTGCTACGAAGGCACACCGCAGAAGCTGACGCTGCCTGGAGGTGCGGGATGATGCGTATCTTGATCATGATGCTGGCGGTAGCCGCAGGCTGGTGTTCAGCCGTTGGTGCCGTTGAGGTCAAATACTGGGATCGTCTACCGCTGGCCGTTCCACTTACGGTGGGCCAGGAGCGCGTCCTGCTGCTGGATGAGGATGTGCGCGTCGGACTGCCTAGTTCGATCGCCGGCAAGCTGCGTGTGCAGTCCGTCGGCGGTACGGTGTACTTGCGAACCGCTGAAACCCTTCCCCCTACCCGACTGCAACTGCAGTCGGTGAAGTCAGGCGACATCATCCTGATCGACATCGAGGCGCTTGAGGGCAACGAGGCGCTGGAGCCGGTCAAGATCGTGGCCCAGGCTTCGGCACCGGACGTGAAAGCTGCGAAGGAGGCGGCACCTGCTGCGACGCCGGTATCGGTGGTACTCACCCGCTATGCGGCGCAGAACCTCTATGCGCCCCTACGTACCGTGGCCCCACTGCCCGGTGTGCGACGGGTACCGCTGAGCGACTCTGTTGCGTTCAGCTCGTTGCTGCCCACCGAGCGGGTTTCGATCAAGGCACTCGCCGCCTGGCGGCTGGGCGACTACTGGGTGACGGCGGTGAAGATCGTGAATCGCGGTCCTGCCAAGGTCGTGCTTGACCCGCGTCACCTGCAGGCTACGCTGTACGCGGCAACCTTCCAGCACGCGGACCTAGGGCTCACCGGTACGCCTGAAGACACCACCGTGGCCTACCTCGTCACCCGCGGCGGCGACCTGAAGCATGCGCTGCTGTTGCCACCGCCAAAACCGGAGGCTGCCGATCATGAAAGCTAACGGCCTGCTGAAATGGTTGGTACCCGGGGTGCTACTGGGCATCGTGCTGATCATCATCAAATCGTGGGTGGCCGCTCCAGATGGCCAGCCCACTCACGATCCGGAAAACGCTTCACTCAGCGCGGAACAAGCAAAGGCCTTGGGCATCGCCGGTGATACCCCGCGCGACACCGTGGCCACGCTGATCGGCCAGGTCAAGGCGATGCGCAGCGAGATGCAGACGCTGATGAAAGGCAACGATGCGCTGCAGACCGAGAACAACCGGCTGCGCACCCGCGAAGGCAACATCGACACGCGCATCCAGAGCACCTTGAGCAGCGTCACCCAACAGGTTACCGAACAGCGCCAGCAGTCCAACGATGCTCGGCAGAAGGCCGAGCAGCAGCACCGCGAAACCCAAGGCATCTTGTCCAGGCTTAAGGACCAGCTCACCGGCAAGCCAGCCGCAAAGTCGGATGTTCCTGCGGGCTTCGGTCTTGAACCGGGCGACGAGCAGCAGTTTTCCGGCGCTCAAGCACCGGCAGATGCGGTGCAGTGGATCGAACCGTCCAATGCACGCGTCGGGCAAGAGTACATCACCAAAGCCGACGGTCCGCTGTCGTCGCTGACCCCGAAGTTCAAGGACCTGCACGGTCTGGACAATAACGCCATCGACCGTGGCCAGGACCGCTTGCGTGCCGTCGCCAAAGGCGAACGTGACCTGGAGAACGCCCAAGACCGTACCGAAGGTGCCCTTCCCATCTACACCATCCCCGAGAATTCGACGCTGATGGGCTCGATCGCCATGACCGCGCTGATTGGCCGGGTGCCGGTGGACGGCACCGTGAACGATCCCTATCCGTTCAAGGTGCTGGTGGGGCCAGACAACCTCACTGCCAACGGCATCGACCTGCCGGACGTGGTCGGCGCGGTCATGAGCGGCACTGCCGCCGGTGACTGGACGTTGTCCTGCGTGCGCGGCCAGGTCGAGTCGATCACCTTCGTCTTCAGCGACGGTACTGTCCGCACGGTGCCGCAGCCGCAGAAGGTCGTCAGCCGAAATCGCAGCAGCACCCAGACCTCGGACACCGAGAAGATCCGCGGCGGCCTGGGCTACATCTCCGACCCTTACGGCATTCCCTGCATTTCCGGCGAGCGCCGCTCCAACGCCCAGCAGTATCTGGGCAGCCAGAGTCTGATCACCGCAGCCGGCGCCGGCTTCGCTGCAGCCCTGGGCAGCGAGCAGACCAACACCTCGTTCATCAATTCGGCCAGCGGCAGCCTGGGCCTGTCCCAGAACAGCGGCAACAGCGCGCTGAACTCGGTGATCAGCGGGGGTATTGGCGACATCCGTGAGTGGATCAACAAGCTCTACGGTGAAGCATTCGCCGCCATCTACGTGCCGCCTGGGGCCAGAGTGGCCCTGCATCTGGACCACGAAATCAGCATCGACTACGAACCCAAAGGCCGGAGAGTGAACCATGAAAGCCCATCCGTCTCGGTACTGGATCTGGATTAGCCTGCTGCTCGGCCTGCACCTGGCGGGCTGCTCCACCAACAAGGAAGAAATGCTGCCCCACGGTGATCACACCATGCTTGATATCTGGAACGGCGGTGGCTCGGTCGGTACTCAGCAACAGCTGTTGGAGGCGCGTGGCGAACTGCGTCGACCGGTGCTTGATCCCGAACGCCGGATCAACGACCAGAGCGCCTACACGCGCACCGCCGCCAATGAAATCCGTGCTCAGTTCCCACGTCTGCCCAATCCAGACCTGGTCATGTACGTCTACCCGCATCTGGCCGGTACCCAACAAACGCCGGTGCCTGGCTACTCGACCGTGTTCCCGTTGTACGAGAAGGTCCAGTACGCGCTCCCCGGCGAGCGCCTGGACGATCTGTGATGGCCGATGATGCGAGTCGCGACCCACCATGCTGGAAGCCTTGGCGCGCGGCGCAGCGTCGGCGCGCCACGTTGGCCGATGAGGTCGCCCAGTACGCACACAATCCCAGCTTTGCCGACCACCTGCCCTGGGTCGAATACCTCGAGGATGAGCAGTGTTTTCTGCTCGATGACAACCGATCGGTGGGTGCTGTGTTCGAGATGCAGCCTATCGGCACCGAGGGCCGTGAGCCCGAGTGGCTAATGGCGGCACGCGACGCCCTAGAAGATGCGCTGCAGGACAGCTTCGACGAGCTCGACCAGGCACCCTGGGTGGTGCAGTTCTTCTGCCAGGACGACAGTGACTTTGCCCCATACCTCGAACGCCTGGAGCGCTATATCGCGCCCCGCGCGCGAGGTACGCCCTTCACCGAGGCCTTCCTCGCGTCGATGCAACGCCACCTCGACGCCGTCGGCAAGCCGGGCGGGTTGTTCGACGACCATGTGGTGTCTCACCTCCCCTGGCGCGGCAGCAATCGGCGGATTCGGCTGGTGGTCTACCGCTGGCTCGGGGAGCAGGCCGACGAGGATGGGCAGAGCCCGGTCCAGCTGTTGAGCCGCACCTGCGAGCGCCTGGTGGCTTCGCTGCAGGCCTGCGGGGTCTGCCCTCGGCGGCTGAACGGGCGCGATTTCTACGCCTGGTTGCTGCCTTGGTTCAACCCCGCCCCTGCCCTCACCGGCGAATCCCCCGCCGCGTTCTATCGACGTGTGCCCTACCCGGAAGTGGATGACGGCGAGAATCTGCCGCTGCCGTTCGACCACGACTTCGCCGAGCGGCTGTTCTTCCAGGAACCGCGCTCCGATAGCGAGCAAGGTCTGTGGTACTTCGATCAGCAGCCGCACGCCGTGATGGTGGTCGACAAGCTGCGCAGGCCACCGCATATCGGCCAGCTGACCGGCGAGACGCGCAAAGGCGAGGCGTTGAACGCCCTGTTTGATCAGTTGCCTGAGCAGGCGTTGATGAGCTTGACCTTGGTGATCACGCCCCAGGATGTGCTCGAGGAGCAGCTCAATCGCCTGGCGCGAAAAGCCATCGGCGAGAACCTCGCCTCGACCCAAACCCGTCAGGACGTGGAAGAAGCCCGCGCGCTGATTGGTCGCCAGCACAAGCTGTACCGCGGCACGTTGGCGCTGTACTTGCGCGGCGCCGATGAACAGCAGTTGCGCCAGCGCTCGGTCCAGGCTGCCAACGTCCTGCTCGGCGCCGGCCTGCAGCCGGTGCGCGAGGGCGATGAAGTGGCCGCGTGCAACAGCTATCTGCGCTGGTTGCCGATGGTCTACAACCCGGCGCGGGACACACGTAACTGGTACACCCGGCTGCTGTTTGCTCAGCACGTCGCCAACCTGCTGCCCCTCTGGGGACGTAGCATCGGCACCGGCAACCCGGGCATCACCTTTTTCAACCGTGGCGGTGCGCCGCTGTCATTCGACCCGCTATCACGCTTCGATCGCTCGATGAATGGTCACCTGCTACTGTTTGGCCCGACCGGTGCCGGCAAGTCGGCCACTCTGGTTTCAATCCTGATGCAAGTCATGGCCGTGTACCGGCCGCGGCTGTTCATCGTCGAAGCGGGCAACTCCTTTGGCCTGCAGGGCGACTACTTCGCCAAGTTCGGGCTGTCTGTCAACAAGGTTCAGCTCAAACCGGGCAGTGATGTGAGCCTGGCACCGTTCGCCCATGCCCGGCGCCTGATCGAAAATCCGGAGCAGGTCGCCAGCTTGTCGACCGAAGACCTGGTTGAGGCCGCGCCAGACAGTGATGAACAGCGCGACGTGCTGGGCGAGCTGGAGATCACCGCGCGGCTGATGATCACCGGCGGCGAAGCTAAGGAAGAGGCGCGCCTGACCCGGGCGGACCGCAGCCTGATCCGCGAGTGCATCCTCGATGCCGCCCGGTACTGCGCGACCACTAAGCAGCAGGTGCTGACCCGCCATGTCCGCGATGCCCTGCGTAAGGTCGCCAGCGACACCCACCTGCCCGACAAACGCCGCGAGCGCGCACAGGAAATGGCCGAGTCCATCGACCTGTTCTGTCAGGGTTTCGAAGGTGCCTTGTTCGACCAGCCCGGCACACCCTGGCCGGAGAGCGACGTGACGATCGTCGACCTCGCCACGTATGCCCGTGAGGGTTACGAGGCGCAGATGTCGATCAGCTACATCAGTCTGATGAACACGGTGAACAACATCGCCGAGCGCGATCAGTACCTGGGGCGACCGATCATCATGGTCACCGACGAAGGCCACATCATCACCAAGAATCCGCTGCTGGCCCCCTTCGTGGTCAAGGGCACGAAGATGTGGCGCAAGCTCGGTGCCTGGTTCTGGCTGGCGACGCAGAACATGGCCGACTTGCCCAACACGGCGCAAACCATGCTCAACATGATCGAGTGGTGGATCTGCTTGAACATGCCGCCAGCGGAAATCGAGGAAATTGCCCGCTTCAAGAAACTCACGCCGGCGCAGAAGGCACTGCTGCTCTCCGCGAGCAAAGCCTCGGGCAAGTTCACCGAGGGCGTGGTCATGTCGAAGAATCTGGAGACGCTGTTCCGGGCGGTACCACCGAGCCTGTACCTCGCGTTGGCCATGACCGAACCCGAGGAAAAAGCTCAGCGCTGGCGATTGATGGAAGAGCACCAGCAGTCCGAGCTGGAAGCCGCCCTGCAGGTCGCGGCGGAGATTGATCGCCTGCGCGGCATCTCGTGAACGACACCGTCAGGGCTATCCGAACCCTTCTGCTCAGTAAAAATCGGAAAGAGCACATTTGTACTCCCCTGGCAGTTTTCTCATCTCGCGGCGCTAAATTGAGCGCCCGACGAAACCGATCACCCCGGACTCGGTTTGTCCGCCCTCATCCAGCACCGGATCCGGGATGCTGAAACTTGGCGCACGGATGCACACCGCTGCCACCTGCGAGCGTTGCCCATGAACGTCACCGCCTTCACCCGAAGCAAAGCGCCGAAAACCAGAACGGCTCGCCGTGGCCGAACCTTCACCGCGGCAGCACTGCTGGTCGCCGCCGAGCAGTGCCTGGCATTGACCACGCCTACCATCATCGCCTCCGTCGGATCGCTGCAGTGCCTGGAGTATCGAGTCGTCGGCATCTGCTACTGGCTGCTCTGCACGCCGTTCGGCTGCACAGTACGGACCTCACCGAAGATCCGTCACTTCATTCCCGAGCTGGTCGTATCGAGCTATGCCGACACCGGCAGCAATCCCTGGAGCGAGATGTCGGCGCTGTCGACGCCGACGCTGGCGTCGCAAGGGGGTGGCAACCTGATCACGCCTTCGCTGCAGCGCGATAACCTGCCCAGATTCAAGAATGTCGACGGCATTGGGCATCCCGGCGGGGCAGCCCTGACGGCCTTGGCACACACGTTCGGCTATGCGTGCCCAAGCGGAGCCGTGCCCTTTGCGCCCTACTACCTCAGCACACTCGACCCGCTGGCGTGGCGCCAGGCCGCTCCGGAGTCCGTCTACCCGCAGGCACTGGTCCCGGGAATGCGTGAGATCGGCAACCAGGCACTCGGGAACATGTGGGGCAGCGTGTATCCGCGCCACGGTTTTCTGGTGCAGCCCGATGATTTCAAGGCAGCTGCCGTGATGGCACAGCGCGCCAGCGACTTCATCACCCGCGTCGGCCAGCCGCATGTCTATCTACGGCTGCAGCCGATGCCGGCTCCTGGCTATTGGCCGCCGCGGCCGGTGATGGAGAACAACGTCAACAATCACCGCTGGCAGTTGCTGGTCCCGGTCATCCAGAACACCTGCGCCATCTTCCCCAGCCCAACGATCCAGAGCTCCGACGGCGCCTATGCCTGGTCGCTGTGGCGGCCCTACCGCTGCTGCCAGCGTATGGGCCAGACGTTTCTGTTCAGCATCGACTTTGATGGAGGCCAATGATGAAAAACCTCGCGCTCGGGTTGGTGTGCTTTCTCGTGTGCGCCGCGAGCTTCGCCGCAGAGAACGGCTACCACCTCGGTGACCAGGCCCCGGTCCTGGACGACCGCGTGATGTACACCATCGGCGGTGGTACGGCGGCGGGAGCGCCCTCCTCGCTTTACCGTCCCAATGGCCTTGGCGTCGGTATGTCATGGCGCGCCAACATGATGTGCGGAAACATGAACCTCTCGAACACCCTGCAGAACCAGCTCAACGGCGCCACCCAGGGCTTTCAGCAGATCATGGGCAACGTCATCCAGAGCGCCACGAAGGCAGTAATGTCGTTGCCGGCGATGATCATCCAGCGCGCCAATCCCGGTCTGTATGAGCTGCTGAGCAATGGAGTGCTGCAGGGACGCATCGACTTCGATCGTTCCAAGCTCACCTGCCAGGCGATGGCGGCGAAAATGGCCGACAAAGTCGATCAAGCTGGCTGGGGCGCGCTGGCTCAGAATCAGGAAATGCAGCACAACCTCGAGCAGTCCGGCGGCGATGCCGTCATGGCCGTGAAGGATACCGAGTCGAACAACGGCAACAACGGCGTCAGCTGGGTCGGTGGGCAGAAAGCCGGTGGTAACGGACAGCAACCCATCCGGGTGACTTCGGATGTGGTCAAGGCCGGCTACAACCTGCTGCACAACCGGGCCGTCGAGGACACCTCGGCCGTCGGGTCGGCTTGCCAGAATGGCGCTATCTGCCAAGCCTGGTCGAGCCCCGAAGAGGCCTCGGAATGGGCGACACGAGTGCTCGGTGAAACCGAGGTGGAAACCTGCGATGACTGCGAGACGCTGCGTGTAACCGCCGGTACGGGCCTATCGCCTTTGATCCAGGAAACCTACACGGAACACCTGGAAGGCCTGCAGCGCATGGTCTCGGACGCCGACCAGCCTACCCCAGAGAACCTCAGCAAGGTCTCCAGCCCCTTGCTGCAGGTCTCGCGCGGCGTCATTGAGGGGCTGCGCGATGACCCTGATCAGAACCTGCTGGCCCGACGTCTGGCCAGTGAGACCGCACTGTCCAGCGTGATCTACAAGGCGATGCTGCTGCAACGCACGCTGTTCGCCGGCAGCCATGAGCCGAACGTGGCGTCGGCGCAGCCCGCCACCACAGCCCTCAACAGCAACGTCGAAACCCTGGAACGGGAGATCCGCCTGCTGCAAACCGAGCTGCAGGTACGCCAGTCGCTGGCCACCAATACCGCCAGCCTGGTTCTTGATCGCCACGCCGGCGGTGCCGACGCCTCGCGCAGCATCGATCAGCGCGACCCGGTGCCGGACCGACTGCGCCGGGCTGAACAGGAGAGGAACACGCCATGATCACGTCATCTATGAGATCACTGACTGTCCACATGCTGCTGATCATCGGCGCCATGCTGGCCATGTTGCTGATTGCCTGGATGGCACTTCAACTGCCCGCCGCCCAACTGGATTGGCTCGCACCAACGCGGGCGACTGCCGCCTTCTTGGCGTGGTGGCGCACCCTGCTGTACACCCTGATCTTCACAGGTTGGGCCGCAGCGTTGCGCATGCGGCCTGCGCCTGTGGACCAGCAACTGTTAAAGCGTCTGGGGTTGATCGGCTTCAGCTCGATCATCCTGGTCGAACTGTCTCGCGTGTGAGGTGCGGCCATGAACATGAGCACCAACAGCTACCTTGAGTACTACCTGTCGCTGCTGGCCTGGATCATCAACAACGGCATCTGGAATACGCTGGTGGACACCGGGCTGTTCGCCGCCCCCTTCGGTGCGGTCATCCTGCAGGAATGGCTGTCGGCCCGCCAACAGGGTGCTGACGAAGGCAACAAGGGCCTGCTGTCGATCCCTCGCGTCGAGAACCGGCTGTGGATGAGTTACGTGGTCATTCTGTTCGGGTGCATGCCGTTCTTCCCGTTGAGCCTTTCATCGGTGACTTTCGACGATGCCGCGAGCCAGCGCTGTGGGATCTCATTGGTCAGGCCCGCCGACACGGCCTGGGCCACGACTTTCAACACCATCGGCGAGAAGTCAGCGAACGTGCCGGTGTGGTGGTTCCTCGTGCATACCATGAGCAAAGGCATCACCGCCGCTGCCACCGCGGCGATTCCATGCGCGCCCGACATCCGGGCGATGCGCATGGAGATCGACAGTTCGCGGATCAACGACCAGGTGCTGCTACAGGAAGTCGCCGACTTCACCCGGGACTGCTACGGTTTTTCGCGCTCGCGGCTGTTCACCAATCGGCCCGAGCTGGACGAGTCGCAAAGTTACGACGCGTCCTGGATAGGCTCGACGTACCTGCTCAACACACCGGGCTACTACGATACCGACCGCTCGCGAACGCCCCGAGTCGATTGGCCATACGACGAGACCCGGGACACCTCTCTGCCTCAGCTCGACAACGGCGCTGGCTACCCTACCTGCAAGCAGTGGTGGAGCGACGGCACGATCGGACTGCGCGACCGCTTGGTGGCCGAGGTTGATCCATCACTGCTATCGCAGCTACGGGGCTGGCTGACGGGGCGCACCTCTACGGAGGCCGAAGACGCCACCTTACGCGAGCTGGTAAGCCCACGGCAGCAATCATTGAGCATGGCACCTGGGCAGGTGTTCCAAGACTACGGTAGCAGCGCCCGCGGCGGTTCGCTGACGCAAGGGCTGAACAACCTGGCCACCAATACCGGTTTGGCCCTAGGCTCGTTCAGCAACTTCCCGGCAATGAATGCACTACGCGCGGCATTGCCGATGGTCCAGGCCTTTCTGATCATGGGCACGATCATCAGCCTACCGCTGGTGCTGCTGATCAGCACCTACCAGCTCAAGGCGCTCATGACGATCACATTCGCGCTGTTCACGCTGCACATGCTGACATTCTGGTGGGAGCTCGCGCGCTGGATAGACTCGAGCATGCTGGAAACGCTGTATAACCAAGTGTCTACCACGGACCAGGCGCTATTGTCGTTGCCGACTGCAGGGTTCATGGATGGGACCGTTACAGCACAGGTGATCGAGTACGTCATGGGCGCGATGTTCATTGTCTTGCCAGCTTTGTTCGTGGGCACTATGAGCTGGGCCGGCTACGCCGTGGGTAACGGCATCCAAAGCATGTTGGCATACGGGGGCAAGACTGCGACGGACGCCGGCAGCAGAGGCACAGCGCAATTGACGAGCGCCGGTAGGAAATCAATCAGGTGATTTACAATCACCTATGTAGTGGCCGTTGCTATCGTAATCGCCAATATAAAAATCAGCGCCCAAGTAGTCTGGGGATGTATCTTCTCGACTCTCTGTAGGCCCAGTCTTATCCCACCAGCTACGCAGCAGCGCAAATGTCAGGTCGGTGATGATCAGCAAAGCAAAAGCGAGAGCTACAGTAGCAAGACCAAGCAAGCAAAGCAATTTGCTAGCTACTGTCAGCAACAACTGTCTACGTGGTTTTTGAGCCAGACGACGAGAGCCAGATAGCTTGGAGACCCGATTTCGCCAGGCTATTCCCAGGCTAGAACCCAGGCGGCCCGAAAATGAAGGACGGATTGGATTTGTCATCTTGCACCTCCAAAGGCGAACAGCCCGTTGGATCCAAGATTAAAGTCTACTCCTTTCCGAACTACGAACAGCACCGCTCATCGTTCAGAAGCAGACTGAAACATCACCCTGGAACGTTGTGGACTCGCAGCCCGACTGCGCACCCTTCCCGTCGTTGACCGAAGCCATTTTGCTTGGTATTGAGTAAGTGCAATCGCTGGTTTTCCAGCACCCCAGGTAGCCATAACCTTTGAGGCTACGTCACGCATGTGATGGTTACCCCGAAATGCGATTCGCGTTCGGCAGCTCGCATGGTCACCGTTCCCCGGTGATGAACGCTTTCTAATCCCCGGGTTCACTGAACCTGCGTCTTCGTTGCACCCTACTCACATCCAATCCAGTGCTGGGAACTCTCCCTCACGGGATGGTGTTCCTCCGCACTCTCTGGAGGATCTCATCATGCTGCGTTTCACAGGCACTGAACTTCACGCCGTGTTGGCCGAGGCTGGTATCAATGGTTGCAGGCTGATATTGGTGAAGGACCACGGTGTTTACCTCATGTCCGAGATCGGCGAAAGCAAACCGGACGGTGGCGGCCGCAAACGCGTGGCCTATGCCACTGGCTGCAACCCCAACGTCGACGACTTCGACACCTGGTGGAATCGCGCCCGCGATGAGTTCGGCGGCGATGATTTTGCCGAGTATTTCGACATTGATGATCCTGTCCTCGCCAGCCTTCGCGGTACCGCAGGATCGCTGGTGGTGGAGGCCACCTCCACCCACCTGTACCTGGCCGCCGAGGTTGATCCCGCAGGCAAATCTTGACGCAGATGCGAAGTCCACGCGTATCCAGTGCGGCACCTTAACCGGGCCGCTCTGGACGCATCTCGCATTATTCTTCAGTCGCTTGAAGATCGCCATTTGTCAGGAATCCAAGGCCTGTAGTCTTCGCTGGACCTCCCTGGATAGAGCCCTCCATTGGAGGTAGGGATCGGAGATTGACCTCACGTCCAAGCGCGGTTTAATACATGGACGCACCCTGCTCAATGCCTTGTTCAGATTGAGCAGGTCCACGCACGAACCTCACATGAGGTGTCGCGGGATCAGCTACGCGGAGGTCCCAATGTCCAGGATGAAGCGCTTTTCCAATGCGGTGGTGCTGAGTCCAGGCGTTTGGCAGCAGTTCATTGAACCTGCCACAGGCGAGGAACCGATTGGAAAATCAGCCATGCGTTTGGCAGACCTGCTAAACAGCGTGCAGGCTTCGGCTTCGCGTACCTCACACTGCCCCATCGAGCTGCAACTCGACCGTTCGAAGCGCGACGGCACTTCAGTATCTGCTCACCTGCAGCAGCTCCAACTGACTCGGATCACCCCACGCAGCGGCCCGGCCTTTCTGCTCATCCGACTGCCCGGGGAGATCGTTGTCGATATCGCCGCCCTCTGACCCTGTCAGCACCGCTACTGCCTCTACCCCACCGGGAACCCTTCCCGGCTGGGCAGCGTTCCCCTACACGCCCGGAGAACGCCATGTCCGATATCTATTTGGATGTCACCAACAAGATCGTCAGCGCCTTGAGCCAAGGCGTGATCCCCTGGATCAAACCCTGGACCACCACCGGTTCAAGTGCTGACTCCCCTTTCCCCATCAACGCCATCACCAGACGCCCCTACGCCGGGATCAACATTCCTCTGCTGTGGGCCGAGGCGCGCCTGCGAGGTTTCACCCAGGATCGCTGGCTGACCTTCAACCAGGCACGCAAAGCGGGCGGCCATGTACGCAAGGGGGAGCAATCCACCCTCGCGGTGCTGTACAAACCAATGAGCAAGGAAGCGCATGACGAGGACGGCCAGGTCGTTCGCGATGAACAGGGCAATATCGAGATGGTGCAGTTCGCACTCTTGCGGACGCACTGCCTGTTCAACATCGAGCAGACCGAAGGCGTGCCTGGCGAGGAGCCAGGCCCCGCGGAACACACCGAGCCGCCCGCGTTTATCGACCATGCCCCGGCCGAACAGTTGCTGCTAGCCAGCAGCGCGCAGATCGAGCATTGCTACGGCGATAGCGCGTTCTATCAGCCGCTGCGCGATCGCATCCAGCTGCCTACCAAGGCTCAATTCGAGGACGTCGGCAGCTATTACGCGACGGCCCTGCATGAGCTGACACACTGGTCGGGTCATCGATCGCGCCTGAATCGCGATGGCATCACCGGCGGGCACGCCTTCGGCTCCGCAGCCTATGCCTTCGAGGAACTGGTCGCGGAAATGGGTGCAGCGTTTCTCTGCGCATTGACTGGTACGCATGGAGAGTTACGCCACGAGGAGTACCTGGCCTCCTGGCTGAAGATCCTCAAGGAAGACAAGCGCGCGATCTTCCGCGCCAGTGGCCAGGCCCGTGAGGCGTCGGAGTACCTGCTGGCGCTGCAGGCAGACCGCACCACAGAAGCGCCGGAGCGACTCACAGCGTGATTTCCCTCAACCAGCAAAAAGGCCCCGATTTGGGGCCTTTGTTTTTTCTGTGGGGCGGGCATCGACCGCTTACGCGGAGTCGATTACTCCAACCAGCTCTCAACGGTATCCGAGCCGTGTTCCTGCTTCCACTGCTTGAGGATCTTGTGATTGCCACCCTTGGTTTCCACGACTTCGCCACTGTGCGGGTTCTTGTAGCGCTTGACCGCGCGCGGCTTGCGCTGAGTGCCGCTCGACACGCTAGCAGCACTCACGCTCACGCCTTTGGACGGGTCCAGAATGGTGATCACCTGGCGCAGGCTCATGCCGTACTCTTCCAGCAAGGCCTTCAGCTTCTGTTCAAACTCAATTTCCTGCTTCAGGCCCGAATCGTTTTTCATCGCATCCAGCTGTTGAAGTTGCGCGGCCAGCTGCGCTTCCAGTGCTTTAAATTCGGCAAGTTTGGACATGAGAAATTTTTCCTAGGCATGATACATGTGAAAGCATAGTAACTGAGGCAAACTCAATATCCGAGTATTAATTTCCAATCTAAGAGTCATTTCATGCTAATTAATTGCAAAACTCTGTGACAGATCAGTCAGCCAAGTTTTGGCAGAGGTGAGCCACAAATTCGCGAGGCGCCGTACTGCTGCCAATCTTGAACAAGATGTCGCGCTGGCAGCGCGGCAACTTTTTCACATAGCGCTTGGCGGCAGACCGAATGGTAGCATCTGTGCCATGAATTCGGTCCACCAGCAGCACGATCAGTACAGCATCACTCAGCGTCATCAGCGCCCCAGCTCAGAAAAATGATGCCGGGCAATCTAACCCCACTCGAAAGGGTCGGCCATGCCGATCGGCCGGCTAACCCGACACGCCAGACTTCGGATTATCGCACTCGCGAAAAAGGCCAAGGCGGTAAAGGGTAATGGTGTCAATGGAAGGGGGCGCAAGGGTAAGAGGCTTATCCGAAAAGGCAAAAGGACCTTTTGAACGCAAGGCAGGTACTGCGATGAAACGCTGGTGGTTCAAACCGCAAAAAGGCCTTCCCGAAGAGATAATCCCCGCTGCCGAGGGATTTCTTCAACCAGTGTCGGCGGAATCACTGCTCGCTGCCAGCCACCGGAAAAGGCTGCTCGAGCGCATCTGGCAATACACGGCCCTCTCCCCGCTACAGTTCGAACAACTCTACCTCGAACCGATTCGTCGCTACGCCACCTATGTACAGCAACTACCGGCCAGTGAGAGCCATCACCATGCCTATCCAGGGGGCATGCTCGACCACGGCTTGGAGCTGGTGGCGTGCAGCCTGAAGCTGCGCCAGTCCTACCTGCTCCCCAGCGGGGCCGCACCGGAAGACCAGGCCGCACAGGCAGACGCCTGGAGCGCCGCCATTGCCTACGGTGCCCTGCTCCACGACGTTGGCAAGGTTGCCGTCGATCTCCAGGTGGAGTATCAGAATGGCGTGGTGTGGCACCCCTGGCACGGCCCCCTGAACCAGCCTTACCGGTTCCGCTACCACCTCGACCGGGATTACCAGCTGCACGGTGCCGCCGCCGGGCTGCTGTATATGCAGATCCTGACGCCCACCCTTCTCGACTGGCTCAGCAGCTACCCAACCTTATGGGGGCATTTGCTCAACTTGCTCGCCGACCACTACGAGCACGCCGGCAACCTCGGAGAGCTGGTCCTGCAAGCCGACCGGGTATCCACGGCACAGAACATCGGGGCCAACCCGACAAAGGCACTGCAAGCACCCAAGCATTCGCTGCAGCATCATCTGCTAACAGGGCTACGCCACCTGATCAAAAACGAGTTCAAGCTTAACCAGCCCGGCGCGGCCGGCTGGCTCACCGAAAACCACCTGTGGTTGGTCAGCAAAACCGCGACCGACAAACTGCGTGCCTACCTGCTGGCTCAATCGGTGGACGGTGTTCCCTCCTCCAATATCGCCTTGTTCGATGAGCTGCAATCACATGGATTGGTGGACGCATCACCGGAAGGAAAAGCTGTGTGGAGCGCAGCTGTCACAGACGGGGACTGGCAGCATCGCTTTACCTTTCTCCGCCTGCAGCCGAGCCTGGTTTGGGCCGCGGGACCCCGGCCAGGCTGCTTTAAAGGAACGGTGGAGCCCATGATGGAACATCCTTTGCCGGCCGGTGAAACCTGCGAGTCGGCTTTGAATCGACAGCAACCAACGCCGGAAGAAAAACAGCCCGTACACGAGCACCCGAACCAGGATTTTGAGTATCTAGACGATTTGATGGGCATGTTGCAAGAACCGAGCGAGGTCGAAACTGGACCAAGCGCGGGAAGCCTGCAATCCACCATTGCGCCCCCCAAGGATGCCGAGGGGCTGGCCTTCCTCGAATGGCTGCGCAAAGGAGTTCTCAATCATCGCTTGATGGTCAACGACAGCAAGGCCAAGGTCCACACCGTAGACGGCACTTTTTTCCTGGTCACCCCGGGCCTTTTCCAACGCTATGCTGCCGAGCACCCAGAGCAGTCGGAGGGAGGCAACCAGATCGAACATTGGCGGCGCATTCAGCGTCAATTTGAGAAACTGGGCATTCATCAGAAACGAGCTAATGGGCAAAATATTTGGACCTGCGCGGTGAGAGGCCCTCGCAAAAAAAGCGTTCTAAATGGCTACCTGCTGCTAAGAGCAGTAGAACTTACTAGTGAGCATCCGGTAGACAACCCATACCTCGCATTGGTCAGGTAAACCAACCTCGAGGGACAGACAGGGACCTTGAAGCTTGATAGAGAGCTACCCGCTTTGATAGGGAGATTTAGACCATGGCGATATTTGTAAAGGAAGCTGCTAGCGAACCTTTACGCTAAACCCGCTAGCGGAATTTGCGCAGTTGGCTATCGTTCATGCTGTCATATTGGAATCACGACCTGAAGCGAAGGTGATTTCGAGTCAATAAGGATGGGCTGTTTCAAAAAGCGGATGGCTCGGCACAGCAGCTGCTAAGCCATCTGGGCGAGCAGCTACAAACGGAAGGTTTACGACATGTCTAGATGTACAGCACCGGTACATGGTCATCGTTCAGCAAGCGCAAGAGCAGCTTGTCCCGCATGTGGTGGCGGATATAGCGGGTACGGATCGCGATCGTACTCATCCTCGCACTACGCACCATCCTACTCCCCCCCGTCCCAGGGCGGGGGTGGTCGCAGTAGTGGCGGTTCGTCCAGCAGCGCAAAGCCGCGTTGGTCTAAACCCGGATCCTCTGTGGCCTACACCTCAGCGGAGGTAAGAACCCTCACACCGGTACGCGAGAACATCGAAAAGCGTGCGACAGTACCTGATTTACGTGACGTCTTTCTTTGTCACGCCTGGGACGACAGGAAAGGTTCCGCGAAGGAGCTGCATGATGTACTCGAGTCGCTCGGTGTTTCCGTTTGGTTCAGTGAGAAAGATGTCCTTCTAGGCTCTTCGTTACTGCGTGAAATTGATAAGGGATTGGCGAAATCTCGAGTAGGAATTGTGCTAGTCACCCCAGCTTTGCTCCGCCGTCTAACGGCCGAAGGCATCGCCGACAAAGAGCTTTCCGCACTCCTCGCAAGGGATTTACTGGTTCCCATCATTCACGACACAACTTATGAATCGCTGCGCGAAGTCAGTCCTTTACTCGGTTCGAGAAGCGGCCTAAGCACTGCTGAAGATACGTTTGGAGATATCGCAGCCAAGCTTGCCGAGTTGGTGACCCCGTAGTTTCACTGTCCATACGTACTGGTTTTACTTAGAGGCACGTTATCAATCGAAGGAGTTGAGTAAATGAGTATTAAGCCCGGCCCCAAACCGATCGCTGAATCCACCGGCAAAAAGGACCAGCGCCGTCGTGTTACCGAAGAAAACAAATCCAAACATCCTGACCTGGAAGTACATAAACACAAAAAAGGTGACTGACCGTGAAAACAGTGAGAGGGGAAGAACCATCCAGAATAGGCCGCTTCTAAGCGTGTAGCGACGGCCATACCACGACCGTCGCTTTACGTTTTCAGATCTCCGTCGGCTCCGCCATCTCCAATTGTTCATCGAATTCAGTACCTCGTCTCTAAACAGAAGTAGCCCGTCACGCGTCCTGCTCAGGTTCTGGATCACGCGCGGCCCTTTTGAGTGACTGGATAAGGCGCTTGAAGCCTTTGGTTTGAGCAAACTTCTTGTAGAGGGCCGGGGTGATTTCAGACAGCTTGGCAACAGCTTCCCCCATCGTGTTCCTGAGTTCTGTCGAGTACTTGAACGCCGCGATCTGCTCGGCCTTCGCATCGAAGAATTTGGCCAAGGCGGGAAGGCTGTCGGGGTTGCGGCTCAGGTACGCCAAGAACAGGACGATCCGTTGAACCTCTTGCGGGTTAGACGGCTGAACATCCGGGATGAGATGGCCATATTTCGATAGCGGGATTGCGAAATCATCAGGCTCCACCGACTCCGCGAAGAGCATCTTCCTCAATCGAATACCGATGACGTTACGCTGCTGGGCATCAAGCAAACTGAGCAGCGAATCCATCATGGCGTACTGGGGCGCTCCCCACGGCGAAGTCACGGTGCCGCTGGCGACGGAGTTGAGCACGTTGACCAAGGCATCGCCAACAGCCGCGTTCGACTGTATAGGCTCTTGATTGCTCACTATCCCATTGAGGATTGCCTGGTGCTGCTTGGCCCCCGCCGAGATGGTCTGTACCCACTCATCACATGTCCGCTCCTCGCTCGTGAGCTGCTTGAGTAGACCCTCCCGAGTTTTCGGCAGCACAGTTTTATCCGCCTCCATGACGACACTAATCAATCGGACGTCCGCCTTTAGAGCGTCCTTGGTGGCTTCTGCAATATAAGTGTCCCAAGCTGTGAGCCAAGCCGCGAAGTCGGCCTCAGCAAGGCCAACCTTGGAAAGCGCCTGAGTAATCACGCTAAATTTGGTAGCAACCATTTGGGAGCTCAGGTGCCCAATACGCCGCTCTTGAATGAGGTGAGCCAGGTAGGTCGCAACCGACTCACCCACTTGGGCGTCGTCAATCAGTTGGAACAAAGCCGCTGTGGTAAGCGATGCGTTTGCCAAGGCCCGGAAGACTGACGACTCGAAGACATCATCTAGATCATCGAGCTTGGCGAGCGAATCGGCGTCGGCTTGCCGAATGTACGTCACTGCCGCCACCGCCTTTATCAGCGGACTGGTATTGTTCGCCAGCAACGTTGTAATCGCGGTGACGGTGACCTGGTCGACAGTCGCAGCCAACCCAAGCCCCAGCACCGCGCTATCCACTTCGCCTGCAGCGCCTGTGGCTTTCGCCAGAATGGCCACGTCACCAGCCGAGATGCCACCGGTAATACCGCCGCCAAACCTACGCTCGCGGTACAACCATTCAAGCGCAGGCACGACGTAATTGTTCGGCATTGCCGCTATGCCCATCTGGTGATCGGCACAGCTGACCAGCTGCGCGTGTGCATCTGGCAGCCCAGCGTTCGCAAAGGTAAACCCACTGGCCTTGATCACGTTCAGATGGGCAATATCAGGCAGCAGGTGCATCACATACTCGGAACGCTTAACAACAACTGCTTCAAACTCCAGCCCTAGCGCTTGGAGGTAATAGTCGTATTCCTGCATCAGATCCCAGGCCGGCGTCAGCTGCTCAGGATCAAACGCACCGTTCAAAATTTTCAGCAGGCCGGTTTTCAGCTGGCTGCCATGATTAGCAAGCAACCGAGCCTTCAACCCACGGCCTCTGCAATACCGCACGGCTTCGTAGAACTCCTCAGTCCCCGCTTTCGATTCGCCGAACAGATCAAGTTGCGTGTTATTGATCAGCTGCAGGAGCGGCTCAATCCAGTCGCCTTCACGCGCCTGATGTGCCTGGGAAATGGTTGGCAACAGAGAAGCCAGCGATGGACGCTGGGATAGAAGGCGCTTCATGGCGTCAGAGAAGCCGAACAGTGAAGTAAGCTCGCCCAACGCGTCGTGATCCTCGTTGGCAAAGGCTGCTGCCAACGGCGTGTCCAAGAGCTCCGCGATCGCGATATCACCCGTGGTCAGATAATGAATCTGCAGGAATTGGATCTGCCACCCGGTCTCCATGGAATCGCCAAGAGTGGCGCCCAGCAGGGTTTTAGTGTCCTTGACCAGCCCCGCTTGCTCCTCCCCAACTTCTTTCTGATAGGTATCCGAGAACCCATCCGTTCGCAGTGTCTCCACCAGCGAAAGGTCAGCATATTTACAGAGCAGGAGATGGCTGGCGATGGCCAGGAGACTGATCTCCTCCCCTACCACCAAGGCTGTCGTGGCAATGTCGTTGATGAATTTCTTCTGCAGCCGGGGCGTGACCAGGTTGTTGGCCATGGGGCTGTGGCGCTGCAGCAGTTGTGCGCAGTGCTCAATGACGTTCCCATCGCTATCCGGGAAGCTGTGGTTCCACAACTGACGGAAGCCATCTTTCCAGCCCGAGGTGATGACCGGCGGAGAACGGAAAACCACCGGGAATTTTTTCGCTATGAAGTCCCTGGCATCGTACCGTCGATCTCCGTCTGCCTTCAGGTATTCCGCCACCTTGTTGGAGCAAAACGGCACGATCACCGTCAGGTTCGCAGCCTGGGTAGCGACCTCAATAAAGATCTCCAGGTCGCTCCACACCGACCGCAGGCTGTCCTTTGGCAGGCGATCAAGGTTGTCCAGGATGATGACAAAACGCTTGTCCTCAACCACCTTCAACTGTTCAAGAAGGGTCTTCTTGAGATCAAGGGGCGTCACCTCTTTGCCAACCTCAACCTTCTCCTGAATATGATCGTCACTAGAGCCCTTGAATAGGCTCAGAAGGCTCCATTTCTGGGTGCCGACCCGCACCTTCCTATGCCAGAGCTTGGCGGCGCCAAGGATCAGCATCGGGCTGCAAAATGAAAGGAGGTGCACCCCTATAAGCCACCAGAAGGGGTCTTGCAGTGTGTTGGTGAGCGCGGCGGCTTCCGGCGACGTCCCTGTGATGGCCGCATGGGAACTGCGCGAAAGTGCAAAAAGCTCCCGGAATGAGGTGGCGGCGAAGAACAGACTGGCGACCAGTGCCAACGCCCAGGCACTGACCCGGCTCGTTGTCCGTTTGTTGTATTCGAACAAGCGACCGAGGGCTCGATCGCGAGAGGCTTTCAGGGTCTCGGCAGCCCTGCTGACATGAGGCACTTCTTTGAGCACCTCATCAGTGAAGAGCTCGATGAAATTGCTCTTCGTCGACCCTTGGTAATTCTGCTCGCAGTCGAAAAACCAGACCCTGAAATCAGAGTCAGCTGCCGTCAGCTTTGCCTTCAGCATGCTCAGAATCGAGCTCTTGCCGGAGCCGAACTCACCATCCAGGCCGACAACCTTTGAGGGGCCGTCACTCAGCAAATGACGGTGGATCGCGCTCGCCACCTTGTCATGACTACCACCGGGGAACACGTCCTGAGTTGCAGGGTGCTCGGTATGGAAATTGATCAACCGCATAGAAGTCCTTTTATGCACCTCTGCGTGCCATCCCCGAGAGCAGAGAATGCCGCTGGAGCCAGATTGCCCGAACCAGGCGATGACACCGCAGATGATGTCAGCTCGTGAAAACCACCATATGTAGTGATGAGCCCGTAAAAAACCACAAGATAATGACATATTGACTGGATGGCAAGCTGCCAGTAAAGCTAGCCTGTGGTGGTGTGCTTGGGAGCTGCGGCGGAACGGTTTTGCATTCAAAAACAACCTTGCAAATCACCGCCAGCGTAGTGAGATCATCCAGTGCAGTTAGAACATTCAGTGCAGTTAGATCATTCAGTGAGATCATGAATGCAGGGAGAGAGAATGAGCGATCAGACTAGGCCATCCGAAGATCAGGACGGGGTGCGAGGAGCCGGACAGGAGTCGGACATTGCGACGGGCATGGCGCCGGTTCTGGAAGCGCCCGTAGCACCGGATACGATTATCGATAATGAACCAGATCGCTCCCGGCTCGAATTTGCTTCTGTCGATGATTTCCAGCATACCGAGATCAATCGGCTGCTGGAGACTGTCGATACGCTCGACTTTTACTCGCTCGACTCTGAGCTGAGCTCACGCTCCAGGCAGGCGCTGACGGACAAGAATTACAGCGGCTATCGGGCTTATAGAGTGCTCATGGTGGTGTGCTCTTACCATTTCTCCGTAGATCGCCAAGACGCATTCGGCCCAAGGTTGATCAGTGACGGCATGCGCACGCCCATCCCTGCCGACATCGCTGGAGAGCAGAGCCAAGCCCTTGCCACCATCGCCGAAATAATCGACCACCCCCTGCTCCGAGCTCGGGTGGCAGATGTGGCTTGGTACAACCATCGAAACCTGCATCGAAGCGCCGGCTTGGCGATCACTTCCTACTGTCAAGCGATCGAGTTCTACCTGGACGACAAGCTCTCGTTCAGGTACGAGCCACCCTCTGGGCTGTCCTCCAAAGTCGTCGATCTGATCGAGAGGGCCTTCCACATCGTAGCCAGCACAGGCAAGCGGAAAACACCACCCGAGATCGTGCTCACAACGTGGAACCGTCTCTACACCCACGCCCAGAAACTGAGGTGTTTTACGTCGTTTGATCGATTGGCTCGGCTAGGCCAATCCTTCAACCTGATTGAATGGGCACAAGTTGCGCAGGATGCGGAGAAGTCGGCAAACGCCGCCGCCGCCGGCGAATACGCCATGGCCGTCAAAGTCGTGTGGGAGCTCGCCGCCCTCGCCCATCATCAGTCCAAGGATCACACTGGCTTCAAGCGCTGCAAGTTAAAGGCGATCGAGCAGACGCTCAGGATGCGCGAAGGCGTAGACAGCTTCATGGCCAGAGCCAGCTGGACGCGAGATGCCATAGGGGAGCTTCGGGCTATTCCAGGCATGCATGCAGAACTGGAAGCGTTGAAGGCCGAGTTGCTGGAGCTGCAAGCGCAGGCTGCTCACGAGTTCTCTTCCTTCCAGATCCCGATGGATTTGAGCGAGGAGCGCCAAGGCACCATCAATATCTTCAAGGATCTGACGCTTCCAGAATTTTTCTACACATTTACCCGGATCTGCGGGGTACCGGAGAAAATGGCGCTGCACACGGACATCATCCGTGGCCGCAGCGACTCATTCCTGTCCGACCTTTTCAACGGGCAAATCTATACCGACGCTCTGGGCCGGGTAGTCACACAAGCACCGACCATCAATCTCAACGAAACACCACCACCTGAATGGTATGACTATGAGAGCCTTCACTACTTGGACATCCATTACCAAATGTGGGTTGAAAGCCGAATAAAGCCAGCAGCCCGAACCCTTATGACCAAATTCGCTGTCGACGATCGGCACCTGATGGCCATCGTGTCAGCTAGCCCCTTCGTGCCGTCAGGATTCGAGGACATCTATGCCCTGGGACTCGCGCGCTTCCTTCAGGGCGACATGATGTCCGCCTGTCATCTACTGTTCCCACAGCTCGAAAACTCGCTACGCCATGTGCTCAGCGACGCGGGGATCGATACATCGAAATTGAACGAGGAGCTACTGCAAGAAGACAGGTCGCTGAGTGCGCTGCTGGCTACCCGACGAGAGCAGTTGGAGTCGGTTTTTGGCATCGACCTGATCTATACGATTGACCTGCTGTTCAACCTCAAAGGCGGCCCTTGCCTGCGCCACGAGCTAGCACACGGAAAACTGGCATCGGGTACCTGCTACTTGCATTCCAGCATGTATGCGTGCTGGCTCATGTACTACCTGATTTGCTTGCCGTTGCAGCGGTGTTGGAGCACGCATGTCGCCCCACAACTAGAACGGATTTCACTCTAGACACTATACGAAATGTATTTGAGCGAACGCCAGGCAACGCCACAACCTGAGGCCAAACTAGACGACAATCGGGGGAGACCGTCCGGTATGGGTTGCCCAAAAGAACGATGAACTTAACAGCAGCCAGCAGATCGCATTAAGGTCCCGCAGCTTAGAGATGCGGGGCCGTTCGGCGGAAATTTCCAACGACGCACACTGAAAGCCAGAGCCCAAAGTATGGGCTAGGGTATGGGCCAGAAACGAGCAGGCACAAAAAAGCCCTGAAAAATCAGGGCTTTAATGGGAATTAGTGGCGGAAGCGTAGGGATTCGAACCACGAATCCCCCATCGTTAGAACCTGTCGGCTGCGCGCCATCGCTCATTAAGCGGCTGTCGTTCACTCAAATCTTGATCTTAAGGCCATGTGATTCTGACGACTCAGATTCCAGAGTCGAGGGCCATTAAAAATTCGGTGGGGCAAAAAGTGGGGCAAAATTGCTAAGCAGGGAAAAACGTCCGGCCATAAAAAATCCAGCCACCGCTAAGTGACTGGATTCTTTGGAGTTTTTTGGTCGGGACGGAGTGATTCGAACACTCGACCCCTTGCACCCCATGCATGCCGAACCTTTGAAACTCTGTAGCGAGGTCGCGGCTCAGCTAGAATTCTGAACTCCTAGGAAGCGTGGTCGTCCAGTAGGTCGCCCCTGGGCAGATGACACCTACCCTCGTTCCACCTGCCTCTCCGCGGAGGTACACTGAAGTCCGGCGTGTGCCACGCCGAGAACTGTCAGAAATCGCTATTCTCGTTCGCGTATCCACGTGAGGGTATCGGGGGTATTTTTGAGGGTATATTTCTCTAAAACCGGCCAGAAAACCCTGCCCTAGAGCTATGTCAAAATGTTTTTTGGCTTGCCTGAGAGCTTATGATCCGCACGTCGAGACTATAAATGTGAGAGTGCCGAGGAAACTAGGGGCGATTCGTGCGTTACCGATAATATCATCGCGGATCAGCTCATCGCGCGAAGCACCATAAAGCAGGTCTCTAATATTCAATGCGTCCAGCGCCCCTTCTGCATGGTCACCGCACACTCGATCGGCGATCAGCCCCATAGTGGCCAGGAGCACCTGGGGCGCTGCTGGTGCCAAGCCCCCTGATGCCGCACCAGTTGGCCGATCTCACTCGCCGGCTACGTCGGCAGCCACTGCAGCATATCCTTCAGGCAGTCATTTGGATCATGTCCCTTTTCTACGTACGCTAGATCAGACTCATGATTGCTGTTGCCCGTTTGCCCTGCGTAGCGCGCCAGCGAACAGCCAGTTCGTGCAGCGTCCACGACCGTTTCTGGTTCTCGACCTTCCCTTCAGATTGGGTCCCGGATTATGCTTGATGGCAGCCCTTAGCCATCAGAATGGTTCATGACCTAAGGATCAGTTGCAGACATGGAAGAGGATAGTGAAGTGCTATCTAAGGAACGCGCGTGGGCGCTGATTCGTGGGACAGTCACAATCATCAATCTTGATCAAAATCCTGTCAGCGCAAGCACCCGTGGTGCATTGCTCACGGAAAAGGGAATTCTACGTGCCACTTGATCAATGGATCTCGGACTTTCTGTCCGGGCGTGGGCTGAAAGAGCCAGATGGACGCCCCCTTTTCGCTTACAAAACTTCTTTTGAAGAGTTTGAGGTACTCCGCCAACTCCTGCAGAAGCTTCCCGCAGGGCAAAACATCAATCCTTGCTACCCTCAAGCTTGGCTGCTGTTCGCCGCTGAGTGGTGGAAACGAGAATATCCCGGTGGCGCATGGCGCTGGGGGCCGCTGTGCGAGGCCGCCGGCCAGCGGGGAATGACCCACGATAAGACTCGCAAGCTGGTCATTGATGGGCGCTGCTTATGGCGTCTGCAGACCGACATAAAGGATGAAGGTAAGCGCTTCATTGGCCTGGTCGCGGTGAATGGCGGTTTGCCCATGCGCCTGGTCGAATCGGCGCAGGGCGCGCTATCCGGCCTGCTGCGCATGGTCACCGAGCAGGCGCTGGGCTACGGCCTGCACGATGAGCAACTACGTCAGGCGATCGAGGCCCAGGCAGCGCTTTTGCCCGTCTGCTACCAGCAGGCGCCGGTTTATGAGTTGCTGGACAATCTGGTTAAGGCGGTGCTTCATATCCGCAGGACCTATGCCCTGCTAGGTGCCGATGATCCGATTGCAAAGCTGCAGGAGGAATGCCCTCAGTGGGAAGAGCTCTTTCCCATCGCGCTCGACAGTCAGGCCGCAGCCAGCCTCATCAAGGGTCTGGTCCGGGGCATTGTCACCATCACGCCCAATTCCAGACGTCCCCCCTTTCAGATTCAGCGTGGCCTACGCTTCAGCTCCGACGGCTCCAAACCCGTCTACGAGCTGACCTTTGCAATGCAGGCACAAGCCAAACGAGATCAGGTTGCCGCATCACTGGGGTTGGCTTCTGATCGACTGCCACCACACTTCCAGATGCTGCTGCGCATCGGCGAGCGGGAATACCTGGTCGGCGAAGCCCTGCTCAGGGATGAGGAGTATCAGCTGATAGCCAGGCAGCTGCCGGCCATTCACAACCTAAATGAGGCCGCGCAATTGATCGTCAGTCGCTGGGGCGCGACACTGCACATCGCCGACCTGCCTGGAGGCGAAGCGCTGAGCCCAGACGAGCCGTTGATATTCGAGAATGCCTATCCCTTTGCTCGATTGCTCGCTCAAGGCGATGCGCTGGTCAAGGGAGAATCGGCGCTGGCAGTCATGCCGGCAAAAACCATAGTGTTTACAGAGGATGGCGAGGTTCGCGAGCTTCACGATTGCCTTTCCGATGAGCAAATGCTGTTGGAACTTCCGGCCGGCACAACCCGGCTCACTTACCGCAAACAACCTTTCATTGTCACCGTAAGCGCCAACGCTCCCCACCACCCCGAAGCCTACTGGCAAGGCAACAGCTTGGAGGCACTCTCCATACCGGGCCTGCTGTACCACGGCACACCGCGCCTTCGAGTAGAACAAAGTGCAGGCTTATCCAACTTCGCACCCGCCCATGAGCTGTTTGTTCGCACGCAAGGCAAGGAGTTACCGCTCGCCCAGGCCCAGTCACCGGGGCTATGTCGGCTAATTTGGCGCAGGAATGGCCAGCGCCTGCTAAACACCCGTGCCGTGCTCCTCCCAGAGGGCGCGTCCGTCACCTACGTGCCAGGTGCCTGCGCCCTTGAAGGAAGTATTCGTCTCACCAACTGGCCTGACTTGCCCGTACGCTGCGAGAACGTAGAGATTGAGCTGAAAAGCCGCCATGATGGGAAAGACTTGGTTCTCATACTAAAGAGTTCGAGCGCCCGGCCCAAAACCTCGGTGTCGCTATGCCTGCAATGGCCCGATGGCGAGCAAAGGATCACGCTGCCATTCCCTGGCAATGGGATCACTCTGCAGCGCAACAGTACCCCTCTCAAGCCGAATCAGGCCTTGACCATTGAGGAGTTGATTGGTTGTCGCGCTGTACTGATGTCGTCACAGGGCGCTGAACACTGGCAGGTTCGCCTAACGTCCAGTGGAATCGACGCCCGCTCCACTCTGTCCCAGGAAATTCGCTACACCGGGATTCGCGAAATTCGTCTGTTCGAGCTGATCCCGGCGATCCAGCAGATGCTTTCCTGTCGCCCAGGACTCGATCATGCTGTCCAGTTGGAGCTTATGCATGCTCACCAGACACGTGCTCGCCTTCAAGTAGGACGCTATTCGACACGCATCCGCCTACACAGCCAAAGAGAGATGGCGTCCCTGAGCGATGGTGGTCGCGATCTTCTGCTTGAACAGACCCAGGCCGAAGGCCTGATGCTGGGTTTGCCACTGGCGGAGCCAGACCATGAGCCGGTCAGACTGCCACTACATTTCTCCGAGCAAGTGTTCACCGGGAGCTGGCTAGTTAGACTGCCGACAGATGTAGTAGGCCCCTGGCTGCTGTACACCCCCGACGACTCACTGTTGCACAGTCGCCCGACCGTTGTCCCTCCGACCACAAGCGACCTTTCGAAGGCATTTACCCCGCTGACCCAGGCGCTCTGCGAGGCGGATGATAAAGAGCGCATGCTCCTGCTCAGATCGGCCCTACACTCGATGACCGCTGATCCGCAGGCCGCGGATTGGCAAAGGTTGGAGCTGCTGTTGGACCGATTGCACCACCTGCCGCTGGCCAGCTTGGATATTTGCCAGGCACTGATACGTGAGCCGCAGGCTCTTGCCATGGCAACACTGCTGCTGGACGGTTTCTCCACCCGCCTGGCTGAACGCCTACCCTCCGAGTTGCCCTTCGAGTGGTTGCTTATCGCACCAAACCACTGGTTCGACACCTTCGCGAAAATTCGCAAGCAGTTTGCCGCCAGCGATGCCCGCCTCTTGTCGGTCATTCGCAACGACATCCAGAGCAAGAGCCAGTACCTGTCCCGCTGGCAACCCGCGCTGCGCTTCATTTTCGAGCAGGGCTTTCACCGCTACTTCGATCTCGAAAGTCCGGATGTTGGATTCTTCCTGAGAAATCCCTCAATGCTCACGGGAATTTGGTTAGATCGACTTTTTGACGATGGAGAGAAATCTGCCATGCAGCAGATGTTCCACCGTAATCCTGCTGAAACCCATCAATATCCTGGCGCAGGGAATACAGATATCGGGGCATTCTTGAAAACTACTCACGGCCAAATGCTACTCCGCCGCAGCAAGCTTCCTGCCAACGACTTCAAGTTGGCCGTAGTGATGCTGCCTTTCATGGCTGCCTTCGATACCCATGCCGGTCATGGCCAACAATGGCAAGCCGACCCGACGCGCCTGTTCAGTCTCAGAAACGCTCGCCAGTTCGATACGGTCTGGTTTGATTTGGCCTATCAGCTAGGCCTAGTCATGGCACAAGTCGACTCGATCCAGAAGTGATGAATCCCATGCTCTATCAAAAGAATTATTTTTCCGCCCTGACCACCAACCTCAGCATCCGCAGTGAACGTGCGGCTCAGGGCCTGCTCAGCCTTGGCAATCCCCATCTGCGTCAGTTCCTACATGATCAGCTGACCGCATCTCCCGGAACTCCGGGTGCCTGGCTTGCGGATCCGGTTTTCGAGCCGACCTTTGGCTGGGATGAAAGCGATGAAACCATGAGTTCTCTGGCAGGAGGCAGCTTGCTGCACCGACGACTTGCCGAGGCCATGGCTTCCCCGCCCAAGGATCTTGCCCAGGAGTACTCCTTCCCCGGCGACCGCCATCTATTCACCCATCAATTGGCGGCCTGGAAAATCCTCAACAGTCCGGAGCGGAAATCTCTGGTGGTGACCAGCGGCACCGGTTCGGGCAAGACCGAATGCTTTCTGGTGCCCGTCCTCAACCATTTGGCAAAAGAGATCGAGGCTGGTGAAGACCCAGAAGGTGTTCGCGCCCTGTTTATCTACCCGCTGAACGCGCTGATCAACTCGCAGCAAAACCGCTTGGATGCCTGGACCGATGGTTTTGGCGGCCAGATTCGACACTGTCTGTACACCGGCGCCCTGGAAAATGAACGTAAGGCTTCGGACCAGCAGTACAAAGGTCAGGTAATCGACCGTAAGAGCCTGCGCGAACGTCCGCCACAGATGCTCGTAACCAATGCCACCATGCTGGAATATATGCTCATACGCAAAGACGATGAGCCCATCCTGAAGAAATCTGCGGGCAAACTGCGGTGGATCATTCTTGACGAGGCGCACACCCATATCGGCTCCCAGGCTGCCGAAATGGCACTATTGCTACGGCGTGTGATGCTTGCCTTCAAGGTTGAAGCGAAGGATGTGCGTTTTGTTGCGACTTCGGCCACTTTTGGCTCGGATGAAAAGACCATCGAAAGCCTGCGCGAATTCCTCGCTGACATAGGCGGAGTTGCTCCGGAACAGGTAGAGGTAGTGCAGGGCCATAGGGATATCCCCGGCCTGTTGGATGTGACGCCCGATGCCAAGCATGACCAGCCTGCCGCCATTGCAGCCATCGATGCCGAGCAGGAACAATCCGCTCCGCGCTACCAGCGCCTCGAGTCCAGCCCGACAGCCAGGCGTCTACGTTCCTTGTTCATTCCTGCGGGACAAGTGAAACCACAAAGCCTAAAAGGGATGACCCGGGAGTCCGATCTAAGTCCTGTCCAACTGCTGGCCTGGCTGGATTTGATGTCAGGCACCAAGAATGCCGCTGGCATTTCCTTCCTGCCATTACGTGCCCATCTCTTCCATAACGTGATCCCAGCGATCCGAGCCTGCGTGGACCGTAACTGTACACACAAGGCCAGCACCGCACTCAACCATGCCGACTGGCCATTTGGCATGGTGTATACGGAGGAGCGAACCCATTGCAACTGCGGCGCGCCGCTCATGCCGCTAGTTTCCTGTGAAGAGTGCAACGAGAGTTTCTTGCAGGCTGTTGCTACCAACCATGGGAAACTGATCGACCCATCACAACAGCAGGTCGATGAATTCTCCTTGGACGAGGAAACTGCCGATACAAATGATCCGACTGAAGACCGCATCTCACTAACCCAAACCCTGATAACCAACCGACCAGTCAACTACAGCTACCCGGAGTTTCTGGATCCTACCAGCCAGAAGCTGATGTTCGACGGCCCCAAGGACGGATACATCGGGCTGCAGCTATTCAGCAGCAACAAAAATGAATGCCCATGCTGTGGTGCAACCATTCAAGGGCGCAGCCTATTGCGCCCCGCACGTATTGGCACCCCCTTCACCCTGAGCACAGTGATTGGAACCCTGCTGGAGTTCTGCACGCCAGACTCGATGCCGACAGGCAAGCCGTTCCAGGGCCGCAAGCTGATCTCCTTCACTGACAGCCGCCAAGGTACCGCTCGTATTGCGGTCAAGCTGCAGCAGGACTCCGAGCGCAACAGAGTTCGAGGACTGGTTTATCACCGCCTTTTGCAAGCGCAGCCCGCCTGCACTCTATCAGGGGAGGAACAGCACGAACTGCATGAGCTGCTGGAACTTGAGGCAGCGGAGAAATTGGGGCGCTTCGAGCAAAAGTACTTACAACAGTTGCTGGAAAAGCAGGCTGAATACGCCAAAGGTGCAGAAATCAGCTGGACCGATATGGTCAACCATCTGGCCGGCACGCCGGAGCTGCAGATGGCCATGCTGGACTATTATCACAGCCTCGCCCCGAAGACTTTTGGCAAGCAAGACAGCATCGCCCTAGCCAGTATGCTTCTCGCACGCGAGTTCTATCGCCGACCAAAACGTGCCAATAGCTTGGAAACACTGGGACTGGTGCAGGTTTGCTATCCCAAGCTGGCAAGCATCAGCAGCAAGCCCATGGCCTGGCCTGCGCACCAGACGGTCGAGTCCTGGCGCTCTTATCTGAAGGTGCTGTTGGACTTCTTCGTTCGTGAAAACACCGCTCTGAATATCGACAAGCGGTGGCAATCGCTGATCGGCGCCAAAGTCAGTCCCAAGTGGGTGGTAGAGCCTATTTTCGATGGTAAGGCGGACAAGCTTTCCCGGCGTTACACGCGCTGGCCGGCAGTCAATACCGTCAATGGCATTCAATCACGCGCAATCCTGATGCTCTGCAAGGCTTTCAACTACTCCACGTCTACACACAGGGATCAAATTGACTCGATCCTGAGGGAAGCCTGGCATGCACTTACCCAGCAGACGAAGCTGCTGATTTCGTCCGGCGACGGATATCAGCTTGATCTCAAGGACGTGAGCTTTCGTCTGCCCAACGAGGTCTATCTCTGCCCTGTATCTCGGCGCTTTATCGACACGCCGTTTGAGCAGCTCAGCCCTTACACCCCCCGTACCGACCGTAACATGGTCATAAATGTGTTGCCCTACACCTTGCCCCGCCCACCGGAAGCCCTTCTGCATATTTCCGGCGATGATGGACTGCTGGCGATCCGCGAATGGCTAAATCAGCACCCTGATATTCAGCAGCTTCGTAAAGCTGCTCTCTGGTCGGACGTTATGGATCTGGTCATTGAGGGCGGAAACTATTTCCGTGCAGCCGAGCACTCGGCCCAACAATCCAAAAGCAAACTGGATGTCTACGAAGCCCTGTTCAAGACAGGCAAGCTGAACCTGCTTAGCTGTTCGACCACAATGGAGATGGGGGTAGACATCGGCGGCATTAGCGTGGTGGCCATGAATAACGTCCCACCGCACCCAGCCAACTACCTGCAGCGGGCTGGCCGTGCAGGCCGCCGCCGCGAAGGACGCTCTCTGGCCTTGGCCGTCTGCAAGAATACCCCGCATGACCAGAGCGTGTTCAACAGCCCACTCTGGCCCTTCAACACCCCCATGCGCATGCCCAAGGTGTCTCTGCAAAGCCCCGATCTGATCCAGCGTCACGTCAATGCCTGGTTGCTCTCGCACTGGCTCAAGCACGTTGTCACAGCCCAGGAAATCAAGTCGATGACTGCTGGCACGTTCTTCCTCGAAGGCGAAATGCCCATGTCGCTGGCGACTCGTTTCTGTCTGTGGTGCAACAATCAGGCAAGCAAAGTGGAGCCACTGGTGGCTCAGGCCCTCAAAGACATCACTTGTCGCAGCATTCTTGATTCAACTCCGCAGCCTGCACTGCTTAAGCGCACCAGCACCAACCTGAGCGGAATCACGCAGGCATGGCAACAGGAGCACTCGGCCAGCTACGCGCAACTGCAGCAGATTGACGACAAGAAAGCCGCAGCCTCCCGCGCCATGGAAGCCCAGCTCAGTCGCATTGAGAAGGAATACTTACTCAGCGAGCTGGCTAACCGGCGCTTCCTGCCGGGGTATGGCTTCCCGACGGACATCGTCAGCTTCGACAATCGCTGTATGCAGACCCTGAAGCAGGAAGAAACTGACAAACGCGAGGACAACCGCGCCCGCTATCGCTCGCTGGCATCTCGAGACCGTATCACCGGGCTACGCGAATATGCACCAGGAGCCGAACTGGTCATGGACGGTCTGGTCTACAAATCATCCGGCATCACACTGAACTGGCACGCCCCGGCATCTGCCGAAAACGTTAAGGAGCTGCAGCTCTTCAAAAAAGCTTGGTTCTGCCGTCATTGTGGAGCCAGCGACGCCGCAATCAACCCAGGACTGGAAATCAACTGCCAGGAATGCGGTGCCCCTATCGGACGGGAGGATATCCGGGAGTATCTGGTGCCTGCAGGCTTTGCCGTGGACTTCTTCGACGAACCGCACAATGACATTAGCCAGCTGCAATATGTGCCTGTCCAGGCTCCGTGGCTGAATGTACCTGCTAACTGGATCTGCCTGGCCAACCCGGCATTCGGTCAGTTCCGCTTCAGTCAGCAGGCCCACCTGTTCCACTACACCTCAGGAGCCAGCCAGAAGGGCTTCGCCATCTGTCTTGAGTGCGGGAAAGCAGAGCCCATGCTAAGCCATCCCGATACGGCTGCTCCAGCCAACGAACAACATCTGCCAGCCATCTTCCGCCAGAAGGCGGAACACAAACGCCTGCGCGGCGGCAAGAGTGACGATGGGGAGAATATCTGCCCCGGCAGCCACAACAACTGGAAAATCAAGCAAGGTATCCACCTAGGCCATGACAGTCTCACCGATGCGCTTGAGTTGGTACTACGCAATCCCTCCAGCGGTGAGCTCTTGTACGATGATGTCTCTGGCTATTCGATCGCGGTAGCACTTCGGGAAGCGATCGCAGCGGAACTGGGCGTGCAAACTGAGGAGTTGGGTTGTGACTGCCGCCCGATCAGGGTTGATGGCTATCCTGCCAGTGCCATCCGGGTCTTCGACCTGCGTAGCGGTGGGTACACCACACAGGCAGCAGAGCGACTGAATGAGTCCAGCCTGTGGCAGCGGGTTATCAGCCGTCTCGACAGCTGCAACTGCACGCATGCCTGCCAGCGTTGCTTACTCAGCTTCGACACTCGCTTTGAGGCTGATCGCCTCGATCGCCATGCCGCACTGGCATGGATCAATCAGGCCTGGCTTGCCGGGCTGGCACTGCCAACCGAGCTCGCGGTCTTCGGCCCGCAAAGCCGGGCGGAAATTTCCACCCTACAGGAAGCCGTCGAGCAGGCTCTCACCCAGGACGACACTGCGAAGACCCTTGCTGTTTATCTCTCGGCTCCAGCCGAAGACTGGGATCTGGCCGTCGCACGCCGTCTGCGACATCAACTGCAAAGCTGGGAAGCAGCCGGGCATCAGGTGCAATTGCACATACTGGATAGCACCTATGCAGCCCTGCCAGCTGACCAGAAGGAATGGCTTGTAAGACTCACCTTCAGCGGCATCCAGATCTGCCTCCATGAGACCATGCCGGATCTTGGTGCTCTAGCGCTGAACATCACCCTGCAGGGGCCGCGATGCAACACCGCCTGGGCCAGCGACAATGTGCACCTGACTATCCCGGGCCATACTTGGGATCTAGCTGCGGCCGGTGCGCGGATTGTTCGGGGAGCACCACCCGCGCTGCTATCAGATCGAATACTGAATGCACCTGACCTGATGCCAACCACAACCCCCGGCCTGATCAAGGTTGAGATCGGAGGTCAGTTGGATGGTTCGCTCAGCGGCTTTGCCAAACGCTTCTGGGAACATCTCAGAAATGAGGCAGGTAGCATCCTAGACGAGGCATTGTCAGGCGATGACCCTATTACAGAGCTGGTCTACAGTGATCGATATGTATGCAGCCCGCTGGTCGTGAACCAGTTGGTCAACGTTGTTCATGAGCTTGGACGAGTCAGTGCTACCAACTTCGCCATCCGCATCCAGGGTCGCCAGTACCAAAAGGATGACAACCGGGCGCCATGGCAATGCCGGCATGACTGGCACTCATCTCGCGAGCGCGACGATGCCATCTGCCAAGCATTGGAATACTGCGGCCTTAGCGGCGAGGTGCTCAGCCTTTCGTCCTTGCCGCACTTCCGCCAGTTGCACCTGCAACTCCGCTCCGGCAAAAAACTGACGGTCCAGCTTGATCAGGGACTTTCGTATTGGGAGGCCGACCGTAGCGAGAAGTCCTATATGCTCAAATTCGACTTCGCAACGAATCAACTTGGAGAGGAAATTCTGGAACATATCCGGTGCAGGGTTGTAGCTGCCAGCGATGAGAACACCCAGGTTTTCCTTTCCGTTACCTGATAGCCCCGTAATGTAGGGCCGGCTCACGTCGGCCATTTACAATAAACTGAGACAGGCTCGGGTCAAATCAACTCCACTGACCATGGCGTCACTTCTTCAATGGACCATGTCACCATGTTCAACCGTAAGGGGCCGGCGAACACACCTTACGAAGGAGCACCGCCGCCTGGCGACTCGCTACTGTAAACTCGCAACAAGTTATGCAGCGATGGTCACATTGGCCTGCTGCCGGCGGTGCTTACGACACCTCTTTTCGTACAGTGCCTAGGACTCGTTATCTACCACGTGCTTGTGCCCCGCAGAAAAGTGGCGCTTTGCTATCTATATGGGTAGCATGGCCTAATCTCCCGCAACCTGATGTCGATAGACGACGGTTAAGAACAAGGAAGTCTTATGCGCCAGATGGTCACACGCTGCCCGGACTGTTTCTCCTCCTTTAGCCCCCTTACTCCTTTCTCTAAGCCTTCCCGGCATCACTGGCTGCCATCAGCCCCTATGCGTCCTTTCCACTCTTCGTTAGCACTTTCCGTTTTTCAATGAACTCGTGCGACCAGCGCGGCCTGCACACCGGCCTATTCATCATCATTTCCAAGGAGTATCGCGCATGAACACTCCCTTTGACCCATCGAAATTTACGGCTCCAAAAGCCAAGCCACTGCCCGTTATCCTTTTGCTTGATGTCAGCGGCAGCATGGGCGGAGAAAAGATCGACAACATGAATGAAGCGGTGCGCGACATGCTCGACGTGTTCCGTGGCAACGAGACCAGCGAGACCGAAATCTGGGTCTCGATCATCACGTTCGGCTCAGAGGTCACACTGCATCAACCCCTGGCCAGTGCCAACAACATTCAGTGGCAGACACTTGCAGCCAGCGGCATGACCCCGCTGGGTGTCGCGCTTGAAATGGCCAAGGCAATGATTGAAGACAAGGACGTTGTGCCATCGCGCGCTTATCGCCCGACCGTGGTGCTGGTCTCGGACGGACAACCGAACGATGGCTGGAAAGGCGCGTTGCGTGACTTCGTAGACGAAGGACGCTCCGCGAAATGCGATCGTATGGCCATGGCCATCGGGGCCGATGCCGACGAGGCGGTTCTTGGAGCATTCATCGAGGGCACGCAAAACCCGCTTTTCTACGCAGAAAATGCCCGGCAAATGAAAGACTTCTTCAAGTTTGTGACCATGTCGGTGACCCTCCGTACCAAATCGCAGGCACCTAACGCCATACCGCCAGCGAGCTCGATCAATGTCCAGCCAACGACCATTGGCGCCCGACAGGAGTCAGCGGTGCCGACGGCACCCGATGCAGATGATGGAGGCTACTGGTAATGGCACAGGCAATTGGCGATCCGGAAGAACTAGAGCGCTTTGCGTATGCACTGCAAAGATTCACCGACGCGCTGAACGACAGTGTTGGCGCTCTGGATGGCGCATTCCTGTCGCTCGGTGACACCTGGCAGGACGAGAAGCGCTCGCAGTTCGAAGACGAGTTCAACATGCTCGTCCAGCAACTCCATCAGTTCAACGCGAATGCGACTGAGCAGGTGCCCTACTTGATCGCCCTGGCGTCACGCCTGCGCGATTACCTTCAGAGCTGAGGACGTCGCAAGGGCAATGGCACTCGTATCCATAGGGCAAGTGGAAAATCTCGAAGACCTCGTACGCGATCTGCAGGCCATCCATGTGGCCCTGGAGTTATCCTGCCGAGCACAGGTTGCCTTGGCAGAGCACAAGTACGAAGACGCTCGAAACGCCTCACAGCACAGCGAGGGCTTGCTGGACAACGCCATACAGCTGGAGCTGGACGCCAGCCAGGCCTCCGAGGATGCCCGACAGGCCGTGGACACTGCATACGCCAGTCTCGACGCTGCCGAGAGCTCGCTGTCCAGTTGCATCGCTCAACCGCTCGCCGAAGACGGGTCGAATCCTGATTGCTCCTGGGAGCAAGACTGCGCTGAGCAGGCCAGAGCCGAAGTGGACCAGGCCTGCAACGCACTGGAGCAGGCACGGGTCGATCACGAACGGGCCATGGAGAACCGCATGGCCATGGAACGTCGCCTGGAAATGACCAGGCAAGCGGCCTCGATGGCCGCGCAGGCACTGGCGCAAGCGCAGCAGGAGTGCAATGCACGGCTTCTCGGCGTCGGCCAGGCCATTGATCTCGGTGTTACACGCCTTTCTGCGGCCCAGCAAGCGCTGGAGGCCTACCTGGCGACCCATCCCGTCGCTGCGGACTTCCATTCCTGGCTGAAGTGGGACCCGGTAAAACAGGGTGGCGTCGTCACACCAGATGTACTGCGGGATCGAATGAACCTGTCGGCGGAGCATCGGCAGATGCTCCAGGAGTACCTGTACGAACGAAATCCCGAGTATCGGGCGAAGGTCGACAGGTTCCGCGAGCAACGGGTTGCCGCGAAAGGCGATGTCGAGCGCAACGGGGTCGTGCGCAAGGTCCGCATTGAGCTGTGCGGCGAATTCGGTGAGCAACTGGCTCGCCACGCCCTGGCGCCACTGGGTGGTCGCATCGAGACACAAGGGCGGACGTTCGTTGGCGACAACGGCCGCTACACCAAGACCGACCTGCTGATAACCGACCTGCGTGTCCCAGTCGTACTGGGGCGTGGGCCGGGCATGGGGGCACCGGTGGGCGGCTCGCTGGCGTTGGAGGTGAAATGCGGCAAAGCCCAGTACCTCTTCGCGCAGAAGGACCACATGGTGTTCCAGGCCGAAGGACACAAGCAAGCGGATGCGCAATGCACGCTCTGCTCGCGGGACATCAAGGACCTTTCGCCCGAGAAAGAGAAAGAATTGCGCGATGCCTTGCGCGAGGCGGGCTCGCCTCTGATAGGCATGCTGCCGAGCAAGAACGAGATAGACCGGTCCTGTCTTGATTTCATCCGCCAGAGCCAGGAGGAACAGCCATGAAAGTGCGATTCGCCATAGTGGAGCCTGCCATCCTTGAACAGGTCCGGGCAGGAGTGGAACAGTTGCAACGCGCGGTCGATACCGGTGACATGGATGACGTGGACGAGGCCACGGCGCACTTGCTGAACTTGACCGCAGGCTGCCGTTCGATCGACCTGTCCGAGGAGCGGTGGCAGAGGTTCCTGAGCGAGATCAGGCGCGAGGATCCGGACTTCGAATCCCGTTACCTGCTGCCGGGCAAGCGTTGTACGTCGTTGTTTCCAGGCATCTCCACCGATGCGCATGTCCTGGAAATCCCCATGGACGATGAGTCGGGAGATGTCGATGTTTGACGATGTCATGGGTCTGATGGCGGCCTGCGCAAACAGGTTCAACACCGGGGTGCGGGATGGATTCGGCATCTCCATCGCCAACGAAGTGCTCTCCCCGATCCAGGAGAACATCGCCTGCCTGCGGAGTTTCAACGAAGACTACCAGCGTCAGGTCACGGCCATCGACGGCATCCTCGAGGAAGCGCAAGACGTCGGAACTTCACGAGGGGAGCGTGATGTATGAAGGGATCGCCCGAGCATCCGGACCAAATCGTCTCCAGGGTCATGCAAGCCATCGCCGACTATCAGGAAGGCCTGGCCCGCATCGACCGTGAGTTCAATGCCGCCGCGAGCAGAAGAGAGCAAACCCTTCAGGGGCTGCGCAAAGACTTGCAAACGCCCCTGGCTGCCTCGACGGAAGAGGCCTTGCGGCGGCTGGCAGATGAAGAACGACAGACGAACGCCAGCCGCGCGCAGCGGACAACGGCCTGGCGATCGGCGTTCGTGCGGCAATGGGAAGGTATCGCCACGGACGCGATGCGTTCGGGTGAGCGGCTTCGCCGCGAACAGCCAGCGTTGACGGATCTGGTCCCTACGACATCATGGGCGGTCACAGAAATGCCTGCGCGTCTGTACCTCGGCTCCCGGCAACTGGGCTTCGAGGACCTCTGCTGTTCGACGCCAAACGCCATCCCCTTCCCGTTCTCCAGCGCCTTGGCGTTTTCCCAAGGCCACACGGGCCATGCTCAGTGGATATCCGGCCTGCTGCTGCGCTTGCTTTCTGCCCTGCCCCCGGCGCAGCTGGAGTTGACGTTCATCGATCCGCTGCGACTGGGACAATCAGTCGAGCCGTTCCTGCCCCTGCTCAAGGTCGAGCAACTGGTACCGGCACAGCGGGTGCTGACGCGCGCGGACGAGATCGAGACTGCGCTCGGCCGGCTGACGGATGACATCGAGGAACTGCTCCAGCATCGCTTCAATGACGAGTCCGCGAACTGGTCGGCGTACAATGCGAAGAACCCCGACTGCCGTCTTGCGTACAAAGTGCTGGTGCTGTTCGATGCGCCAGAGCAACTGTCCGAAAAAAGTCTGTGGTTCCTCCAGCGATTGTGCGAGAACGGCCCGCGCTGCGGCGTCCTGCCGATCATCGCGATCAACGAGCACCGCCTGCAGGACCAGCGCTACGAGAAATTCCGCGCAACCGCAGCACAGGCTGTCGCAGCGTTCGACGCCCTGTTCGCGACGTCGTCCGTCGCGCGCAACGGCCTTTCATCGAGCTGCAAGACCGAGCAATGGCCCAGGCAGGAACAGCTAGGCCCCTACCTTTCGGCGCTCGCCGAAGAGTGTGCCCGGCAGGCGCGCTTCAGCCGGTCGATGAAGGATCTCTGGTCCGGTTTCTCCAAGGGCGCCACGACCTGCACAGGCTTCGACATCCCGATCGGCTGGTCAACCGCGGGCGCGCCCGCTTCCTTCGTCCTCGGTGCCACAACGTCCGAACACCATGCACTGCTCGCTGGCAAGACCGGGTCAGGCAAGTCGAACCTGCTGCACGTCCTGATCCACTCCCTGTGTCAGCGCTATTCACCGGCGGAAGTCGACCTTTATCTGCTGGATTACAAGGAATCGACGGAATTCAGTGTCTATGCCGACCCGCCCCTTCCCCATGCCCGGCTGGTCGCCACGGAAAGCGATCCCGAATACGGCATCACAGTCCTTCGCCACCTGGTGGATGAATTGCAGAGGCGCGGGCGCATGTTCAAGGAAAACAAGGTCTCTGACTTCGCTAGTTTCCGCGCCAGCACAGGTGAGCAGCTACCCAGAGTCCTCCTGGTCATCGACGAGTTCCAGGTGCTCTTCGCCGGCACACGCTCAGTGGCAGAGGCGGCAGAACACTTCCTGTCGCAACTGTTGAAGCAGGGGCGCTCATTCGGCATTCATGTCCTGCTCGCGACGCAGACTCTCAAGGGCATCAATGCCATGTCCCTGGGGAGCATCATCACCCAGTTGGGCTGCCGCATCGCCCTGGCCTGCGGCCAGGAAGATTCGGCGATGATCCTGAGCGCGAACAACTGGGCCGCGGCGGAGCTGCAGAGCCCGCCCGAGGGCATCATCAACAATGCCAACGGGGCCAGGTCCGGCAACGTCAAGTTCCTGATACCCCTAGCAGACAGCGACACTTGCCGCGAACACATCAGCACGCTGGCGCAACATGCCTCGCGTCAGGGCATGGCGGACAAGACCCGGATCTTCAATGGTGCCCACCTGCCTGAGCCGCCTTGCGCCACTACCTACCAGAACGTCTGTTCAGGGGACGGTGCCCTGCTCCTCGGGCAACAGCTGACGTTCGACGCCGACATGCTCACGGTCCCGCTCATCCAGCGCACGGCCTTCAATGTCCTGTTCAGCGGCTATAACGATGCCATCCACGACGGTTTGCTCAACGCAACGCTGTCCAGCCTGGTGGCATCCAGCCGTTTCGACGAGATCATCTTCTTCAACGCCCGCGGCGTCACCGCGAAAGGCGAATTCACCTCAGGGACGCGCGCGCCCGGCGGTCCCGTGCAAGTGTTCGACGACATCGCGGCACTCCCGTTGCAAGCGATAGCCGATGCCATCGGCAGTCGCCGCGTCGCCTTGATCATCGACGGTCTCGATTCGGAAAGACTGCTGCACCCACCGACCGCGTTCAGGCCCCCCAAGCCGGGTGAACCACTCGGCCCTGGCGATCTGCTCAAGCGCATTGCCGAGGATGGCCCGCGTCAGGGGGTGTTCGTATTCGCCTTCGTCGAGCGCTGGCAGCGCTGCGCATCGACCTGCAAGGAGCTTCTTTCGTACTTCGAACTGCGCCTGGGGTATTGCATGAGTGAAGATGACGCCGGCTCGCTGGTCTCCACCGGCATTGGCAAGTTCAAAGGTCTCGAAAAGCCCAACCGGGCCGTTCTGGTAAACCGAATGACCAGCGAAACGACCTGGTTCCGCCCCTACGTCGCCAAGAGTTCCCTATGAAGAAGTTTTTGCTCACCTGGTATGGCATCACGGACTTTCGCGCGTCGCTGGGATTCGAAAGCACGGAAGGTCCGATTGCCGCAGCGCTGGCGGCAGAGGACTATAGCGAAATCGTGATTCTTGGCTACACGCGAAACGACCTCCAGGATCACGTGTCGGCACCCACCTGCGCGGACCTGGCGACACGGCTGGCGGCGATCCATGCTGCCAACCAGCAACAGGATCGCGGCGTTACCAACGATTTCGTCTCCAATTTCGCCAATACGCCTGCCGCCCACGCGCACTTCGCCCGCTGGCTGGAGGCGCAACTGCCACGGTTTGCCAGGCAGGCACGCATTTCGCTGAAGAGCGAAACACTCCGCGAGCTGAACGACTCCGAAGGCATCTACGCCTGTGCCATGCGCGCCCTGGATTTTGTCGCCAAGGCCGCTGGCGAGAAACTCGTGACGCTGTACCTGAGCCCTGGCACGCCGGTCATGGCGTTCATGTGGGCACTGGCGGCCCTGGCTCATCCTCACCTGAAGAAACGCCTCATCGTCTCGCCCGTTGTCGGCAAACCGCCGGAAGCCATTGCCCTGCCCGCCGAATGGCTGGAGCGCCACGGTGCCAGCCAGGCCGCGATCGGCAATGCCCACAAAGGGTTCGCCGTGACCTATCACCTCTTCGGCGAGCAACGCATGCCAGCCCTGCTGGGTATCCGCCAGTTCGCCTCCGACCGGCATGTGTTCGTGAACTCCCTGGACTTCCCGGCGGCCTGCATGAGCGCGTTCATCCAGGAAGCGGACTTCGACGAACTCCCGGTCAACCCGTGGGACGCCATGGACGTGCAGGAAAGAATCATCGCCCACGCCAGGACCTTGCCGCCTGGCGCGCGTATCGGCATGAACCTTACCGGCGGCACCAAGCTGATGTTCGCCGGCGCGCTCTCCGCAGCCCGCGCACTGGGTGCAGTGCCCTTCTACTTCGACAGCCGCAACCAGCGCGTGACCTATGTCGATAGCCTGCGTCGGGAGACCATCCGGCCCATCGACTCGATCGAAACCTTCCTGCTGCTCAATGGCGATGGGCTGAAAGTGTCGACCGTCGAGCCCCAGGACGAGTTATCGCCGGACCGACGCCGCCTGACCAAGACACTGTGGAAATACCGGAGCAAAGTCGCTGACGCCTACCCCGAATTGTGCAGGTACAACAACGAACACGAAAGAAGCCTGCAAAGAGGTGAGCCACTGATACCGTTTCGCATCGAATGCCACGGGTTCGTATTCGCCTTCACTCGGGAAGCCGAGGCATCGGTTGTCGGCAACGGCCTGAACCTGCACTTCAAGCATTGGGCGGGCTTCGCCAAATACATGTCCGGTGGCTGGTTCGAAGAGTTCGTCTATCTGCAGTGTAAAACCTACGAGGAGCGCGGCGTCATCCGGGACCTGCGAATCAACCTCACCCTGCAACTCAACCAGGACGGTTCATTCCATCGCGACGTGCAACACAACGAGCTCGACGTCACCTTTACCGACGGGCATTCGCTCTACATCGTCGAGTGCAAGGCGGGCAAGGTCACGCAGGAGCAAGTGATGAAACTGCAGAACCTCGTCCGCTTTTATGGTGGTGTCGAAGGTCGCGGCATCGTCGCCTGCTGCTTCCCTCCAAGGTCGGACTCAGTGCGCAAGAAAATCAGCGACGCGAAGCTGGCACTTTGTTGCGGCGGCTCCTTCCTGGAACAGCTCGATAGCTTGATGAGCGGGATTGCCGCACGCGCCAGGCTGGCCAGGGAGCCGGCATGACGCTCTTTCTGGTGTGCGACACCTCCGGCAGTATGAGCGAGGGAGGCAAGCCATTCATCACGAGGACGGTGGTCACGACTATCGCCCAGTGGATGCTTCTGGCGGGTAGAAAGGAACAGATCAGGTTGTGTGCCTGGGGTACCGAAGCGGTCTTCGACGACTGGACCATGACCGACGACTACCCGGAACACATGCTGGTGTGCCGCGGCACCTCCAGCGCGACCGCCCTGACCCGTCTGCTGGGTGATTCACCGAACAGAAAAATACTGCTGCTGACCGACGGTTTCTGGTCCAGCACCGATGCCCGACACCTGAAACAGTGGCGGTCGCGGCTTCCCGACGACTCGGTACGCGTCATCAAGATCGGTGCGGACGCCAATCCGCAGCTCAAGGGTCCGGACGTTTTCCTAGCCGAGGACCTGTTCGCTGCGCTGGACGAATGGCTGGAAGCGCCCTCGGCATGACGCTGTGGAAGAGCTTCGGTGCCAGCGTTCCAGGCCCCGCGCACCTGGCTGCCGGCCTCCCCAACCAGGACGCATGGGCAGCCTTCCACCGCGACGGGGGAGACGGCATCGTGGTTTCCGACGGCCTCGGTTCGAAGCCGTTTTCCAGTTTCGGCAGCAATGCAGCCTGCCAGGCTGTAGCACAGGCTTTCCGCTCCCGCACCGAAGCCGACCCGGCGCCCCTGCTACAACGCATTACGTCGAACTGGCTGTCTCTCGTCGCACCACTCGAACCCCGTGATTGCGCCGCCACGTGCCTGTTCGCCTTCCGGGCGGGAAACGGCGTGATCCACCTGGGAATGCTGGGCGATGGCCTGGTCGCCGCAATCAGGTCGGATGGTTCGGTGATGTCCCTGGCGGACGACAAGTCGCAAGGCTTTTCCAACATCACGGCAGCACTTTCCCAGCGTGTGTCCGAGCGGGACTGGCAGGTCGCCTCGCTGCCGGAGCGGGATTGCCTGGCCATCCTGCTCTGCTCCGACGGCGTGGCGGACGACCTGGAGGACATTCCCGGCTTCGTGACCGGCTTGATCGATGCGCACCGTTCGCTGGCCGCGGTCACCGCCAGCCGGCGTCTTCAAGCGATGCTCGATAAATGGCCCACCCCAAAGCACAGCGACGACAAGACCATCGCCTGTCTCTGTCGCGAGGAGATTCACCATGGACAAGACTGAAGGAACACCGCCGCTGTGCGACGAATACGGTAATCACCATACGCTTGCCGATGAGCTCGCCAGGGGCGGTCAAGGCGTCGTGTTCCGCACCAAGGACGCGGACCTGGCCATCAAGCAACCGCTCAATCCCCAAGGTGAGCCGGACACCAGCAGCGACCTGCTTCAACGCTTCAAGAATATCCGCCTGCTGCCCCTGCCACCGCGCATTTCACTGTCGTTACCGCTGGCCATCCTGCGGGATCAGCCAGGGTACGTGATGCGCCTGCTAAACGACATGACGCCCTTCAGCGTCTTCGATCTCGACGGCAAGACGAAAAAGGTCCTCGAAGAACAGCAGCTCATTCTTCCTGAATGGCTGGCGAAGGTCCCTGACAGGGACTTGGCATTGCATCTCGTCCATTACGCTCGTACGGGCTCGACCCGCCGCCGCTTGTTCGCGCTGTCGGAATGCGCCGCCATCCTCGCCCGCCTGCATTGTGCGGGCATCGTCTATGGCGACATCTCCAGCAACAACGCCTTCATCGGTGCGCAATCGAACGATGTCTGGCTCATCGATGCCGACAACCTGCGATTTGAATTGGCCAGCGGAGGTATCTCGGTCTACACGCCGGCTTACGGTGCACCGGAAGTGGTGCGGGGCATCGATACCGCGCGCCCACGCTCGGATTGCTGGGCATTTGCCGTCATGGCCTTCAAGACCCTTGCACTCTGCCATCCGTTCATCGGCAAGGCAGTGCTCGAGCCCGAGGAAGATGACGGTGGCTGGGACTCCGAGCCAGATGAAGACGGCCAGACTGCCGACCTGGATGAACAGGCGTACGCGGGGTATCTGCCCTTCATCGATGACGCGAAGGATGACTCCAACTCTGGGGTTGGCGGGCTGCCGCGTGCGCTGGTAGCTACGCATGGGCTTCGCCGGCTCTTCCAGGAAACATTCGGGGCCGGGCGACTACAGCCGCATCGCCGCCCCACCATGGCGCTCTGGGCGATGGAGCTGAAAAAGGCGTTCGACCGCTCGCTGCACTGCAATGCCTGCACGATGAGCTACCTGTTCGACGAACACACCAACTGCCCTTATTGCGATGCACCCCGTGCGCCGTTTGCCCGCGCCCAGACATCGCGGGGCGAGATCGTGATTCCCTCCACCACCCAGCATTTCGCCCTGCCGCACCGACTTTTCCATCCTTTTTCATTCGAGCATAACGAGACGCAGGCGTACGAAGTCGACCTTGACTTCGCCGCCAGGACGGCACGTCCTGTCCGAGGCACCCCTGCTTTCCCCGATAGCTTGACCTTCACCTTCGAGGCGGGCGTGCAATGAAGTTCCAGGACATACCAGCCGATATCCTTACCATCCGCATCCAACCGGTTGGCCACGGCTCGGTAGAGTGGCGCGACCAGGCCGTCTATTCGATCGAGAGCGATCTCTCGCGCCCCAATGAGTTCGACCTGCGTCTCAAGGACGCAATGATCGCGGTGCAGACCGTCACATCTATCGATAACCGGCGGCTGAACGCCGAACTCGCCATTGGCCGCGCACTGCTCGCGCAACTGGCCAATCGTGCTGCCGACGGCAGCATGGAACTGCAGATCGCCTTTTTTTCCGGCCCGTGCCTGGAGATGGGTGAACTGGAAATCGGCGTGGACGACTATGCCGAACGAGCAATTGCAGACCTCGAGCGCCGCAGAAACGGTCCTAAGGGTGAACAACTCTACAAGCTGCTGGAGCGCCATTTCTGCTTTCGGCAAGGCGACATCGACTTCTTTTTCCTGACCGCAGGTCCGGCCATCGACGAGATGCTCAAGCCCGACCCCGTCCAGGAAGAGGAAGCAGCAGACGCTAACGACCTGGTGCCGGATCCGGAATCGCAAGCTAGCCAGGACGCAGCGCCCAGTGCCGTACAGCCCGCTCGAAGCCAGCAACCAAACCGCAGCAACTCGTTCTGCATCAGCGGGAATGGATTGCGCTTCGTAGCGACAGAGACGCCGTTACCCCAGGGCAAATCGATTTTCCTCACCACACGCTTGACCAAGGCCCGCAAGCATCCGGACCGTGCACTACGCCTGGTCAAGGGCAAGCTTCACTTCGCAGACTGGAGCCGGACCGGACATATCCGTCTCCTCGCCAAAGCGCAGATGACAGCCTTGACTCAGGACCACGTCAGTTACTTGAGGAAATGGGATGAGTTCGGCGATCTCGAAGGTGAACTGCTGCTGGACAAGGCGCGCCTGGTGGGGGTATTGCACGTCGCCGGCAGCGTCGAGAACAGGGACGGAACCGTGGCCGTATGCGTGACCCAAGCCTCCGAGGCCGCACTCAAGGCCCTGGAAAAGGGCCAGGTCGGCGAACTCCGGTGGGTAGAGGAACTCCCGGACTATCTGCTGGATCCCGCCCTGCGCTTCAAGGATTTCGCCAGCGGCATCGAGCACACGGCGGAACGGGAACCCACGCCCCCCCAGGAAGAGACACAGGTCAGAAATAGGCATTACGGGGTGAGCGAGTTCGACAAGGCATCGAACACTCTCAAGCTCAAGACTGAAAGGCTGCCGGAAAAGTCGGGCATGCTCATCCTCTCCCTGGCAGGCGAGGTTGCCCAGATCAAGCGCCGCCTGGTGGCGCGCCGGATGATTCTCGAAGGCCGGGCCGCCAATCCCCAGCTCGGCCTGCTGATCGAGGAAAAAGGCGTCATTACCCAGACCCGCAGGCCGTCACCTGTCAAGCCGCTGACGGCGTTCGTCCTGGACAAGGTCTTCAAGAACACGCCCACGCCAAAACAGCTGGATGCCATCAGCTGTGCCTTGGAAACCCCAGACATCGCCCTTATCCAGGGACCTCCCGGAACCGGCAAGACTACGGTCATCGCGGCCATTCTCGAGCGTTTGAACGAAATGGCGGACAAGCGTGGCATCGCCATCAAGGGCCAGGTGCTGCTGACAGGGTTTCAGCACGACGCGGTCGAGAACATGATCGAGCGCCTGTCGCTCAATAGCCTTCCCGTTCCGAAATTCGGCAAGCGCTCCAATGCAGCCACGGATGACGCCAGCCTATTCGAGGAGCGGCTCGATGAGTGGTGTGGGAAGCTCGCCGCCGAATTGCGTGACCGCAACCCGCAGATCGCCGAAATCGAACAGGAAACGGAGATCAGGCACCTGTACCTGCAATACCTCCAGACGCCGACACGGGTACTCGGCGCCCGCCTGGCCTCCCGGATCGCAGCGCTCGGCATTGCGGTCCTGGGCGAGGAGCGGGTACGTCAGGCCGAGAACCTGCAGAAGAAAATGGGCCTGGAAGAAAAGCTCAATGACACCAGCCACCAATGGCTCGACGTTGTGCGTCGCCTTCGCTGCCGGCCGGAAAGCTTTGCCGACGATGGCCCCGAGCGCGCCGCCGATGCGCTGGTCGATCTCGGCGAGGTGCTGGACAGCGAGGACCTTGCGTTGCTCGACGATGCCAGCCTGTGGCGTAACGAAAATGGCCTTCCGCCGTTCCTGCAGCGGTTGGCGGCACTGAAGAGGACGCTGCTCACCCGCTTCAGCGCCCCCCCGGTTTTCCGCATCGAGAAAGCCAACGACGAGATCGTCGTCCTGGCAGACGTAGCAATCGAGCAGATCAAACTCAAGGGACACTCGGGCCGGGACAGGAAGTCCGCCGCGCTGGCGGAGTTTCTCGCCCAGCTCGACAACAATCCGCGCGCCATGCTGGAGGCTGTATCCGACTACAGCTTCGCCTTCGCCGCGACGTGTCAGCAAAGTGTCAACCGCAGGATGCAATTCCAGAAAGGCATCAAGGGGGGCGACACCAACCTGAACCAGCAGCGCCTGGAATACGAGTACGTGATCGTCGACGAAGCCGCTCGCGTCTCGCCACGTGACCTGATGGTGCCGATGGCACAGGGCAGGCGCATCATCCTGGTCGGCGACCACCGCCAGCTGCCGCATATTATCGATGACGAGGTCGCACGCCGGATGGAAGACGGCGAAAACGGCCCGTCGGAAACCGACTGGCTGAAGAAATCGATGTTCCACTACCTGTTCTCGGAACGCCTGAAAACCCTGGAGGAAGGCGACAACATCACTCGCCGGGTCACGCTGGACAGGCAGTACCGCATGCATGAGCTGCTGGGCGACTTCATCAGCCGCAACTTCTACGAGCGCTTCGACCCCTCCGAGAAGTTCGGCTCAGGAAGGCCAGCAGTCAATTTTGCCCACGCCCTCCCCGATACCGGCGGAAAACCCGCCGCGTGGTTGGAGGTACCCGTGGAAAAAGGCAAGCACCGACGCAGCGGGACCAGCTGGATTCGCCCGATCGAGGCCACGGTGATCGTGCACCAACTGCTCGCATGGATGAATTGCGAGGCAGGCAAAGACCTGACTTTCGGGGTGATTTCCTTCTACAAGGCGCAGGCCGAGTACATCAGGCAGCAGCTCGGCACGCTCGGCGACAATGACAAGCGACTGCGTATCGGCACGGTTGACTCGTTCCAGGGCATGGAGTTCGACGTGGTGTTCCTATCGACGGTGAGGACCGTGCCGCAGTCGTGGAAACACGCTACCGATGACCGCGAAAAACAGGCGCAATCACTGTTCGGTCACCTTTGCCTCTACAACCGCCTGAATGTCTCGATGAGCCGCCAGAAGAAACTGCTGGTGGTGGTCGGCGACCCGAGCCTGCTGGATGGCGATCTTGCAGCCGAGTTCATTCCCGGGCTCGTTGATTTCCATAAGCTCTGCCGCGAACAAGGAGTCGTGCTGGAATGTTGAAACTTCTGGATTACGGCACCCCTGATCCCTTCGGGGCAATTGTCGGCCGACGCCGCAATCTGTCCTGGCCCGTCGATGCCTACCGGATCACCCTGCCCAGGCCTGACGAAGACGGCCTGAGCCTCAACCCGTTCGAGCAGGTCATCCTCAGTCTGCTCTCCCTTGGGAGGATGACCTCACAGGCACTGGCCGAGGACACTTGCATTCCGCGCGACCTGGTCGAAAGCATTCTGTTGCGCCTTCGGGACAGAGGGTTGATCGACGATCTCAACAGCGTCCTCGAAGCGTCCGACAGCAACACGGCAAGCGAGGCCAACAACCCGGCATTCGTGACCGCGCTGCTGTTTCGCGAACGGGTCAGCGGGCAGGTCCTGCCCTTCATGCAACTGCTGGAGAACCAGCCGTTGTGCAAGCAGGAACAGAAGCAGGCCGCCTACAGGATCCGATCCATCAGTACCGGATCCGCACCGCTCACCCAGCGCGATGTGATCAAGGTGGCGCGAGCGATGCAGCGCAGATCCGCAGTTTTCGGGAAGGGGCAGCAATTGCCGGCACTGCACAAGATCGTGATCATGGACAAGCCGGAACAGTACTACCTGGACTGCCCTATCGCCATTCAGAGACGCGACGGCGAGTTCCGCATCGCAGACCCCTTCGGCAACGGTTTTTCACTGATACTTGAACGGGCATTCGAACAGTTGCTAGAGCAGGACGAGCGTACGGCGGACTGGCTGGGCAAGTGGAAGGCAGCGCTGCGTCAGCCACGCTCGCCATCCCCCGATCAGCGTGCAAAAGAACCCTTCGACACACCTTCCAACCAGTTGCGCTACCCCAAGCTCCTCAGCAACTTGCGGCTGCTGCCGAACGCCGCGTTCCGCTCGATCGCCCAGCTCTATGCCGCCGTGGAGTGGTCGTTGTTCCATGCCTGTGCCAGGCGCCCCTTCGAAGGTGATATTCAGCGCTTGAAATTCACCCCGCAGGCGGAGCACGCACAACTGCTTGGCCTCGCGGCCAGCAAGGTTGGGCTGCTACCACCGGGAGCCGGTTTCAGGCCTGTCCGGGAGGGCAAGCTACGGGACTTCCAGGAGGGAAAGGCAGAGCTGGAAACGCTGCTCGCCCTGAGCATCCTTCGCGCGCAGGACGATGACTCTCATCCTTTGCGACATCTGGCCGCGCGCGATCCCGCACTGATCAGCCACCTGCTCGAAATCAAGAAGGCACGTGACGAGAAGGGGCATGGGAAAGGCAGTGCCGACGCCCCGGAATCGGAGTTGCTGGCAGAACCGCTGGTGCGCGAGATCATCGAGACCATGGTGCCGGAGGTGGCCTTTTCCCGCGAGCCGACCGCCAGCAGCAACCCTGACTCCTATGCGGACGTGTTGCTGGATGCCCGTGCTGGCATCCAGGACGAGTTTGGCTTCGGCGCATTCAATCGCCTCGGGGCGAACGTGAAAGAGCGGCTCGTCCATGCGGAACGGGTCTTTCTCTCTTGGCAGGAGGGAGACGATGCCCTGGCGTTCGCCCGCGATCTCTATGCGGCTGTGCAGTCCGTCCTCGAGCTGTCGCTGAACCATTGGCTGCCACCGGACATGGCAGATGCGCTGCTGATCGAGGTAGCGCAAGACAAGGCCATCGCGGCCGGCCTGTGCCATCGACTGCCGTCAAGCCTGCACACCGTGAGGGCTTCGGTTGTACGCCAGACGCTGCAAGGCAGCGGCCAGTCGCTCGGGGCCTGCATGATCGCCTTCCTGCTGATGGCCGACGAGCAGACCCTAAAGTCGATCGCGGCGACCCAACCGACCTTTGTCGACGATGTAGCCGCGCTCATCGCCAGACGCGGGCACGGTAATGAACCACTGCCACTGGCAAGCACGGATGTCGCGAAGCTGCGCGAGGCATCGTACAAAATCATCAAAACACTGATCGAGGTATAGGAAATGGAGCACTCCGACAAGAGGGAAGACGTCGCGAAGCAGGATGCCGCCGCGCACTTGCTGCGTGACGCCGAAATCGCGCTCCGCGAAGCAGCTATTGCCAAGGGCCAGCAAACCCTGGAGGAAAAAGAGCAGCGGCTGACTTCCCAGCAAGAGGCCCTCGCCAGAAAAGCCGCCGAACTCAGCAAGCGGGTAGAACAGCTCAAGGTCGTCGAACAGCAACGCGCAGCGAGCCATGACGAAGAGCGCGTAGCCTTGAATACGGAATTGCGCCAGAAGCGCGCCGAGGGCGAGCGCCAGATGTCGGAAATCCGCGAGCAGCAGCTATCGGCGCTGGAAGAGGAACTTGCCAATCTCCGGGGCAAACGCCTGTCGGAAGTGTCGGCCGCCGGCGACGCCGAGCGCGAGCGCATCCGCGAAGAGCTCAGCAGGCAGCGTGAGGCCTGGACCAGGCAACAGGACGAGGCCCGCGCGCGACTGGATGCAGAAGTGTCCGAACTGGCAAGGCAGAAGGGTGCATTGACCGCCCTGCAAGGCGAAGTGCATGGGCGAGCGATGGAGCTGGAAGCCGCCGAGCGCAACCTGGAACGCAAGGAGCAGCGGCTCGAGGAGCACGCCAGGCGGCGTAGTGAAAAATTCGCGGACGAACTCGAGAGCAACCTGGAGGAAGAGCGCCGGTCGCTGGAAATGCAAAAGCAGTCCTGCATCGAGGACAACCGGCGCCTACGTGAAACCGTTGCCAAACAGGCCGACCTGCTGGGCCTGTTCGAGCTCCTGAAACGCCAGCTCGGGGACACGGACCCGTCCGAGATCCTGCGAAACCTGAACAGCCAGACCGATGAACTGAAGCGCCTGCGCGAAGAGCTCGCCAACCGGCCCACCGAGGAGATGCGCGACAGAGCCCGCGCGCTTGAAAGCGAAACCAAGGCCCACAAGGCCCGGGCGGATGAGCTTGAGCGACAGATCGCGATCAGGGAAGCGGAGTATGAACAGGTCGGTCAGCTACGCCGGAAGAACTCCGAGCTCACTGCGGAAAACCAGTCATTGATGCAAAAGGCTTCGATCTTCGAAGGCGCGGCAAACGAAGCGCAAGTCGAGCTCGACCGGCTGCGGGCCGCTTATGAACGCCCTGCCGAGGTCGAGGCGCGGCACAAGGAAATCGAACGGCCACATTTTGCCGTGGACCGAGCCAGGCTGCCGGTGAAGGCGCAGATCGACGAGCTGACCTGGCTCAGAGGTATCGGCAATGCGTGCAGCCACTACGGCCTGAGTTTCAACCCACGGATCCTCAACGCCTTCCACACGGCCCTGAAGACCGCAGAGTGGTCGCCCCTGACCGTGCTCTCGGGCGTCTCCGGTACCGGCAAGTCCGAACTGCCGCGCCTGTACGCCCACTTCGGCGGCATTTTCTTCGAGCCGCTGTCGGTGCAGCCAAACTGGGACTCGCAGGAGTCCATGCTCGGCTTCTTCAACTCAATCGACAACAAATTCGACGCCCAACCGGTGCTGAACTTCCTCGCACAGAGCCAGAAGCCCTGGAGCGAGGACTACCCCGGCCTGTCCGAGGCCATGTGCCTGGTCCTGCTCGACGAGATGAACCTTGCCCATCCGGAGCTGTACTTTGCCGAATTCCTGAGCAAGCTCGAACTGCGCCGTGGCAGGAAAGGCAGCGACGTGCCCTGGCTGCCGGTGAAGGTCGGCGCAGGCATGCCAGCCTACAAACTACCGCTGGGCCGGAATGTGTTGTGGACTGGAACGATGAACCAGGATGAAACCACCAAGTCTCTTTCCGACAAGGTGCTGGACCGCTCCATTATCGTCAATTTCCCGCGGCCGACCGAATTGAAACGCCGCCTGAAATTGCTGCCGCTCGATGAGCGCAATCGCGGCCCGGCGCTGCACAAATCCGTCTGGCAAAGCTGGCTGGCAGAGGGCAGCAGCTTCTCGGAAGACGAAGTCAAGCCGTACATGGCCTTCATAGAGGCGTTGAATGGAGCACTCTGCGTGGCTGGCCGGGCACTTGGCCATCGGGTATGGCAATCCATCGAGTACTACATGGCCAACTACCCGGAGGTCCGGGCGGCGAAGAATGACAACTCCCCATCCCGACTTGCCGAGGCGATGCATACTGCGTTCGAAGACCAGCTGGTACAGAAGGTCATGCCCAAGCTCCGCGGCATCGACACCCGCGGCAAGAGCAAGACCGACTGCCTCGACAAGATCCGCCACCAGTTGGACAGGGGCATCGCTGGCCGTCCTTTCCACCTCACCGAGGACTTCGATATTGCCTGCGAACTGGGCTACGGCCAGTTCATCTGGCAATCGGCGAACTATCTCAACGCGCCTGGTTCGTCAACAGCGCCGACACAGGTCGACCACCCTGCCCCCACAGCCTCGAACACCCAGGAAGAACCGCCGTCACTGTTCAACATCGGCCTGACTGATCCTGACGAGCGCCGTAGGGCTTGGAACCTGAGGTCCCCGGAGAAACGAGACGAACTGCGCAAGACGTTGGAGGAGAACGCCAGGAAAGGGGGAATCACCGGCCATGACCAGTGAGCACCTGTCGAGCCTTGACTCCGTGCCCCGCAACAAGGCGCACGACAGCACCGCCATCAGCGAGGTGCTCGAGCAGTCGGACTGGTTCTGCCATGCCGTCGACTTCGACCCCAGGAGCGGGCAGGCACTGCCGCAATCGCTGTCGGTGTTTCTGGCCAGGATCGAAGGGTACTCACCGCCCGAGACCGGGTCCCCGTACCGCGACCGCCTATGGCGCATCACCGAACATTGCAGCGCGGCGGTGGATCGGCTTGTCCACTGCCTCAACGAGGCTCCTCGCCGGGAACACGCTTTACTGCCCGCCCATGCGGTACGCGAACTCGATGCCAACAGTTTCATCAAGCTGAGCAATCGCCCGGGACGCACACTGAGGGAAAAGCTGGCAGGCAACCCCTATCTGCAAGGCGTTCGGCGCTCCCAGTCCGTCGACCTGCCGGAGAACCGCCTGTTCAAGGCATGCATGGTGCGTCTGGCGCAATACCTGGAGCTGTGCGTCGAGCGCCATGAACACCAGAACGACCTGTTGTTGACGATTCTGTCCTGGCTGCGCTCCGGCGAAGCGCGGGACATTGGCCGCTGGGAGAACCTGCCGCCCAACAACACGCTTTTGTCACATCGCGATTACCGACAGGTATGGGACGCCTGGCGTTGGCTGCAGTCCCTGGAGGATGACACTGCTCGCGACCTGTCCGAGGTCCACGCACGTCGCCAGACCCGGCATCGCTGGATCACCTACAGCCGTATATGGAGCGAGGGCCGCCACTACCTGGCGGACATGCCGGTTTTCTTCGACTTCGATACCTTCGAGATCCGTCCCTGGTTCAACAGCGTCGCGATGCAGTCGGTACAGGAAAAGATCAAGCGCGGCGCCAGGATCGAAATCCATACACCGGTGTGCGTCGATCTGGCGACCTCACTCCCACGCTATGCTGCGGGCAAAATGGCCAGGCACCTACCTGGTTCTTTTGCATGGCAACTATGGCAAGGCGAGGATGCCGAGGTAGCACTCGACCTGTTTACCTCCGACGCGATCTATCGGCACCCGCAGGTGACGACCCTATTCCCGACGGACCTGTTCTTCTCCCAAGCCGCGCACGAGCACTTGGAGCGCGCCGCACACGCCTTCACCGGCAGGCTGCAGGAAATGTTCAGGCACGACACGCTGATCTGGCTCGTGCCCGATGTCCTCAATGATTTCGAACTCGACGTCACCCGACGCAATCTCAATGCTCGCTTCCAGGGCGCAGTGCCCCTGCCGCGCAGTATTGCCGCCGCGATTCAACACGTGGACTACTCGAAAGTGAGCGCTGGCTATCCGATAGTCGTGATCGACAATGTCGGCGGCAAAACCTGCGTCACGAAACTGGTCGCCAGGCTCGAGCCGGCCCTCAAGGACAAACTCCCGGAAACGAGAGGTTTCTACTGGGAGCGGCATCCTTCGGTGATCATTTCGGACACCCCAGCGGATGAGTCGGAACCCGGCTGCGCCATTACGTCCATCGATGGCCAGAACCAATGGCAACCGCCAGCTATCGCCGCCAGGCCTCCCGTCCTCGACAACTCGGTGCTGAAACAGGACCCGCGCATCGGCGGCTTCGCCTTCGCCATCACCGTGACGCAAAGCCCGGTATCCGGAGGCCTTCATTTTCATACGCTGCAACAACGTGCGGGAGATATCCCCCTGTGGCGCGACGAGATACCTGAACTGACGATCAAGGTGTTCAAGGACGGACGTCCTCAGCGCTTCCAACTGGTGTCCCGTGGCACGACGGTCACGCCGATCCGTGGCAGGCCAGTCAGCATAGAGGTAAAGGAAGATTTCACCCTCCCGGCGGACAGGCCGTTCTACCAGTTCCCCCTCTTCCTGGGCGACAGCCGCGAAGACTTGGGCTACTCGGCCCGCCTGGACTCCTGCGCGTTTCCACTCAAGGAAAGTGTCGACTGTGCGCTCCACCTGACGTTCGAATACGGTGCGGACGCCCCCTATCAGCTGACCTTCATGCCGCGCAATGGCGCGTTTGCACAGGTGCAGGCTACCTGGCGGCGTACCAGGGACCTGGTCGTCAGCGACGCCCCCGCTCCGGAGTACCCCGCTCCGATGGCCTGGGCCGATCTGCGTCATTTGCCAAAACCCGGCAGCAGTGAAACCACTGACTTGCTCAACTGGATAACCCGCGCGATCGCACGACTGGACCAGGATATCTACATCCGTCCCAAGGCCAGGGCCAAGGCCGTGATCAACAAGGAGTGGCGCCCTGACAAGAACGGAGGCTATTTCACGTTCGCTACCACCAGCGCCACTCAGGAACGAGTGTTCGTCCATCAGAAAAATATCTTGGACGGACATCTGTACACGGACTTCGGCGTTGGCGACACCATTTCATACGAACGCCATGAGCAGGGCGGCAAATGCTCTGGCCGTCGGGTTGCCGGCGAGTATCACGAGGAGGTGGAACGACTCAAGCGGTTCGACGAAACAACCAGCAAGAATCTCGTTATGCAGATCCGCAAATCTGTCTATTACCCCATCATCCAGATATGGCGCGATGGTCGCTCCATCGACGATATCGACTGCCCCGGTGTTTTTGCCAAAGCAGCCCGCAGCAATATCGACTACCTCGTTTCTCTGCTGCAGGAAAACGATTTTCCAACGTCGGTGAAAAGTGTAATTCTCGTGCTGATGTGTTGCATGCACAAGAACGTCCCAAGTGGCTTCATCCAGCATCTGTCCGGGCAGCTCGAGAACGGCAGCATTCGCAACCCACAAGCCATTGGCTTCGCCCTGGGACGCCTGGATCAACCCTGGCAGCGGGCGCTTTTCTCGGGCCTCATGCGCAACATCACGGAAAGCGTTCTGCGCACCTTCGCTTGTGCGATCTGGCGAGACCGGCACTTTGTTGAACAATTCGAAGCGACCCAAATGACAATGGTGCTGAAGTCTCTCAACCTGGCGTTGGGGCAGATCAATCCATGCCCGGGAATAAAAGGTGCCGATGACAACAGAGCTGCTGTCAACTGGATGCGCACAACCACCGAGTTACTTGAACTCCTGCTGGGTGTGCTTCGAACGCGAGATGCAGCGGATATGCAACTGAGGATGTTGCTCCAGCCTCATCAGCAGATCACCAAGGCCTTGGCCCGCAGCGTCGAGCGGGTGAGCGAACTCGTTGCACAATCGACTGTCGCTTTGTCTTGCCGGGTACAGATCAATATCGAAAAACCCGAAGGTGATCATACCCCGGACCTGCTTTTTGCCCTGCGCCTTTATCTGACCGGCGACGATGGCGCGAACGCGATCCACATCACCAGAATTTCCGACAGTCAGGACGCATGATCAGCGCAAACCCAGGCGAAGGTGCCTGGGTTTGGTGAGGTTGTGGTCGACGATGGGCGTTGGAAGGCTTCGTACGCGGGAGTAACGGGAAGGCCGCGCTTGCTGGGCATGCTGTGTCCGTATGCCCAGCTCAGCAACTTCCTTCCCAACCTCACTCACTCGGACTATAGGCCTCCAATGGAACCGACCCCGTGCCAAAACACGCAGGGAACGGGTCCGCCGAATTCATCCCCTTCACTGGCGTTCGCAGGTATCGCTTCCAGTCATCGGCAACATGGCGCAAGTCGATTTCATCATCGAACGACGTATGTCGGCAGGCATCCATGCGCGCCTCGACCGCGTATTTGAGAAGCACGAATGAAGCCAGTTGTTCCTGGTCGAACGACTGCGCGAGATAGGGATAGTGGATCGCCAGCTCAGCCTCGCCCTTCTCCTGCAATTGCCGGTTCACCCGGCCGAACAACCTGTCCACACGCCCGACACGCTGCTCGTTGTCACCGGGTGTCCAGGCAATTCCGTAGTGGTGCACCTTGCTGCATTGAAGATGCAGGTTCACACCCTCCTGAAAGACCGAAGTCGCTACCAGCACGTTGGGGTAGAACGGGCTGTTAAAACCGAGAATCAAGCGCCGGCGATCGCCGGAATGACTACTGGCGTACCAGGCAGGGCTTTGCAGGCTGGTAAGAATGCGCCAGTCCTTTTTCCAGTCGGCCAGTCCGTGGGCCGTGATCTTTCCACAGATCTGCTCGAAGCAATCCAAGGCCGCAATGAAGTACTGCCGAATCAACGAGTCGTGAAGGCGCGGGCTCAGCCAATCGATGAAATCCAGATAACGACGTTGAACATCGCCCCCCGTATGCTGGCGACGAAACTCCGTGAACCAACTGTAGAGCTCAATGATGACCGGGCTGGCAAACAGAAAACCCGCTTTTACATAATTGGCGAAATTTTCTGCAATCGCTCGGCCGTGTGGCCCAAGCGCCAACCACGCCTCCAGCCGCCGGCGTGTGGCATCAGGCAACCCTTCATACATCAGGCCCCACAAGGTCGGCATCATTTCTTCGTATTGTTCACCCGCTGGCGACGCGTGTTCCCCGTGCAGCACAAGACGCGCTCGCAGCGCCGCACCGCCATAGTCGTCCCGATTACGCTCGCCCACGCGCTTGCGGTCATACCCGGTGTATCCGCCCTTGCGGTAGTCACTTGCCGGCTCCAGCAACAACGAAAACAGACTGTCCGGCTTGCGCAAGCGCAAGCTGAAGTTCGAGCAATCCGTACTGCGGTCCTTTCCCTGTTTCTTGACCACGAACAGGCCAGCAATGTGCGAGGCCAGTTTTTCATCACCCTCCAGGCCATCAATGGCTTGCGCCTGGTCGTCATCGTGAAGAAGATCCTCGTCGTCCGATTCTTCGGCCGTCTGCTGGCAGACATACCGGCTGAAAAACGCCCGCGACCAGTTCTTCTTCTGCCACCCCTTCAACAGCCTTTCCGAGTCTTCCGGACGCCAGGCCTGGACGATACGCCGCGCCAGCTTCAGGTCACTGTCCGCGTTCATGCGCTGGGTAATCTCCCGCACCGAAGCGATCCGCCGCACAAATACCAGGTGCTTGTGCTCGTGCAATGGTAATCGCGTGTCGAAGACATCCTCGGGCTGACATTCATGCATCAGCGTATCGTACTTGGGATGATCAGGGTGGCTCTGGAAGTACTCACGGTGCAGCTGGGTAAGCTGAGTCAGGATCCCGGTATCCGGAGCACCGGAAAATGCCTGAGCGGAGTGTTCCTGTTCCAGCGGTGCGGTCGCGCTGGCCGCGCTACCTGGCTGGGTACCAACGGACTCGAAGCCTTCGAGATAGCCGTACAGGAACCTGCGGCCGCCACTCTTATGGCCTTGTTGCTGCACCAGCTTCTTCTGGTACAGCGCGAAAAACATCTCGGCCTCGGGGTTGTTATGGAAACTGGCTGGCAGCGTTTTTTCATGACGGTAGTTATATTTGTTACGGTAACCCTCAGCCCCCTGCATCAGGCGCAAACGACGCAATGCGTACTGGGTCAGCAGCTTATCCGGAGCGGGTTGCGACCCGTCAGCCGGTGGGTCGATGAAGTAGCCGAGAATGGAGGCTATGTCCCGAAGCGAGGAATGGCTGGGCGTCGCGGTAAGCAACAAAACTTTCTGTGCGAGCCGCCCCCCCACTTCCCCGAAGAACTTTCGTGCGGCCTTGGCACGTTGAGAACCGCCATCGGCATTACGGAAATAATGAGCCTCATCCACAACGACCAGGTCGAAACCCTTGTTTCCCAGCGATGACTTGAGCTCACGGTGAATCCTGGCAGCCTCAACCTGGGCTTTGCCGGCCACATCACCCGATTGCTTGTCCTGCCACTCAACCAGGTTGCTGAGGGAATGGATAGTGGTGAAGTAAAACTGCCCGCTGCCCTCCTTCACCGCATCACTCAGTTCACGAAGCCGCTTGTAAATCTGCGCCTCGTGCAACGGCTTTTTCTCAGGCCCATTGCAGGTCAGGTGCGAACCGCCTTTATAGTGATCGCGCAGGAACGCGGCATACTCACGCGCCCACTGGTGGCAGATGTCTTCCCTGGGAGCCATGACCAGCACCTTGGCATTGGGCTTCAGCTTCCACAGCAACGCGATGATGCCCAATGCCTGGAACGTCTTGCCCATGCCGACCTCATCGGCCAGCAATGCCACATTGTGCATGGACAACTTGTTCCACAAACCGGCAACACCTTCGATTTGCCGGGCGGGCATGGAGATGTCCTGGCCCGAGTACTGCCACGCGTCATTGCCTGCGTCGAAGTTGATCCAGTTCGCGACCTGTTCCGGCTTCAAACCACCCCAGTCGATTTCACGCATAGCCACACTCCTTCTGCACGCGGCGAACATAGGCCAGCTTTCTTTGCAGCTCCTTTGGCAAGCGCGGCGTCTGCACCTTCAGTGTCGACCACAGTTCGTCCCCAGGCTTACGGTGCCCGGCCTTGCGGTACAGCCCGGCGGCCAGTTGGTGAAGCGAATTGACCTCCTGGGCCAGGAACCAGTTGAACACGCTGGGCTGGCTGCCGCTAATCTGCTGGCGTGCCTTGGCCGCCAGTTCCTGAAGGCAGCCCGGATGAACGAATGCCCATTGTTCGATATCGGAAGCTGCGCGCAAACGCTCGCGATACTGCTCGATTGCCTGGAACAACCGGAAGTAAGACAACGCGTCCTGTTCGATGACAGGTGAAGGCGCCGTTGGGTCCTCATCCGGCCCGGCACCATTGCGCAGGCAGGCACGCAACACGGTGTTGTTATCGCTGTTCGGATCGACCCCGGCCACCAGGCTGTCGAGCAGGTCCTTCAGCGATTCGAAACCTTGTACACGCCGGAACGACTGGTCGCTCTCGACAATGATGCCCCTAAACACCGCTGGGCCCTTCTTGCGCAGAAGAATGGCGTAGCTATGGTCGGCGAGCATGGCCTCGTTATCCGGCGTCACCTGCTCGATCGGTATCAGCAACCACTTGCCCTGCTGGCGCCGTGTGCGCCACTGCAGGGGTATCGGTTCGCTTACACCCGGCAACTTCAGCCAATAAAGATTGCCGGGTTTGTCTACCCACCAATTGCCTGATACCGAAAAACAGGCACGCTTCCAGTCGTAGTGCACCTGCAGGTCGAAGGGCAGCTCTTGCGGCACATCCAGGCGATCCTCCGCCAACAACTGGTCGCTGGCAAAATCGGCCTCGGTGACGCCAATGCGCGCTCCCAGCATGTCTGCGTTGCGTTTGACGTTCAGCACGATACCGGCTTCGATATTGCGCTGATCAAAACTGCTGGTCCCGGCATGGGTGAAGTTCCACGAGCCGATCGCCAGGCGCCCCCCCTGATGGGTGTGAAAGAGCCAGGCCTTGGCATGGGTGATTTCGGTGAGCGGATCAGGCGCAGACGGGTTTTTGTGGAACGCGAGCGCGTCCGTCTTGATGCAGGCCGCCAACGCTTCGCTCCAGGGCGTCCGGAGGTACCGGCCCTCCAAGCGGTCTGCGACCAGAGCCACCTTCAAATCAGGATTACCTGTTTGCGCCCGGAGTCGCTCCAGCAAGTCGGGCATGTCGGCCGCCAGGTAGGGGGACCAGACCTGCAGCGAGGTGATGCGGTCCTGCACCATGAGATGCTCAAGGAAGGTGCGTTTGTCGAAACTGTGCACGAATTGCCAATCACGCCCCTCGGCCAGACGAGGCTGGGTGCGCCAGCGGAGCTCAAGCTCCAGAGGCTCGGCCAAGGCATCGAAGAACTTCTGAATCTGCCTGTATTGCTCGTTATTGCAGACGCGCTGGAAGGTGAACACCTCCTGATTGCGCCCCCAGCCGCCGACGCTCAGGTTCGCGCTGCCCGCACCCAACACCATGTCCCCTTTCTTACTCTCCAGAAAGATGAGCTTGGGATGAAACAACGTGTGCTCGGTAAAACCAGGGTAAGTGTTCAGGGCGCGAGCAGACACACAGTGAACGTTGATGGCCGTGCGCTTGTACTGGTCGGCCCCCATCATTCGCTTGTCGCAGAACACCCGGAAGTCGATGTCTTTCTCAACCAGGTGTGTCTGGAAACCTTCGAAGTCCAGGCGGTTGCGCGGCGGGTCCATATTCAGCACTGCCGGCAGCAGATGGGATTCGACAAAACCCAGATTGAGGTTGAAGGTGGTCAGCCAGACCCGTTTGAGCTCGCCCATTTCCTTCAGTTGCTGCTTGAAGGCCTCGATCAGTTTCATGCGGCCACCCCGTGCAAGCCCGCAAGCAAGTGCCGGAACTGGGGAATGTAGTACTGGTGCACCCAGCCACCCAACGGTCGCTCGGCAGGGGTCGGCTCACTGCGGGGCCGCACATGAATCTTTAGCTGGTTACCATCTGCCCGGGTCACCCACGGCGACTGGCCACGACTTTCCATGATGAGCGCGTGATAGCTCAACAATGCGTCCATCTGTGCGTCGGCACCGCCCTGCCCTGCCACGTTCAACAAACTTTGCAGACGTGCTTGCCCGGTAGTGGAAAGCACCGTCGTCATGGACGTGTCTGCATTGATGGCTGCCGCACAGGTGGCCAGGGTCGAGGTATTACGCCCCAAGGCTTTCCAGCGCTGCCAGACCCTTCTGACGGGCTGGGACTTCTCGGCCAGCATCAGGTGGAACAACAGGTCCACCTCGCTGAGCAGCGGTTCCAGCAAGCGTACATGCGCGAGCTTTCGCTGTGCGTCTTTCGCCAGCGGCTGCTTCATCGCCTCCTCGAAGACATTCGCAGCAGACCCGTCGCCGTGCTTGGGCGAACTCAACACGTTATACAAGGCTCCCGGGGCACCCCGATCCAGGCCTGTGATGGACAACCAGAAATCGCATGTTCTGGCACCTACCGCCGCCGATGACGCAAAGGCCTCGACCATAGCCTTGGGAAGCGTTGCTGGTATGTCCTGGAAGGCAGTCTTAGGCTGGCTGCGACTGCTTGCCAGCAGGTCTTTCAAGTGAGGACGCAGGAGGTTGTAGAGACGAAAAAGCGTTGGGGTTTTGCTGATCAACGCATCTACGTCTTTCCACAGCAGCGTGGCTGTGGGCAGGTTGTAGCGATAGTGACGGTCGAAGAAGCCCATTTCCACCAACGGCGTCTTGTAGCGGCCGCTCACGCCCAGCAGGGTTTGCCGAACCAGCACCTGCGCTTCGGGGACATGGCTGAAGGTGAGCGAAGGGTTCCCTGTACTGTCGAACCAGACTCTTCGCGCCTTGCTGATCCCCAGCACGCCAGTGGTTTCGAGGCCCGCGGTATTTTCATGGGCGATGACGCTGTAGACGTTGAGGTTTTCCAAGTACACCAAACAGGCATGCTTGAACTTGAGGTCGTGTTTGCCGTTGTAGATCTTCCTCAACCCGATGCCTAGCGCAATCGAGTCGTCCTCGACCAGGCTCTTGATCAAGAAGTGATTGAACAGGTTCAGGGTGAAATTGCGGATATCGTTGGAAATGGAACTGATCCGGTTCTGGAAAATCTGCTGGCCAAACCCAGACCAGATCACCTGCAACCCCAAGGGGTCGATATTCAGTTCATTACCGAGGCTTTCGTCGTACTCGGTCAGAAAAGCATCTAGCAACACACCCGGATACCTCTAAAACGGACAATCCCTTTGTATCCGCCCTTGAAGCTGGCTGGATCCAACCCGGCCCGAAAAATTGCATTTTGCCACTATCACTGTCAAGGCCGGTGCCGTCGTCGAGCAGGGTATTTTTCAAGCCAGGATGCCCTGCTCCGGGGTAGTGAAAAAAAATGATCCGCGCTTCATCTTCTGGATCCGCAGGGCTAATCCACCTCCCCTCATATTTGATGTGCTCGGGCCGTTATCACACAGTCAGGGTGGATATAGCTGCCGCTCGAGGCAAGCGCCCCCTAAAGGCGCGGCCTCGCCCTGCTTCTGGCCCTCTCGCCATGTAGCTACTCTGAAGTCCAGGGTGCACCACCACGACAGCTGTCAGGAATCGCCATTCTCGATCGCGCATCCTGCTGGGGGTATCGAAGGGTATTTCTGGGGGTACATTTCTGCTTCTGCAAACCACAAATACTGCCCCAGAGCCCTGTCCAAATGTTTTTTGGAGACCCTGACAGTCTTTAGGGCGGTTTAGATGCATTGAAAAGCCGCCTCCGTTCTGGCCAAGTCATCAGCAATCGTCGGTAACGCTCAAATGGGCGCTAGCACAATCAGTTCACGTGCCATCGCACGCTTTCTCTCAACAGCCTACCGCCGGCTGCTGTGCCTTCGCCAACCTCAGCAACAAAAGGCCAACCAGCAGCGCTGCCCCCAAGTTGTAGAGCATGCCCGTGACGAAAGCCGCCACGTATTGACCTGCCAGCACGACCCCGCCATCACCCGCGACCAGCGCCTTGTTGAACAGGATGCCGACTACCCCTACTCCCAGAGCCGCCCCCACCTGCTGAACAGTCGAGATCACTCCCGACGCCATACCGGCGTGGGCTTCATCGACAAAACCCAATACCAGGTTCAGCAGTGGCGTCATGATCAAACCCTGACCGGCGCCGACCACCATCAGTACGGGGATCAACCCCGCGGGCATCAGGGCCGCGCCCGCCATCCAAACCTGCGCAATCAATAGCCCGATCGAAACGGCATACACCATCGCACCTACAACGATGGCGCTCGCCCCCCATCTCGCCACCAGCTTGGGCGCGACGAGCGACGCCAGTACGAATCCCACGCTGCAGGGTGCGAAAATGCTACCCGCAGTCAAAGGATCAAGCCCCAGCCCGGTCTGCACCAACAAGGTGAAGCACAAGAAGAACGAACTGGACGTGGAATACACCAAAAACACCAGCAATGCGCCCAACGCGAAGTGACGCTGGGCCAGCAAGCGCATATCCACCAGTGGCAATCCGCCGTCTGCTCTTCGCTGCTCCTGCTGCCTATGGAAAAGTACCAGCAGTACTCCCGCCAGGCACAACGACACTAGACTCCAGGCTGGCCAGCCTAGCGCCGGCCCTTCGATCAACGGCACCAGCAGCAGCACCAGGCCGGTGCTGACCAGCCCTACGCCCGTCCAGTCCAGGGTTGGTCGCTGCGGTGCGCGCGACTCAGGGATATAACGCGCCGCCGCGATGGCCAACAGGCCGATAGGCACGTTGATGAGGAAGATGCTACGCCACCCCAGGCCGAACAAGTCGGCATGAATCAACCCGCCACCCAGCACTTGCCCTGCGATGGCGGCCAGCCCTAGGGTCATTCCCAGTAGACCAAAAGCACGACGGCTGTCGCCGTCATTGAAATTGACACGGATAGAGGCATAGACCTGCGGGAACAGCAACGCCGCCGCCAGCCCCTGTAATACCCGCGCAGCAATCAGGAAGCCGGCAGTGGGGGCCAGCCCGCACAGCAGGGAGGCGAAGGTGAACCCGGCCATGCCGATCACGAAGAGGCGGCGGCGCCCGAACAGGTCGCCCAGACGGCCGCCGGTAATCAGCAAGACGCCAAACGCAAGTTCATAGCCGGCCACGATGAAGCCAACCTGTGCGAAGCTGGCCGCCAACCCTGCTTGCAGGCTGGGGATGGCCACATTGACCACGAACAGGTCGAAAATCGTCACGAAACCGGCCAATAGCAGCACCGACAAACCGAGCCAGGGCGGGCCGTCAACAGTGCGCACAGGCAGTACCGAAGGGTGGGAGTTCGAGTTCATCTTGCGCATCCTGAGAAGAGACGTCAGCATTCTCGAACCACCGTTAAGCCATTACAATTTAACCATTTATGCTATTACTCAAAGTAACGAGATAAACGATGCGAACCTTGGCACGAACACGCGTCGATCTGGCGGCATTCCTCCTGGCGCATCGCCAGCGGCTATCCCCTGTCGATGTGGGCTTACCCAGTGGTGGTCGCCGCCGTACGCCTGGGCTGCGACGTGAAGAAGTTGCCGCGCTCGCAGGTGTCGGATTGACCTGGTACACGTGGCTGGAACAGGGCCGTGACATAGGGGTTTCGGCTGCTTTTCTGGACAACCTGGCTAGGGTGCTGAAGCTGGATGCCGCAGAACGACGCCACTTGTTCCTGTTGGCTCACGAACGGCCACCTGCTGAACCCGGCAAAACATGGTGCGTGCTACCCCCACTGGTACGGCGCCTGATGCACGACTTGCCGCACCCCGCCTTTGTACTCAACCTGCGCTGGGATGTACTGGGCTTCAATGCGCTTGCTGATCAGCTGTTTAACTTTGGTTCGCACACACCCGAGCGTCGCAATTTACTGTGGCTGCTGTTTACCGATTCTGTTCTGCGAGAGCAATTGTATGACTGGGATGAACAGGCGCCGCAGATGTTGTCGGGCTTCCGGCGCGACTTCGCCCGCGCCCCACAAGATGCCGACATACATGAACTGGTGTCGGAGTTGGAGCGCGTTTCACCGGAGTTCAAAGTTTGGTGGCGCCGGCACGATGTTCACGCCCCCTCTGCAGGCATGCGCAAGCTGACCATTGACGGCAAGATCGAGCTGTTCGAGCACACCTCGCTGACCATCGACGAAGACCGCCACCTACGCCTGGTGGTCTATGCCAAGTTAGCAGAGCCTTCCGTCGATCTGCAGGCACCCTCTGGCTATCAGCAGGCCGAATAGAGGGTGAACAACCAGAAAAGGCGCTCCGCCATGAAGCCAACAAAACCACATACATTACTGCTCGCGTTGTGCCTGAGCCTGGGTGCCCCCCTTGCCTTGGCTGCCACAGACCTGAACGATCAGCGCGCCCCGGGCACACAATCTCACGACAATGGGCACATGAACGGCCAAGGCGATGCGACGGGCTCAGGAACACCAGGCGATAGCATGGGTACCGGTGATGGCGGTACTGATGACAATGGGACGGACAACACCGGAGGTGACGGTACCAACAGTAGCTCGGGAACCGGCAGTAATGGCTCTGGTGATAGCGGTACAGGCTCGGGCAGTGGAAGCCGCGGCTCAGCCGGTAGCGGATCAGGCTCAGGTTCCGGCAGTTAACTGAAATAGCGGATGGCGATGGGTTACTCGTTCATCGCCTATTTGGCGGCCCTGAGATCGTTTCAGCGCAAGCCCCGTTAGCCGCGCACTTAACGCCAATGCGTCATCAATGCACCGCGGATGCCACTGACCGGGTCTTGCTCAGGGAGCCGCACCTTGGCGATGCGCGCCAGCGCGCGCGGGTGGGCGGCGCTGTCGGGCCGCTGGATGTCGTAGTCTTCCTGCCCGTGTGGATAGGCGCCGACCACCAGAAAGTCATCGCTACATTGGATGCAGCGATGACCGGTACCTGCCGGCAGCACCAGCACATCGCCGCCTTTTACGCTGACGCTTTGCCCAGATGCTCCGCCAAGCGTCAATCGGGCCTGCCCGCAAGCAATGCCCAGCGCCTCATGAGCGTTAGGGTGAAAGTGGTGATAATCGAAGATCCCGTCGCGCCACAGCGGGGTCCATTGGTGAGCCGCAAACAGTGCTTCGAAGGCACGGGCATTATCCACCGACGGATCAAGCTTCAGCCGATAGAACAGCACGGGAAAACGGCTGTTCGGCGTAGCGCCGTCGTCCTCGAAATACAACGCCTGCACGGCGGCATCTGCTGTGTTCATGAGCGTCACGATGCGCATCCTGATCGGTTGTTGGGTTCACCTTCGAACCCGCCCGTTGTTGCCAAGTTCCAGCCGGCAGACGGGTGCGCATACCGTTGAAACTTTCCCGATACCTGCCAAGTCCAGACCCCTATCGATCACTAAACGGGAGCAGGTAATGACCGGCACGGTAGGCGACTTTCTGGTGGAGCGTTTGTATCAATGGGGCGTGCGGCGCATCTTCGGTTACCCCGGCGACGGCATCAATGGCGTGTTCGGCGCGCTGAGCCGGGCCAACGGCAAGATTGAATTCATCCAGGCCCGGCATGAGGAAATGGCCGCCTTCATGGCCAGCGCCCATGCCAAGTTCACCGGCGAGCTTGGTGTTTGCATCGCGACCTCCGGCCCGGGCGCCTCGCACTTGCTGACCGGGCTGTACGATGCACGCATGGACCATCAGCCAGTGCTGGCCATCGTCGGTCAACAGGCCCGTGCAGCACTGGGCGGCCACTACCAGCAGGAGTTGGACCTGCTGTCGATGTTCAAGGATGTCGCCGGTGCGTTCGTCCAGCAGGCTTCCACGCCAGAACAGGTGCGCCACCTGCTCGACCGTGCGGTGCGTACGGCCGTCGGCGAACGCCGGGTCACCGCTGTTATTCTGCCCAACGACCTGCAAGACCTGCCCTACAACGAACCCCCGAGGGCTCACGGTACGGTGCACTCAGGCATCGGCTACAGCAAGCCGAGGGTGTTGCCGTTCGACGAAGACCTGCAGCGCGCCGCCGCTGTACTCAACGCCGGGCGCAAAGTGGCGATACTGGTGGGTGCCGGCGCCCTGCAGGCGACTGAGCAGGTAATGGCGGTCGCCGAACAACTCGGCGCTGGCGTGGCCAAAGCGCTGCTGGGCAAGGCTGTGCTACCGGATGACCTGCCGTGGGTCACCGGGTCGATCGGCCTGCTCGGCACCGAACCCAGTTATCAGCTGATGAGCGAATGCGACACCCTGCTAATGATCGGCTCCGGCTTCCCCTATTCCGAGTTTCTGCCCAAGGAAGGCCAGGCACGAGGCGTGCAGATCGACCTGCAACCCGACATGCTCAGCCTGCGCTACCCGATGGAGGTCAACCTGGTCGGCGATGCCAGCGAAACACTGCGCGCACTGTTGCCGTTACTTGAATACAAGACCGAACGGCGGTGGCGCGACAAGGTCCAGACCTGGCGTGCGCAGTGGGACAAGACCGTGGCCAAGCGCGCCCTGGTCAAGGCTGACCCGATCAACCCGCAACGTGTAGTGCATGAGCTGTCCCTTCGCCTGCCCGACCACGCCATCATCACCAGCGATTCCGGCTCCTGTGCCAACTGGTTTGCCCGCGACCTGCAGATTCGCCAGGGAATGCAGTGTTCGCTGTCCGGGGGCCTGGCTTGCATGGGCGCAGCTGTGCCCTACGCGATTGCAGCCAAGTTCGCCCACCCGCAACGGGCTGTGGTTGCCCTGGTGGGCGATGGGGCGATGCAGATGAACAACCTCGCCGAACTGATCACCGTGGCCAAGTACTGGCAACAGTGGGACAACCCACAATGGATCTGTGCTGTGTTCAACAATGAGGACCTCAATCAGGTGACGTGGGAGCAACGGGTCATGGAGGGCGACCCAAAGTTCGAAGCGTCGCAGTCGATCCCTGACGTGCCCTACCATTTGTTCGCCATTTCCATTGGTCTGCAAGGTATCTACGTAGACCGCGAAGAGGATGTTGCCGCTGCGTGGGAGCGCGCGTTGGCTGCGGATCGGCCGGTACTGATCGAGTTCAAGACCGACCCGAACGTGCCGCCCCTGCCACCGCACATCAAGCTGGAGCAAGCGAAAAAGTTTGCCAGTACCTTGCTCAAGGGCGACCCCGACCAGGCGGGCATCATCGTCCAGACAGCCAAGCAGGTGCTCGGCTCGGTGCTACCAGGCAAAAAGTGATGGGCACGTCGGCTAACCGGCTGAACGTTTGCTCAGCCGGCCCGGTCGCACAACAAAGACGCAGCGGACTGCGCGAACCCTGACCGTGAGGACCTACCATGAGCGCGATCTCTCCCAATGGGGCTGAAGAACACCCCCTCTGCCTGACCCTCAATGGTCAACCCCGAACACTGCAGGTGCACCCCTGGATCACCTTGCTCGACCTGTTGCGTGAGCAGTTGGACCTGGTCGGCACCAAGAAGGGCTGTGACCATGGCCAGTGCGGGGCCTGCACCGTGCTGCGCGATGGCAAGCGCGTCAATGCTTGCCTGACGTTGGCCATCATGTGCGACGGGGCCGAGTTGGTAACCATCGAAGGGCTGGCCAGCGGCGACGTTCTGCACCCCATGCAGCGCGCATTCATCACTCACGATGCGTTTCAGTGCGGGTATTGCACGCCGGGCCAGATCTGCTCCGCCGTCGGGCTTGCCCATGAAGGGCATGCCGATACCCGCGAGGCGATCCGCGAACAGATGAGCGGCAACCTTTGCCGCTGTGGTGCCTACAGCAACATCGTCGCTGCGGTGGAAGAAGCCCTGCCGTTGATGAGGGACGGGGCCCAGCCACAACGAGGGCCGAACCCATGACGCCCTTCAGCTACCATAAGCCCGCATCGGTCAGTGAAGCCGTCGGCCTAGCTGACGCTTGCTCGCACTTCATTGCCGGGGGCACCAACCTTGTCGACCTGATGAAGGAAAACGTGGTTCGCCCCAAGCGCCTTATCGATATTTCCGGCCTTGGGCTGAACGGCATCCACCCCACCTCAAACGGCGGCGTGCGGATCGGCGCATTGGTGAGCAATGCCGACTTGGCCTGGCACCCGACGATCGAACAGCACTACCCGCTGTTATCGCATGCCATCCTCGCGGGGGCATCACCGCAGTTGAGGAACATGGCCAGCACCGGTGGCAACCTGCTGCAACGCACCCGTTGCTACTACTTCTATGACACCGGCACCCCCTGCAACAAGCGCGAACCGGGCAGCGGATGCCCTGCGCGTACAGGTATGAACCGCATCCATGCCATTCTCGGCGCCAGTGATGCCTGTGTCGCGACCCATCCCTCGGACATGTGCGTGGCATTGGCAGCGCTCGAAGCCGTGGTGCATGTACAGGGGCCGGGCGGTGAACGCCAGATACCCTTTGCGGCGTTCCATCGGCTCCCCGAGGACACCCCGGAGCGCGACAATCACCTGGCAGGCAATGAATTGGTGGTTGCCATCGAGCTGCCGCCCCCGGCGTTCGAACACCATTACCGTTACCTGAAAATACGCGACCGCGCCTCTTACGCGTTCGCGCTAGTGTCGGTCGCCGCCGCCCTGAGCTTCGATGGCAAGCTGATCCAGCAGGCTCGCCTAGCGCTAGGCGGCGTTGCCCACAAGCCGTGGCGGGACCCGGTCGTGGAGCGCATGCTGGCCGGCCAAGTGCCTTGCGAAGCGCTCTTCACCCGCGCTGCGCAAACGTTGCTGCAAGGTGCACAGCCCCTGAGCCACAACGGTTTCAAGGTATCGCTCGCCCAGCGGGCAATCGTGCGGGCATTGAATGATGCGGCGCGCGGCGCCGCGGACTGGGGAACACGACCATGATCAAACCCATACCGGTAGTTGGCACGCCCCTGGACCGCGTGGACGGCGTGGCGAAGGTCACCGGGCAGGCGCGCTATGCAGGCGAATACCCCGAGGCGGGGTTGCTTCATGGCAGCGTGGTATCCAGTACAATCGCCTGCGGTCGGGTGCTCGACATCGACAGTTCGCAGGCCATGCGAGTGCACGGGGTCATCGCCGTGCTCGACCATGGCCATCGTCCGCGCATCTCCAGTTACGACGACGACTACAGCGACGCCGATGCTGCGCAGGGGTCGCCGTTTCGGCCCTTGTTCAATGATCGCGTGCTCTACAGCGGGCAACCGTTGGCGCTAGTGGTCGCCGAAACCCTCGAACTGGCCCGCTATGCAGGTTCGCTGATCAGGATCGACTATGCCGAGGAAGCCCACCAGACAGACCTTGGCGCATGCCAACAGTCACATGCGGCACCTGCGCAAACACCGGCGCCGCGTGGCGACTTCGCCGGGCAGTTTGCCGGGGCCGCGGTGCAGGTGGATGCCACCTACCTGACGGCCAACGAGCATCACAACCCGATGGAGCCCCATGCCTCGACCGTACTGTACAAAGCCGATGGCACCCTGGAAATCCACGACAAGACCCAAGGCACCCAGAACTGCCAGGACTACCTGCACAAGGTGTTCGGCCTGCCCAAGGCAAACATCCGTGTGCGCGCGGCGTTCGTCGGCGGTGCTTTCGGCTCGGGCTTGCGCCCGCAGTACCAGTTGCCGCTGGCAGTGATGGCAGCGTTGCACCTGCAGCGCTCGGTGCGGGTTACGCTAACGCGCCAGCAGATGTTCACCTTTGGCTACCGGCCCCGCACCGAGCAGCGCCTGCGCCTGGGTGCAGACGCAAACGGGCGCTTGCTGGCGATCGCCCACGATGCGCTTGGCCAGACCTCCCGCTTCGAGGACTTCACCGAGCACCTGGTGGAATGGAGCGGCATGCTCTACCAGTGCGACAATGTGGCGCTCAGCTACCGCCTGGCCTCGCTCGATGTATACACCCCGCTGGACATGCGAGCGCCTGGGGCCGCGTCCGGGATGATTGCCTTGGAATGCGCCATGGATGAGCTGGCCTGTGCAGCGCAGATCGACCCGGTTGACCTGCGCCAGCGTAATTTTGCCGCCAACAATGCCAACGAAGGCAAACCCTATTCCAGCAAAGAGCTGCTGGCGTGTTACCAGCAAGGCGCCGAACGTTTTGGCTGGCGTAACCGCAACCCCCAACCGCGCAGCATGCGCAATGGCAGCCAGTTAGTAGGCTGGGGTATGGCCGGTGGCGTTTGGGAAGCCATGCAGATGAAGGCCAGCGCCAAGGCCCATATCAATGCCCAAGGCCACCTCACCGTCAGCAGCGCCACCACCGATATCGGGACCGGCACCTACACCGTCATGACTCAGATTGCCGCCGACGCCGCTGGCGTCAGGGTGCAGGATGTCACCTTCATGCTGGGTGACTCCTCACTGCCCACCGCCCCGCTTCAGGGCGGATCGTTCACGGTGTCGTCGGTGGGCTCGGCCGTGCGCCAGGCCTGCCAGGTACTGCGCACCAAAGTGCTGGAGCATGCGCGCAAAATGTACCCCCAAGTGGCCAGCACGCCCCGGGAGCAGATCGTTTTCGCCGAGGGCTACCTGCACGCGGGCAGCCATCGGCTTGTCTTGGCGGACATCGTTGCCAGCGCCCCAGGCGGGGAGTTTGCCGTGCAGATCGACGCCGAACCCGGCGCCAGGCGTGAACCGTTCTCCACCGCCACCCATTCGGCGGTCTTCGTGGAAGTCCACGTCGACGAGGACCTTGGCATGATCAAAGTAACTCGAGTGGTCAGCGCGGTGGCGGCAGGACGGGTGGTCAATCCGAAAACCGCGCGCAGTCAGATTCTAGGGGGCGTGGTGTGGGGGGTGGGCATGGCCCTGCACGAAGCAGCGTTGACCGACCATCGGTTGGGCCGCATCGTCAACCACAACCTGGCGGAGTACCACATCCCGGTCAACGCAGACAGCGGGGAAATTGACGTGATCTTCGTTGAAGAGCACGACGATATTGTCAACGAGCTGGGGTCCAAGGGTGTCGGCGAAATCGGCATCGTCGGGGTAGCCGCCGCGGTGGCCAACGCGGTCTACCATGCCACGGGCAAGCGTGTAAGGGACTTTCCCATCACGCTCGACAAGGTGCTGTGATTGAGCCAGCCAACATCACACGGCGCAAACCTCCTACGAGTCGACACCACGATAGCAAATGATCCCGTATTGGCCGTGCTCGGCTATCTCAAAGACCACCACCTGTACTTGCAAGGGTGCCGCATTACCAAATCGCAATGTCGTAGGTCAGGTAGATGCGATTACTGTCGCGCCCGCGGGAAAAATCAGAACGGTAGACATAGTTGCGTAGTTTTACACCCAGCCCTTTGACGGGCCCTGACTGCACAACGTAGGCCAGTTCCATGTCACGTTCCCATTCGTTGAGTTCGGCTTCAACGGAACGACCGTTGTCCCCGCTCAGGTATCGCGCCATGAACGTGAGCCCAGGGACACCGGCTGCTGCAAAATTGTAGGCATAGCTTGCCATCCAGGTTTTCTCTTCCTCCTCGATGAACTTGCCGATGCCAACGTTGCTGAACGAATAAACCGTCGCACCGCTGATGTAGGGCAGCCCGGCATCGCCATCTAGCATCTGGTAACCGGCACCGACGGTGTGCCCGGAGTGGGTATACGACACCTGCCCACTGAACATGTCGTTGTCGATCTTGCCGCCATAAGCAGCTCCGCTGTCGCGGCTCTTGAAGTAGCGCAGGTCGGTGGTGAACACCCCGCCGGCCAAGGGTAGATCGTGCACCAGCCCTGCATAATCCTGGCGGTAGAAGTGCTCGAGCTGGCCGTGGAAGTAGCTCACACGCAGTTGCTTGCTGATGGCTAAGTCAGCACCCGCAAAGCTGAAATCGCCAGACTCATTGCCGCCGTAACCATCCAGGTACAGGCCCGTGCTGTTGGACGAGTCGCGCTGCTTGAACCGATCCAAGTGGCCGGCAGTCAGCGTCAGGCCATCGACATCCGTACTGGTCAACTGCGTGCCCTGGTAGGTCTGCGGCAGAAGCCGGGCATCGTTATAAACAAGCACCGGTGTCTTGGGCAGCAAGGTACCGTGCTTGATCACGGTCTGCCCCACCCGCGCCTTGGCAGTCACGCCGGCACTGGCAAACTCGCCTGCGGCGCGGCCGTCGTCATGGACCGGCAGCAGGCCGGTACCGCTGCGGCCGCGCCCCGAGTCGAGGCGCACGCCTACAAGCCCTAGGGCGTCTAGCCCAAGGCCCAGCGGGCCTTGGGTAAACCCTGATTGGTAGTCGAGCAAAAAGCCCTGCGCCCATTCCACTCGCTCACTCTTGGCGGTCGCAGCAGCGCGGGCGCTCATGCCCTGTTCGTCGCGGAAGTTTTCGTTGAAATAGACGTTGCGCAGCTGCAGTTTGAGCTTGCTGTCGTCGATGAATCCGGCAGCGCCGGCCACAGGCAAGCAGCCGCAGAGCAGGCCACAGGTGGCCCCACGGAAAACAGCTCGGGACATGTTCGATACTCTGTTGTTGTTATTGGATGAGGCGGGCGCAAGCTGCGCCCTCTTTAGATCAGACGAAGAAGGACAAGGCACCCGTGAGCAAGGCCAGCGCAGTGATGACCAGCGATGTCAAAACCGCCCACTTCACGGTTGCCTTCTGGAAGTCGCCGATATCTCGATCGACCATGCCCACCAGCAGCAGGGTCGAAGCCACCAGCGGGCTCATCAGGTGTACAGGCTGGCCCAGCACCGAGGCGCGGGCAATTTCTACAGGGTCGATACCATACGCGGCAGCCGCATTGGCCAGGATCGGCACAACGCCAAAATAGTAAGCGTCGTTCGAAAGCACGAAGGTCAGCGGCATGCTGGTCAGCGCCACCACCAGCGGGAACCAGTGGCTCCAGGCTTCCGGAATCCAGTCCACGAGGGTCTGCGCCAACGCATCGACCATCTTCGTACCCGAGAAAATACCGGCGAAGATGCCTGCGGCGAACACCAGGAGCACCACGGTCATGGCGTTGCCTGAATGGGCGAGAATGCGCTCTTTCTGCAAGTCCAGTTGCGGGTAGTTGATCATCAATGCGGCGACAAAACCGATCATGAACAAGATGGCTGCGTGCATAACTCCCAGCACCAGCGCAGTCATGACAGCGATGACCAGCAACAGGTTCACATAGGCCAGCCGTGGGCGCTTGTGCGGGTTATCGCCGAGGATTTCCTTGATGTAGCAGTTACCACCACCGGACTCCAGCGCGATGTTGCCGATGCGTCGGCGCTCGGCGCGGCCAAGCAAGTAGGCTGTGAACACTACCCACGCTGCCCCACCGATGACGGTCGGCAGCATCGGGATGAAGTACTCGGTCGCATCCAGACCCAGCGCCGCAATGGCACGGGTGGCAGGCCCGCCCCATGGGCTCATGCCGCTCATGATGCTCAACGACAGCATCGATACGGTGGCCAGGATCATCGGGTTCATGCCGATACGCTTGTACAGCGGCAGCATGGCGGCACAGGTAATCATGTAGGTCGTGGTGCCATCACCGTCCAGCGCCACCAGCAGCGACAGCAAGGCGGTACCGATGGCGATCTTGATCGGGTCGCCATTCACCCGCTTGAGAATCTTGCGGATCAGCGGATCAAACAGACCCGCGTCGATCATCAGGCCGAAAAACAGGATGGCGAACAATAGCAGCGCCGCAGACGGTGCGACCATTTTCAGCCCATCGAGCATCATCTTGCCAAGGTCAGGCGCAAAGCCGCCAATCACAGCGAAAACAATCGGAACGACGGTCAGGGCAACGATAGGAGACAGGCGTTTACTCATGATCAGGTAGGTGAAGGTCACCACCATAATCAGGCCCAGAAGTGCGAGCATGGTCTTTTCTCTTGTTTTTATTGTGTGCGGCCGTCTATAGGGCAGACGGCCCCCTACCCCACTCGACATCACTGGGATGTTGAGTGGGATTTTAAGTCAACAATGGGAGGGGGAAGCGGCTATTAGCCGTGATGCCGAGGTTCGGCTGACCAGCTGGCCTGCGCCGTGTCCGCTTCGTCCGGTGCTGCCGGGGTGCCGTTCAGGCGACGCAGCAAGGTTTCCCGATCACAAGCGTTCTCCGACAGTGAAATGACCACCGTGGCCACGGCATTGCTGGCCAGACTGGTCAGTGCACGCGCTTCGGACATGAAGCGATCAATACCGATCAGCAAGGCAAGCCCTGCCAACGGGATGTCGTGAATAACCGTCAACGTCGAGGCCAGCGCCACGAAGCCACTGCCGGTGACGCCCGCAGCGCCTTTGGACGACAACAGCATGATCGCCAGCATTGTCAACGTTTGGCCCAACGTCAGATCGATGTTGCAAGCCTGGGCGATGAATACCGCTGCCAGTGACAGGTAGATGGCGGTACCGTCGAGGTTGAAGGAATAGCCGGTTGGCAGCACCAGCCCCACCACACCTTTCTTGCAGCCAAGCTTCTCGAGTTTTTCCAACATGCGCGGCAGAACGGGCTCGGTCGACGATGTGCCGAGCACCACCAGAAACTCCTCGCGAAAATACCGCAGCAGCTTCCACAGGCTGAAGCCGTGCGCCCGGCAGATAGCCCCCAGCACGACCAGCACGAAGAATGCGCAGGCGATATAGAGTGTACCTACCAGCTTGGCCAATGCGCCCAGGGACGTCACGCCGTACTGCCCGACAGTGAAGGCCAGTGCACCGAATGCGCCGATTGGGGCGAAGCGCATCAGGTAGCCGAAGATACGAAACACCATGGTCGAGGCCGACTCCAGTACATCGAGTACCGGTTTGCCTTTCTCGCCCATTGACGACAGAGCAAAGCCGCTCAGTACAGCGATGAACAACACCGGCAGCACTTCACCCTTGTTGAACGCCCCCATGAAGGTGTCCGGAATGATGTGCATGAAGAAATCGACCACACTGAGCTTGGCCGCAGAGGCGGTGTACTGGCTGAGGCCTACAGTGCTGAGCGTAGCCGGATCGATGTTCATGCCAACACCCGGACGGAACAGGTACACCGCCCCCAGGCCAATGATCAGGCTGACCACCGTCAGTACCAGGAACAGCAGCAAGGTCTTGCTCATCAACCGCCCAAGGGAGCGCTTGTCGGTCATGCCGGCGATGCCGGTGACGATGGTGCAGAACACCACGGGGGCGATCATCATCTTGATCAGCTTGATGAACGCATCACCCAGTGGCTTCAGCGCAACGGCCTGTTGCGCCCAGAAGTGACCAACCACCACGCCCAGCAGGACAGCGCAGAGGATCTGGAAATACAGTGACTTCGCGAGTTTCATGAGGCATCACCCATTGTTGAAATTGTGCGGATGCGATGGTTGCCAACGTGATCCGCCCCTTCCTACCCTGCCATCCTGCGCAAGGTCGGGGCGTAGACGAAGCCTGAAAAGAGTCGGCGCGCGGTTCTCACCACGGAGGCCTGAAGTGTCTTGCCATCGGCACCGCTGCGCGTAAGCGCCACGTCGATACCGCCGCTCGGGTGCTCCAGACGAACCTCTTTCAATTGCTGGGCTTGATCCCCGAGCATGTCCAAGATCACCGTGCCAGGGCTGACGCAGGCAGTCGCCAGGCCAATGGCACCGGTAATGGCCAGGGCGCGGTGGCAGTTATGGGGCATGAAGTAGCGGACCTGCAGCGTGCCGTCATAGCGCGCCGGAGAAACCAACACTGGCTTTGGAATCACCATGCCGCTGACATCGCCCAGCCCCATCGCCTTGCCTGCCTTCAGGCGCAACGCCTCCAAACGTTGCAGCAGGCGCGTGTCCGCATCCAACTGCGTCGGGGTCTCGGAACCCGTGACACCCAACTGGCTGGCATCGACGATCATCATCGGCATGGCCATGTCGATGCACGTGACTGGCACACCGTCGATGACATCCTGGGCCTGGCCAGTCGGGAACAGCTTGCCAGTCTTGCTGCCCACCGCATCGAGGAAGGTCAGGTGCACCGGGGCGGCAGTACCGGGTACCCCGTCGATCGCCGTACGGCCTTCATAACGGACGATCCCGCCAGGTGTTTCCACCAGCGAGTTAACGAAGGTGTTGGTGTTCAAATTACGGATGCGTACCAGGGTCTTGCCATCCTGGGGCTTGACCAGCCCTTGCTCAATGGCGAACGGGCCAACGGCGCACAGCATGTTGCCGCAGTTGGGCGCAGTATCGACCCGGCGCTGGGCAACCATGACCTGGACGAAGAGGTAATCGACGTCGGCGTCGGCATGCAGCGAAGGGCTGACGATCGCGACCTTGCTGGTTTGAGGGCTACCACCGCCAATACCGTCGATTTCCAGTTCATGCCCGGAGCCCATCAGGTTGATCAGCAGTTCGTCGCGTTCGACCACATTGGCAGGAAGATCCCATGCATGGAAAAAGGGCCCCTTAGAGGTGCCACCGCGCATGAGCACGCAGGGAATTCGTTGCATGATTTTGCACTCTTGTTGATCAATGGACATCATTGATGTTGTGGGCACAAGACTGACAGCTCTGTATAAATCATTCCAATGCAAATATCGTAGGCATTATTGCGATTCACACATCAATTTGCGACCAAGGTTGGGGAGTCAACTCAGATGGAATATGAGCTTCAAGACATTCGATCTTTCGTGAAAATCGCCGAACTGGGCAGCTTCCATGAAGCTGCAGAAGCATTGCACCTGTCCCAACCGGCACTCAGCCGGCGGATAAAGAAGCTCGAGGAAGGACTAGGGACCTCGTTGCTGGAACGCACCACCCGGCGCGTTAGCCTCACCAGCGTCGGGCGGGACTTTTTGCCCAAGGCCAGGCGCTTGCTGGATGACTTCGAAGATTCGATCCTGAGCATTCGCGAACTCGCCGAACGACAGAGTGGCCAGGTCACCCTTGCCTGTATCCCGACGGCAGCGTTCTATTTTCTGCCGTCGGTAATCCGCGACTACAACGAGCAGTACCCGAAGATCCGAATTCGCCTGCTGGACCTCAGCGCCAATGACGGGCTCGAAGCCGTGCTGCGGGGTGAGGCGGACTTCGGCATCAACATGATGAGCGGCCAGCACCCAGACATCGAGTTCGTCTCCCTGGTGCAGGAGCATTTCGTGCTGGCCTGCAGAAGGGACCACCCATTGGCGAACCGTGACTCCGTCACCTGGACAGAGCTGGCCGACTACCGGCTGATCGGCGTAGGCCGCCTGAGCGGCAACCGCATGCTGCTGGACCATGCGCTGTCCGGGCTCAACCTGCGGCCGAAGTGGTTCTATGAGGTTCAGCACCTGTCCACCTCGCTGGGCATGGTCGAGGCCGGGCTGGGCGTGTCGGCCATGCCTAGCCTGGCCATGCCAAGCGCCGACCACCCGACGCTGGTCAGCGTGCCGCTGATCGACCCGCAGGTAACCCGTACACTGGGATTGGTCTATCGCCGAGGGGCGTCTCTGTCGCCCGCCGCGGAAAAGTTCGTGTCGATCTTGTTGGACAAATGGCCGAACCGTTGAATGCAATGCGCGTCTTCCGGCCTGACGCGACGCAGGGTAATTACGCGCTGCGTTCATGGCTCATTCCTCCCCCAAACCCAGTGGGTTGGGCCGGCGCTTTTCGATCGCAAATTTGAGCAGTGCGGCGCTGCGGAACAGGCCATGGGCGAACTTGCCGTATGGCAGCGTGATGAATAGCGCCATCACCGCACCCAAGTGAATCGCCAGCGCAATTGCCATCGCTGCAGTGTCACGCAGGCCCAGCAAGCCCAGGCCAGTAGCGCTGACCAGCAGCAGAAGCAGGATGAAAGCCCGGTCCATGGGGCGCTGGGCAACATCGCCCTGCTCCGGTGCCCTGCGAAGGTTGAGCATCAGAAGCCCGGCCGGCCCGATGATCAGGCCAACACCACCCAAGGTTCCCAGCAGCACCGGTGCACTCAGCAATGGATACGGCGCCTGCTGGCCCAATAGGTAGTGGTACCCGGTAGCGACCACAGTGGCAGCGAAGCACAACAGGAAGCCGTAGAAGGTGAAATGATGGAAACGACGGCGCCAGAGCGTGTATCGATCATCGACATCAGTGCAGCCTTGGCCATGCCCACCGTCCAGGTACTTCAGGGTCAACGCCGCGCTCGAGGCCTCGAACACTGCCCCCTTGGCCGGTTGCGCCAGGGCCTCGGCAGGCGAGACCGAACGCCAGAAACGCCGTATCGCCACCGTCAGCGCCACCGCTGCCGCGGCAAAGACACCGCCGAACATCAAGGCCAAGGTGTTGTGCGGGAAGACAGCATAGAAGTTCCCCGCCAACCGCCCCGGCAGCAACGTGCCGTTGACGTACAACGTCAGCAGCAAGAACAGTGACAACGCGATTACCAAAGCACCGGCGACAAAGGTGCCGTTGTGCCGATACAGTCGACCAAAGAGGGGCGGCCAGGCGTAATCGGCATATGTCTGCCCGCGCACTCTGGCCATCGCCTGTGGCACGTTCACGGCAAATTCGTGGGGCTGAGCATACTGGCAGGCGTGCAGGCAGGCGCCACAGTTGTGGCAAAGGTTGGCCAGGTAATGGATATCGGCCTTGCCGAACTCCAGCCTGCGGGTCATCGCCGGGAACACAGCGCAGAAACCCTCGCAGTATCGGCAGGCGTTACAGATCCGCATTTGCCGATCGACTTCCTGCTCTTCCAGGTTCAGTACCGGGATCAGTGCGAGGCCCGGCTGGGCGGCATCCGGTTGGCGTGGTTCAGGCAGTTGTGCGGTCATGGCGATTCTCTTGTTCTGGATAAACGTGTCCTGCCGCAGCCGCGGCGCTGGTCCCCGCGATGCGGCCGAACGCGGTGCCGATGGACATGCCGACACCTGCGGTGTAACCCTTGCCCAACACGTTGCCCGCCATCATCTCGCCGGCGACGAACAGGTTCGGGCTGGGGCGCCCATCGAAGTGAACCGCGGCGGTTTCGTCGGTGCGCAGCCCTAAGTAGGTAAAGGTCACGCCAGGACGCAGGGGGTACCCGTAGTAAGGCGGAGTATCGAGCGGGCGCGCCCAGTGGCTTTTAGCCGGTTCGAGGCCCACGGTGTGGCAGTCATCAAGGCGCGTGTGATCGAAGGTTCCCACCTGGCAGGCACGGTTGTAGGCCCGCACGGTTTCAACGAAGGCCTGCACGGGCAAACCCAGCAAACCGGCCAACGCCTCCAGGCTGTCGGCGGCGGTGCCCGGGAAAACCGGCGGCATGAACCGACCGAGCGCTTTCTGGTCGATGATCGAAAAACCAACCTGCCCCGGCTGATGCGCCACCAAGCGCCCCCAGATGGCATAGCGCTTGGGCCAAAAATCCTCGCCCTCATCGTAGAAGCGTTCACCGTCGCGGTTGACCACCACGCCCAGCGACACGCAATCGATACGGGTGCAGATACCCCCGTCGTACAGGGGGGCACGGGCATCGATCGCCACCATGTGCGCCTGTGTCGGGTCGCCAATCTTGTCAGCGCCCTTTTCGATCATGCGGCGCAACAGCACGCCGTCATTGAAACGCGTACCGCGAATCAGGAAATTGTCCGCAGGCCACTCCCCCCGCTCGTTCTCCCCCCAGGCCTCACGCAACCATTGGCGATTGGACTCGAAGCCGCCGGCGGCGAGGACGCAACTGCGCGCTTCGATGCGCTCGGCAGGCAGCTGTCGCCCGTGGCACTCACGCGCCGGCACATGGGCTGCAACGAAGCGACCACCCTGCAGTTCGATGTCGGCCACCGGTGAGTCGTAGCGAATCTCTACCCCGAGGTTTTCGGCGCTACGGTAGTAGGCATTGACCAGCGCCTTGCCGCCGCCCATGAAAAAGGCATTGGTCCGTGCGGTGTGCAGCGCACCAGACAACGACGGCTGAAAATGCACGCCATGACGGCGCATCCACCCGCGGCAATGGGAGGACGCGCGAATCACCAGGCGCGCGAGCTTCTCGTCAGTCTGGCCACCGGTTACCTTCAGCAGATCCTGCCAGAACTCTTCTTCCGGGTACGCCTCCACCAGCACGTCCTGCGGGGCATCATGCATGCACCGCAAGTTACGCGTATGTTGCGAATTGCCACCCCGCCAGGCGCGGGGTGCAGCCTCGAGCAGCAGCACGCTGGCTCCGGCCTCGCGCGCCATCAGCGCGGCACAGAGGGCGGCATTGCCCCCTCCGATGACTAACACATCGATCATTTTGCCTCCAGGTCGCGAAGAGCCGAATGTTCGGGGGCTCTTCGTGGCCACGGACTTTAATCAGTGCCCGCAGGGTGCGAAACGCGATCGCCGAGGGGAGGCATTTAGTTTTACTAAAGGGGTTGGGTGAGAGGCCCCCGAGCCTGGGTCAAAGCAACCGGGCCCCAGGCCATCGGCCCTGTTCCACCAAGTCCCGGGCGACCTCCTGCAATACGATCCGTGTTGCCAACGCGGCCGGCGAAAGCTCGTCATCGGTCAGGCTGACAATCACATTGCGACGCTGCGCCTGTGCTTCATCGATAGCGAACACGCGCAAGCCAGCCTGATGCGCCCGGGCCACCGTCGCGCCGGGCTGAATGGTGGCGGCATGCCCGGCACAGACGCAATCCATCAATAACGACAGGCCATCGACTTCCATGACGATGCTGGTCTCTAGCCCCGCCCGTTCGAAAATCGAGCGCATTGTCGTGCGCAAACCATGCTGTGTACTGGGCATCACCAAGGGTAGCGTCGCGATCTGCTCCAGTGTCAACGACTCGCCCCACTCGGCGTTGACCAGCGGCGCAGGAACCAGCACGAACAGTCGCTCTGTCAAAAGCGCCCGCACCTCTAATCGCGGCCCTGTTTCCGTCTGAAACAACACCGCCAGGTCAAGGTGCCTGGTATTGAGTTGGTTGGTCAGATAGCCAGATAGCATTTCCACCAGGTGCAGACGAATGTTGGGATAGCGTTCGCGCATCCTGTCGATCAATGCCAGGCCAAGAATCGACGCCGTGGTCGGTGCCAGCCCCACGCTGGCATAGCCGCTCATGCGCCCGCTTTGTGCCGCCAGGACGGCATGTTCTGCCTGGCGAAGCGCCAGGCGAGCATGGTACTCGAAGGCCAGGCCCGCTGCCGTCGGAGCGACGCCGGTACTCGAACGTGTCAAAAGCCGGGTGCTTAACTCGCTCTCCAGCTTCGACAGTTGCTGGCTCAATGCAGAGGCGCCAACCCCAAGCTCGACCGCAGCCCTACCCAGACTGCCGTACTCCAATACACCCAGAAAATAGCGAAGTTGACGCAGCTCCATACAAATCTCTTTCAACGACGGGCCCAAGTGCTGGGCCATGTTACCGAACGGTGCCAGTCCATGCTCGACACCGTCTGTGGATCCGACGCACTGCGCTAGCGACGTTACAAGGTCAGCACTGGCCCGCGCGCCTAAGCGTCATTGCGCAGATAGGCCGACATAGCCAGGGCATCGCCCAACGCGGCACCGTTTGCAGTGTTGTCGAACACGCACCACGTAGGTAGCCCCGCAGCACGTCGAACGTTCAACTGGGCCGCCAGGCGCTGCAGATACTCGCTGCCATAGGCGCTGCGGTAGATCTGCGGCTCGCCATGCAAACGCCAGTAGACCAGCCCCGGCCAGCCTCCTGGCAGCGCATCCACGCCAAAGCGCGCCGGGCTGGCAGCGACCTGAGCGACCTGAAAGTCGACAAGCAACGGCTGCGCTGCCGACCATGATCGATGCCTGGGTTCAACGGCCAGCGACCCTGCATAACGCTTTCGCACAGACTCAAAAAATCGATAGGCCACGGCACCGTCGTACGCCAACGAAGGTGGCAACTGCACCAGCAGGCAGCCGAGGCGACCGCCCAGATGCCCGCACTCATCAAGGAACCTGTCGAGCGACCCCTCGCACGCTTGCAACCTCTGCTCATGCGTGACGGCCTTGGGCAGCTTGACTGAAAAGCGAAAATCCTCAGGTACCGATTCAGCCCATCGGGCATAGGTTTTTGGGCGATGAGGACGGTAAAACGACGTGTTGATCTCAACCGCATTCAAACGTGCCGCGTAACGCTGCAACTGGCTTCCCTCTGAAGCAAACTCATTGCCGTAAAGGCGTGACAAGCTCCAGCCGGCGCAACCGAGGAGAATCATTCAGGAAGCGCCGTGGTCCGCAGGGGCGTCACCGTTAAGGCATGATAATCCGCACCCGCGACCGCCATCATAAAAGACTGATCGGCCAAGCGACGCAGGTCACGCCACGCCTCCCAATCGATCAGGTCCAGCCGGTCCATTTCATCGGCCTGGCGCAGCAGTTCCTCGTGGTAACTGCTGGGGCAGTTGCGCCGAATTGCCTGGTCATCGAAGGTTACGAACCAACGAGTGATGGCTTCGAGACGGCGCTGCTCTGCGCCGACGGGCTTTGTAAACGCATTCATCTCGATCACCCCATGCTCTTCTGATAATCGAGACGCGAGCACTGGAATAGGTTCCTTCGTAGCACTCAGCCGGTCATTCAGTATCAAAATGAACACCGAGCAGCGGGTTCGCTAACTGCAAGCGGAAATCGCTCACTTACGTAACCGCTGAGTGAGGCCAGGACTGGATAAAAAGCTGTACAACTTCGTTGACTTGTACAAATTTAGTCATAGGCTTCAGCTGTATCCCTACATCAGCTCACTGTTGCTGAGGATCATCTGGAGCCAAACATGTCCGTTTTTCAGCCATTCGCCAAGCCCTTCAATAATCTTGAAAGGGGCAATCTCGACGCCCATTTTTGTCCGGCCGGTGAATGATGCCTAGGAGCTGGCTGGTCGCCAATGCACTCTGGTTGCAGGCCGGTTGGTGGGCTTGCGTGCTGGGCGCTCGCTACCCTGGCTTATTGCTGCTGGTGCCGCTCGGCCTGGCCATACACCTGTGGCTCTGCCCGGACTACAAGGTAGAAATCAAGGCATTGTTGCGTGTCGCATTGGCCGGCTGCGTGCTGGATAGCGTGCTCGGGGCACTGGGCGTATTCAGCTTCGATACGTGGCCCCTGCCCTTGTGGCTGGTGTTGCTGTGGTGGGTGCTGGCCAGCGGCCTTCGCCATAGCCTGGCCTGGGCCGGCCGGCCTTACTGGCGCGGCGCGTTGCTGGGCGCCCTTGGCGCCCCACTGGCCTACGTCGGTGGCGCCAGGTTGGCGGGGGTCGGCCTGCCGCTGGGTGTGATTGAAACCGGCTTGTTGCTCATGCCGGTGTGGGCCCTGGTCCTGCCATTACTGCTGCGGATCGCGGCGCGGCGCTGACCGGCGGCAGCGTTCGGAGCAATAGCGCACCTCGGCCCAGCAGCGTGCCCAGCGCTTGCGCCAATTGAAGGGTCGGCCACATACCACGCAGGTTTTGCTGGGCAGCAGGCTCTTTTTCATACCACCTCACCAGCATCCAGCCGCGCCAGCAGTGACTGGCCACGCTGCCACACCGCTTCCCGATGGCCAAGCGGCATGCCGTCCAGGTTACGGTAGACCATGGCCAGGCGTGGATTGGCCGACAGCTGATCGCGGTGACGCATCAGAAAATGCCAGTACAAGGCATTGAATGGGCAGGCATCCTCCTCGATCACATGGTCGACCTTGTAGCCGCACGCCTTGCAATGGTCAGACATCCGCTGGATGTAACGACCACTGGCACAGTACGGTTTCGACCCCAGGTACCCACCGTCGGCATGCATGACCATGCCAAGCGTGTTAGGCAGTTCGACCCAGTCGAAGGCATCCATGTACACCGCCAAATACCACTCGCAAATGGTATCTGGCACGATGCCGGCCAACAGGGCGAAATTACCGGTAACCATCAGCCGCTGGATATGGTGGGCGTAACCCAAGCGCAACGTCTGCCCGATGGTTTGCGCCATGCAGCGCATGCGGGTGGCGCCCGTCCAGTAGAATTCCGGTAAGGCACGCTGGTTTCCCAGATGATTGAGCCCGGCATACTCAGGCATTCGCAGCCAGTAGATGCCGTGCACATACTCGCGCCAGCCAATCAACTGGCGGATGAAGCCTTCGGCGGCATTCAGCGGCACCCGCCCCTCACGCCACGCCTTGTCGACGTCGTCGCACAGGCAACGCACATCCAGAAGGCCAATGTTGAGTGCCGCGCTGATGCGCGCATGGAACAGGTACGGTTCGCCTTCTGCCATGGCGTCCTGGTAGTCACCGAACGCCGCCAGGCCGAAATCGAGAAAATGCTGCCAGAGCTGATGAGCCTGCTCATGGGTCACGGGGTAGTTGAACCCGTCCACGGCCCCGTAATGGTCACTGAAACGCTGGCGAACCAAGGCCACTACCGCTGTCGTGATCGCGTCCGGCTCAAACTGCGCAGCGAACGGCCCTCGCAACTGGCGCGGCAACGGCTTGCGGTTGTCCCCATCAAAATTCCAGGCACCGCCTGCGGGGCTGCCATCGGCCTCCAACAGCAACCCGCAACGCTTGCGCATGCCGCGGTAGAAATGTTCCATGCGCAGTTGCTTACGCCCCTGCGCCCACCGCGCGAAGGCTTCACGCGAGCACAAAAAGCGCGTATCGCGGTGCCACACAAGCGGCAGCTGCGCATCGCGCAGCGCCTGCTCCAGGCGCCATTCACCGCACTCTGTCAGGTGGATGTGCGTGGCGCCCAATGCCTGCTGCCAGCGACGCAGCTCGCCCGCAATGCTACCGCTGTTGCCGGCAGCGTTGAGCTCGACATAGTGCACCTGCCAACCCCGCTCCCGCAGCGCCTTTGCGAAATGCCGCATGGCACTGAAGATGAGGATGATCTTCAGCGGATGATGCGGCACGTAGCGGGCCTCACCCTCCACTTCCGCCATCAGAATAGCGTCGCGGGTAGGGTCCAGGGCCGCCAGGCTTGCCAGGTCGAACGACAGTTGGTCACCGAGCACCAACCCCAGCCGCGAGGGCCGGGCTACCATTGGGTTGTCAGCGTCACGGGCACCCGCAGCGGCGCGATAGGCCCGTCACGCTGCCCACACATTTCATCATGCACCACCTGCTGCACCAGCATGCACGGCACCGGTGGCAGCTCGGCCAGCAAGTGGCGCAGCTCGGTGGTGGAGCGCAGGCGAACGGGCTGACCACGATCATCAATCAACGTGACCGGGCCGGCACCGGTCAGTGCGCGGAGGATGTAGAAGCCACCTTCGAGCGACAGCAGTTCAAGCTCTTTTACTTCACCGGCCGTAACCCGTTGAGTGAGCGCATTCAGGTTCATGGTGTGCCCTCTGGCAAGCGGCGAAAGAACAGCGTGATCTGCCCAATCTCCACACCCAGTTTGCTCATGCTTGAGCGGTTGATCAGGGTGTCGTCATCCATCAGGTACATCCAGTCGTCCAGGTCCACCTGCCAATGCTCCCCGTCTACCGGCAGGTCCAGCCGGTAGCGCCAGCGCAGCGCATTACCGGCCGATTGGCCATGGGCCTCGCCGATCACGTCACCCGCTGTTCCTCGCCAGCGGCCCGCACCTTCCGGCACCAGCGTCCAGGTTCGCTGCTGACGCGTGCCATCGCTGTAAAGAAAATGCTCATCGAGGATCAGCCGCTCGCCGTCGCGGCGGCTGTCGATACGCACGTGAAAGCGCTTCACCACCTCGCCGGAACGCTTCTGGAACATCCCCCAGGCTTGCACCGGTCGCGAGAAGAATGCCGCCAGGTCGAGTTTCGGCTGCTCCTTGGCGTAGTGCTCGACACCGACATTGCCGCAACTGCCGAGGAGCAGGCAGCCAACCAGTAACAGTGCTCTGTACATGTTCACGTCCCTCGGTCGTTGCCCGCCAGCCCGAGCAGGCGCTGGCGCAGCTGTGGGTCCCTGGCCCGTGGGTCGAGCCAGATGGCGAAGAATGCTCGGGAAAATTCCGGGTCGGCGATTACCTGGCTGAGTGTGCCATCGACATAGAAGCGAGACCCTTGCCCTGGCAGGTACACACCCGTGATACGCATACCCGGGCGCACATCCACGAATGCCGCTTCAAGCGCCTTGCTCCACGCTGCGCTTTGCTGCGGCGTGATGTTGGCGTTAAGGCGGCGTATCTCCGCAAGGCTGGCGTCTACCAGCGTCTCCTTGGACAGCGATCGGTGGTAGCGCAGTTCCAGGGCAAAGGGCTGGTTCCAGTCCTGAACCGGCCCCACTGTCCACAGCCGGGCGCTGTAAAGGCGCACGCCGAACCACGTGAAATCGCCAGCACCCAACGGTTGCGCCGTTGGCAATTCGGCTCGCCAGTCCGCTGCTACGGTCGACAGCGCAACCATCAGCAAGCACAGGCTGGCCCAACGCGCAGGAGGCACCATGCTTACCTCGAACAATTGGGAAAATCCTGTACAAGAATAGCTTTTTGTATAGGTTTCAACAAATCCTTGTACAGCGTTGATGAGGACGGTAAACACGGGTCATCCGCCGCTAAAAATAACCGCTGAAACGCTTGCTCTGAACTTTGTCCTGCCCAACGGATTCCCCTGCTTACTCACTGCAATATCTGCTGCATAGCCGGCTTTCAGAAAAGGGGTTTTCACCATGATCGATCAAGCGACAGGTATGAAACCAGGCGAGCGCTATTGCGTGGAGAACGTCGAGCGCGCCCATCAGTTCCCGGGGTACTTTCAAGACGGCAAGTATTACCTCGGCCCCGAACTGCTGACTGCGGTCGGCTGGCTCGAAGGCACGCAGTTCATCTACGACAGCCTGGATGCTGAAGGCGAACCCGTCTTCCCGGATCGGATAGCGGGCACCATCGAGGGCTTGAAGCTGGTAATGGCTGATGGAACCACCCTTGAGCTTTGCCCCCTAGAAGCCAGTGCCACACTGCCGTCTAACGACAACGAAGACTCACCAGCCCCAGAGCACTCCATGCCAATGAGCCCGACGCCGATCAAAGGCCCATTGCGCGGAAAGGTCGTGGTCATCACCGGCGCCTCCAGCGGCATAGGCCGGGCGGCTGCGCATGCGTTTGCCTGCAAAGGTGCCCGCCTGGTGCTCGCAGCACGCGATGAGGAAGCGTTGTTCGACGTGTTGGATGAATGCACCGACTGTGGCACGGACGCTGTCGCCATCACCACCGACGTCACCCACAGCGATCAAGTGGCAGCCCTGGCCACCCAAGCTGCCGAGTTTGGCCATGGACGTATCGATATCTGGATCAACAACGCCGGGGTTGGCGCGTTGGGCAGCTTCGACGAAACACCGCTAGAGGCACATGAGCAGGTGATTCAAACCGACCTGGTCGGTTATCTGCGGGGCGCTTACGTGGTGCTTCCCTACTTCAAGGCACAGCGCAGCGGCATACTGATCAACACCTTGTCGCTTGGCAGCTGGATCGCCCAACCCTATGCGGCAGCCTACTCGGCGAGCAAGTTCGGCCTGCGTGGCCTGACCGAAGCGCTGCGCGGCGAGCTGACGGAGTTCCCCCGCATTCATGTGTGTGATCTTTATCCGGCCGTCATGGACACGCCAGGCTTGCGGGACGCAGGCAACTACACCGGCCACGCGCTGACACCCCCAGGGCCGATCTACGACCCGGAACGGGTGGCAAACGCCATGGTAGCCTGCGCCATTTCCCCGAGCGCGCGCACCACTGTCGGCGCTGCCGCTCGCCTCGCCCATCTGGCCAGCTACCTGGTACCGGGGCTGCCTCAGTTGTCAGGGTGGCTCACGCGCTGGGGCTTGAACCGCAGCCCTAGCGCGGCGATATCTTCCGGGAATCTGTTCGAGCCACCCGATGACCGGCGAAGTGTGGACGGTGGCTGGAGAACTCAGAAAGATAAAACATCGTTATGGGTGGGTGCGGCGCTGCTGGGTGTGATTGCAGGGTTTGTCTTCACCCGTTCGCAACGCAGGCGCCGCTAGGGTTTGCTGGCAGTCACTTGCGCACAGCAGCGCGCCCGTCACGCGAGCTGGATATACACCGAGTAGCTGCCCAGCAAAACCCAGAACCCGAGAAAAATCCAAGGCGTACGAAGGGAGAACAGCAAGGATTTCCGGTGCCCGGCCCGGGACGTCTCAGCCTCGCAGAACAAGGGCGATTCATCATAGGCCAGGCCCATCATCGGCTCACTGCGCAGCAAGTGGCTCTGCTTCAACTGCCAGTGCTCGATGATCCGGAACGCCGCGCGGATGCCCGGCCAGGCATTCAACGAGCTCAACACGCCGAGCAGGGCGAGAAACGCCGGCACGATCAACGTGAACATTTCCCCCCAGCTCTGGTTAAGGTTGCTCATCGAAGACACGAAGGCGATGACCAGGAACGACTGAGCGGCCAGATACGCATCGGTGCGGTTGGCCAGGATAGTGGTCTCGTACTGGATTTCGCGTCGATAGAAATCCAGGCGTTCCTTGGGCGTGCCGAACATCCGCGCATTCTGCTGATCGATCTCATGCTCAGAGGTGGTGGGCGTAATGATTCGAGGCACTCGGGCGCTCCTGAAAGGGGTGAGAGCAGCGCACTGCTGATCAGCGATAGAGCGATCCCTTCAACGAAAATTCATTGCAAGTGGGTGGCAGGCCGTCCGTCGTTCAAAACCAGCATCCACTTCAACACTGGCTTCTCGCACGGTTCGAACGGTAATGAGCGTTCTCAACTGCAGGAGCTTCGACCATGAGCGACTACCCTACTCCGCCATTCCCCTCGCAACCGCAAAGCGTCCCCGGTTCGCAGCGCAAGATGGAGCCGTACCCGGACTGCGGTGAGCAGACCTATACAGGCCACAACCGGCTCGAAGGCAAAATCGCCTTGATCACCGGCGCCGATAGCGGCATCGGTCGGGCCGTTGCGATTGCCTACGCGCGTGAAGGTGCGGACGTTGCCATCGCCTACCTGGATGAGCACGAAGATGCGCAAGAAACGGCGCGCTGGGTCGAAGCCGCGGGCCGCCAGTGCCTCCTGCTGCCCGGTGACCTGGCGCACAAACAGCACTGTTACACCATCGTCGACAAGACCGTGGAACAGTTCGGTCGCATCGACATCCTGGTCAACAACGCCGCATTCCAGATGGCCCATGAAAGCCTGGATGACATTGACGATGAGGAGTGGGTGAAGACGTTCGACACCAACATCACCGCCATCTTCCGCATCTGCCAACGGGCATTGCCGTCAATGCCGAAGGGCGGATCGATCATCAATACCAGCTCGGTCAACTCCGATGACCCGTCACCCAACCTGTTGGCCTACGCCGCCACCAAGGGCGCCATTGCCAACTTCACCGCAGGCCTCGCCCAGTTGCTGGCGAAGCAAGGCATCCGGGTCAACAGCGTGGCGCCAGGCCCGATCTGGACGCCGTTGATCCCCGCCACCATGCCGGATGAGGCCGTCAGAAACTTTGGCTCGGGCTACCCCATGGGGCGGCCAGGGCAACCGGTCGAGGTGGCGCCGATCTACGTTTTGCTGGCCTCTGATGAAGCCAGTTATATCTCGGGTTCACGCTACGGCGTCACGGGCGGCAAACCGATCCTCTGACGACCATGACAAGGCTTGCTGTCGCAGGCCTCGACGCTTCATCTGCGCGCTGCGAGCCATGCGGTAAAGACTTGAACCATTCGCACGCCCATCACGTCCACCGCAACAGAACCGATGAGTTTGTACCCAGCAATCCGTGTTTCTCCGACCGCCATGAGGTGCCTGCATGAACGCTATCGACCTGTTGATTCAAGACCATAAATTGGTGAAGAAGCTGCTGGCTGAATTGTCTTCAACCACCGAGCGAGCCGTGAAAAAGCGCGCCGAACTGCTGCACCGGATCGAGCAGGAGCTGCAAGTCCACACTGCTCTGGAGGAGGACATCCTCTACCCGGCCATCAAGAAGGCCGGCGGCAAGGAAGAAGCGAAGATGTATTACGAAGCCAAGGAAGAGCACCGTACCGTGGATTCGCTGGTGCTTCCTGATCTGCTTCATACCGAAACCGGCACCCTCGAATTTGCCGGGCGGGTGAAGGTGATGAAAGAGCTGCTTGAACATCACATCGAAGAAGAGGAAGGCGAACTGTTCCCCACTGCGAAAAAGCTGCTGGGCAAAGATCAGCTGGAAGAGATGGGCGTTGCCATGGAGGCGCACAGGAAAATGCTCAAGGGCGAGCGACGGGCTGCATGAACCGAATGCGCCACAGCAAAAAAGAAATTAAAGCAGGCCAATTTATTACCTGAAGGAATAAAAATAGCACCGAACGATATTGGTATATACCAGATGTCTACCCGTTAAATCTGCTCCCTGAGCCCCGAGGGCACCAAGGAGCACGAAAGGATGAACGCTGTACGGGTAATGCTGGAGTATTTCCACCCTTGGCCAAATTCGGCAGGGTTCTACGTCGCAAGGGAGCGCGGGTGGTATCAGGACGCCGGCTTGTCGGTGCAACTGGTAGTGCCCGACCCCTTCCATGGCGACACGTTGGAGCACCTGCTCAAAGGCGATGCGGATGTCGGCGTGTTTCCCAGCAATCGCTTGCTGGTCAGGCGCAGCCTCGGCCAGCCGCTGCTGGGTGTCGCGGCCATCAACCATCGGGGCCTTGAATCGATCCAGACCCTCACCGACTTCGGCATTCGCCGCCCCAGGGACCTCGCAGGCAAACGCCTGGCGCTCAACCCCACGCCCCGTGGCCTGGCCATGGTGCGCCATCTGGTGGCCGCCGATGGCGGCGACCCGGATGCCGTGATCATCGTCGACAGCAAAGTGCGCGAACTGCGCCCGGAAGACCTGGCGGCAGGCATTGCCGACGCCAGTTTTGGCGGTTACTGGGCCTGGGAAGCCTTGATGGACAGCCCGGTTGCGGCCGAGCGACGTGTGGTCTGGCCAGTCGATGACATTGGCGCACCGCGTTATCACAGCTACCTGCTGGGCGGGCAGCAACGCTGGTTCGAGGAAAACCCCGAGATCGCCCGCGCCTTTCTCGCCGCCACCGAGCGTGGCTTTCGCGCGGCGGCCGCTGACCCGCAAAGCGCGTTGGGCGCCTATGAGGCCGCCACCCCTTACTTTCCGAGGGCGCTGCTCAGCCAATCGCTACAGCACATCGCACCCACTTGGCTGCATGAGCAGCGCTGGGGCCAGCAACGCGAAGAATTGATCGCCCCCTACGCCCAGTGGCTGCACCACCACGGCGTACTGGCCGACGCCGACGCTTGGCGTGGTGCCACCAGCAACCGTTACCTGCCGGAGCCACAGGCATGAACGAGCCCTTGCGCATGGCCCATGGCATGGGCGTGCAGCCGGTAGAAGCCGACTGGCCCGCGCTGACTCAGGTGGATGTGGAAGCGGTACTGAGCCACTTCCCGCGGCTTGGCGCCGTGGGCCCGCTGCACTGGCACAGCCCCCGCCCCTTCTCGGCTGCCGCGCAGGTGCGCACGGAACAGGGGGAGCTGTTCGTCAAACGCCACCACCGCAGTGTCCGCCAGCCCGCCTGGCTGCTGGAGGAGCACCGCTTCGTTCAGCACCTTGAACAGCGTGGCGCGCCCGTTGTTACCCCGTTGCTCGACCACAACGGCGACAGCGTGGTGGCCCTGGGTGATTGGACTTACGAGGTGCTGCCCTGCGCGCAGGGCCACGACCTGTACCGTGACGCGCTGTCGTGGACACCCTTCCTCAGCCTGCAGCACGCCCATGCGGCGGGCGTTGCCCTTGCTCGCCTGCACCTGGCCGCCGAAGGCTTCACTGCGGGCGCCCGACGCACGCCCGTATTGATTGCCAACCTGCGGTTCTTCAGCCACCACGCGCCGCTGTCGTCCATCGAAACGGCCTTGGCGCAGCAGCCCGCACTGGCCCACTACCTCGCAGACAAACACTGGCAGCAGGCCCTGAGCGAACTCTATCTGCCCCATCACTGCGCCCTGCTGCCCCTGCTGCAGCACCAGCCGGCGCTGTGGACCCACAACGACTGGCACGCTTCCAACCTGCTGTGGGACGAATCGGCAAACACCACGCAGGTGCGCAGCGTCCTTGATTTCGGCCTGAGTGACCGGACTTTCGCCGTGTTCGACCTGGCCACCGCGATAGAGCGCAATTGCATTCCCTGGCTTGAACTCGATGCAGGCGGGCGCGCCGCCGCCGACCTCGACGCCGTCGATGCACTGCTGGCCGGTTACCACAGCCAGCGGCCCCTGACACAGGCCGACCTGCTCACGCTCAAAGCGCTGCTGCCATTGGTCCATGTGGATTTCGCCCTCGCCGAGATCGACTACTTCCAGGGCATCGTCGGGTCCCGGAGCAACGCCGATATCGCCTACCACAATTTCTTGATCGGCCATGGCCAATGGTTTGGCGACAGCGAAGGCACCCGCCTGCTCGATCATCTGCACCGCATCGCACGCGCGCGCTGACAGGAGCCCCTATGCCCGACATCCTCATTTCACCCAACGCCTTGCACCACGCCCTGCAACAGCCGGGGCTGGTGGTGCTCGACGCCAGTGTGGAACTGGCCGCCGCCCAGTTCGATGGCGACTACCGCGTCGCCAGTGGCCATGCGGCCTGGCTGGCCGAACACATCCCGACGGCGCGGCATGCCGACCTGACGTGCGAGCTGGCCGACACCGCAGCGAGCTACAGCTTCGCCCTGCCTTCGCCGACGGAGGCAGCCGCGGCGCTGGCACGCCTGGGCATCGCCGAGGCACGGCACATCGTGGTCTACGACCGGCATGAGGGTTTTTGGGCCGCACGCCTGTGGTGGATGCTGCGTAGCCTGGGCGTGGCCGCGTCGGTGCTCGACGGCGGCCTGAAGGCCTGGCGCGAGGCCAACCTGCCCTTGGCCCGCGGTGACCAAGCTCAGCCTGGTGTAGCGGGTTTGCCAGTGTCGCTCACCGTCCATCCAGGGTACTGGGCAAACCGCGAAGACGTGCTGGCCATACTCGATGGACAAGCGCCAGGCACGCTGGTGTGTGCGCTGTCCAAGGGGCTGTTCGAGGGCAGCGCGGTGACCCGCTATGCCCGACGCGGCCATATCCCCGGCAGCCTCAACCGACCGGCGCGGCAACTGTTCGACGAGCAGGGCCGCTACCTGGCGCCCGACGCATTGGCCCGCGCACTCGGCCCAGCATTGGTCGAAGGCACCCAGCCACTGGTCCTCTACTGTGGCGGCGGTATTTCCGCGGCCGCCACTGCCCTGGCCCTGACGCGCCTGGGGCGACAGGGCGTTTCGATCTATGACGGCTCGCTGCAGGAATGGGCAGCTGACCCTGCATTACCAATGACCACCGGAGCAACGCCGGCCTGAAGTTACACCCCCTTCAAGCGCCCGCTCAACGATGCTGTCGCCGCTGCATAGGCGTGGCATCGCGAGCACAGGTTTACCCGATTTTCGGTGCCACACCGCTGGTCACCCAGGAGTTCGTTCATGGCTTCATCCTTGTCTTTTCATCACCGCCACGGCCTTGCGCTGGGGCTGCTGAGCCTGTCATTGAACCCGGCCCTGGCCTGGGCAGACAGCACCCTGCTGGAGGCCATCACCGTGACGGGCGCACAGACCAACAGCTACCAAGCCTCCTCAGCCTCGGTGGGGGGGCTGGGCGAGGCGCCACTGCTCGATACGCCGGCCTCGGTTGCGGTGTTCACCGAGCAACTGCTCAAGGACCGCCAGGCCAGGCTGCTCAGCGAAGTGCTCAGCAACGACGCCTCGACCGGCGAAAGCTATGCGCCGATCGGTTACTACGAAAACTTCGTGGTTCGCGGGTTTTCCCTCAGCGCCGCCAACAGCTACAAAATCAACGGCAGCACCATCACCGGCGAGCAGAACGTCGCGCTGGAAAACAAACAGCAGGTCGAGCTGCTCAAAGGCCTTTCCGGGTTGCAAAGTGGCGTTTCCGAGCCGGGCGGGCTGGTCAACTACGTCACCAAGCGCCCGCAGAACGTACATTCAGTCACCGTCGCAAGCAACGAATCAGGCGAGCGCTATGTGGCCACCGACCTTGGCGGCTGGCTGGACAGCGAGCAGCGCCTGGGCGTGCGCGCCAACTTCGCCCACGAAGACATACGCTCCTACGTGGACAACTCGGACGGCAAACGCGATTTCGCCTCCCTGGCCGTGGACTGGAACCTCAGCGATGCCGCCCTGCTGCAGCTGGATGCCGAGTACCAGACCCGCGAACAGCGCTCGGTGCCGGGCTATCAGCTACTCGGCGGTAGCGTGGTGCCCAGCGGCATCGACCCCAAGGACCGCCTGGCCGACCAGCGCTGGTCGAAACCGGTGGGTATCGATTCGCTCAACCTTGGCAGCCGCTTCGAGTACCGCTTCGACGACAACTGGAGCGCCAACTTGAGCGCTTCGCGCAGCCGGGTGGTGATCGACGACTACAGCGCCTTCGCCTGGGGCTGCTATGGCGCCCCGAGCTGCGCCAGCTCCGCCGTGCCCAACTACTTCAGCCCCGAGGGCGACTACGATGTCTACGACTTCCGCAACCCCGACGATACCCGCCGCAACGACGAGCTCCAGGCGGCACTGAGCGGGCGCTTCGACAGCGGCCCTTTGCAGCATGAGCTGACCGTCGGCAGCAGCGCCCTGCGCCGTATCGTCGACCGCCGCGACTCGGTCAACGAATGGGTGGGCACCGCCAACATCTACCAGCCGGTACCCGACTTTGCGCCGACCAGCGAACCGCTGGGCCACACCTATCGGCGCCTGGACAGCCGCCAGTACGGGCTGTTCTTCAGCGACCGGCTGAGCTACGGCGAACACTGGCAGGCCATTCTGGGTGGCCGCCAGGTGCGCCTGGACGAAAAAACCTTCGATATCGACGGCAACACCACGCGCCATACCCAACGTTCGGAGTTCCTGCCCAACGTGGCACTGATCTACAAACCACGCCCGGACATCTCGCTGTACACCAGCTACAGCAAAGGCCTGTCACTGGGCGGCGAAGCGGCGTGGTTCACCACCAATGCCGACGAGATCCTGCCGCCCACGGTTTCACGGCAACTGGAGGTAGGTGCCAAGCGTGACTGGCAGGGCTTGAGCCTCGGCGCCGCGCTGTTTCGCATCAGCAAGGCCTACCAGTATTCACGCCCCAATGGCGACGGCAGCTTCACCTACGTGCAGCAAGGCGAGCAGGAAAACATCGGCCTCGAACTGTCCGCCAGCGGGCACCTGACCGAGCAGTTGCAGGTGTCGGCCAGTGCCGCGGCCATCCGCGCCCGGGTCGAGGACAGCGGCACTGACAGCTACGAAGGGCACCAGGCGATCAACGTGCCTAACGTGCGCGCCAGCCTGCACGCCGACTACAGTGTCGCCAGCATCAAGGGCCTGGCCCTGCTCGGCGGCCTGCGCTACAGCGCCAGCAAGTATGCAAGCCAGGCCGGCAATGTGAAGGTCGACGGGTACACGGTGTTCGATGCCGGGGCGCGCTACACCCTGGACCTGGAAGGCTACGAAACCGTAGTGCGCCTGACCGTGGACAACCTCTTCGACAAACGCTACTGGCGTGATGTGGGCGAATACATGGGGGATGGCTACCTGTTCCAGGGTGCGCCGCGCACCGCTCGCCTGTCCGCCACCGTGAATTTCTGAGGAATCGCCATGACCCGGTCCGTCTCGCTGATCGCCACCCTGCTGGCAACGCTGCTCACCGGTTGCCAGCAGCACCCGCCCGCTAACGACCAGCTCGATGCAGTGCTCTGGGCCCAGACGTCGGTGGAACACGACCTGCTGTTCCGCCAGGTGTATGCCAGTGCCACCCAGCACCTCGACAGGGCCTTGGCCGACCCCGCCTGGGATGCGCTGGCACACGCACCGCGCGCGCTAAACGGCTTGCCACCGGCGCTGATCATCGACATCGACGAAACCCTGCTGGATAACGTCCCGCTCAACGCCCGTTCGATCATCAATGACCGCCCCTATGACTACGACGCCTGGTACCAGTGGGTCGACCGCGCCAAAGCCCCTGCCCTACCCGGCGCGGTGGACTTTCTGCAGGCCGCCGCGCGCCGTGGTATCACGCCGTACTACCTGACCAACCGAGCGCCAGGCCAGGAGCAGGCAACCCTGGAAAACCTGCGCCGCGCCGGTTTCCCCATCGACAGCAGCGCCCAGATCCTCACCGCCGGCACCGCCATAGGCGGTTGCCAGGCCAGCGGTTCGGACAAGACCTGCCGTCGTCATTGGGTGGGGACCCAGGCGCGGGTGCTGATGCAGCTGGGCGACAGTTTCGGTGATTTCATGGCCACCCGCGGCAGCCAGCAGGCCCAGCTCGACGCGGCCCGCCCCTACTTCGCCTGGCTGGGTGAACGCTGGTTCCTGCTGCCCAACCCCACCTATGGCGGCTGGTACAGCGCGCCGTACCAGGGGCGCGAGGGGTTATCGGAACAACAGAAGCGCGCCTTCAAGCACAAGGTCTTGAAGCCCCAGTACTGACGCTGCCGAGGAGGCGCCCATGTCAACGTTAGAAATCATCGCCGTGCTGTTCAATATCCTCGGCGTGTGGCTGACCACCCAACGTATTCGCTGGTGCTGGCCGGTAAGCGTGGTCGCCGTGCTGCTCTACGCCTGGATATTCTTCGACGTGAAGCTGTATTGCGACATGCTGCTGCAACTGGTCTTCGCCGTGCTGCAAGGTTACGGCTGGTGGCGCTGGAGCCAGGGTTACAGCGTCGCCGGCAAGGTCGGCGTGCAACGCCTGCCGCGCCGCGAGGCCATCGTCAGCCTGGCGGCGGGGCTTGCTGGCGCGGTACTGCTTGGCGCCGTCATGCAGCGCTACACCGATGCCTCCGCGCCGTGGATCGATGCGCTGCTGAGTTCGCTCAGCCTGGTGGCCAGCTTCTGGGCGGCACGCAAATACGTCGCCAGCTGGGGGCTGTGGATCGTGCTCGACAGCGCCTACGTCGGGCTGTTCCTGTTCAAGGACCTGCAACTCACAGCGGCCCTGTACGCCGGCTTCGTGGTATTGGCCGCCTACGGCCTGCTGGCCTGGCGCAACGAACTGCTGGCCCAGCAACAGCCCCTGCCTGCAGGCGCCGAGGTATTGCCATGAACCCGTTTCGCACCTCGTTCGTCAGCGAGTCGCAGCCACAGGCCACCTGGCGCGCCAGCCAGCCCCATTACCTGCGTATCCGCGATCAACTGGCCAGTGACCTGGCCAAAGGCTGCCTGCCCGCCGACAGCAAGCTGCCCGCAGAGCGCGACCTGGCCGAGCGTTTCGGTTGCACGCGGGTGACCCTGCGCCAGGCACTGCAATTGCTGGAAACCGACGGCGTCATCTACCGCCAGGACCGCCGCGGCTGGTACGTCAGCCCCCCACGCATCCGCTACGACCCAACCGGCATCACAGGCTTCATGGAGTACGTCGCCACCCAGGGCCGCACGCCACGCACCGAGTGCCTGCACGCCGAGCGCCGCCCAGCCGGGGCCTGGCTGGCCAAGCGCATGGGCCTGGAGCATGCGGAGGAGCCGGTGTTCTACCTGCAGCGCCGTCGCTACGTGGACCAACGCCCGGTGCTGCTCGAGTGCAATGTGCTGGTCGCCGACTGGTGCCCCGCGTTGCTCGACGCCGACCTCAACACCTCGCTGACCGCCCTGCTGCGCGAACGTTTCGGCCGCGTGCAGTCGCGCAGCGAGTTGTGCATGCACCCTGAGACGATGAACGACTTTCAAGCCGACCTGCTGCAAGTCTCCCCAGGCTCGAGCAGTTTCTACCTGGAACGCCTGAGCTTCGGCGAGCGCGGCCAGCCCGTGGAGTTCGACCAGGAATTCTGGCGCCCGGACGCCCTCGCCGTGGTGCTGCAAACCCGCTACCCCGGCCAGGTCGAAGCGTTATGAAACACCCACTCGACACCCCACTGGAAACACGCTTGCTGGCCGCCGAAGGCCTGATTTTCGACTGCGACGGCACCCTGATCGACAGCCTGCCCGCCTACGCCAGCGCCTGGCGCGCGGGCTTCGCTGCGTCTGGCAAGGGCATGGACAGCGCATGGCACGCCGCCCGCTGCGGGCTTTGCGAGACGCAATTGATGACACATTTCGAACAGAGCCACCAGGTCACGCTGGATCGCCCCAAGGTGGTGGCGACGATGCGCCAGCACTACCTGGCCAACCTTTCCCGGCATGTGCGTGAGATCAGCCAGGTAACTGCCATCGCCAGGCGGTTTGCCGGGGTGAAGCCCATGGCGGTGGCATCCAGTGGATCACGCGAGATTGTCTTGAACTCACTGGCCGCACTGGGTTTGGTCGAGCTGTTCGGCGCCATTGTGACCATCGACGATGTCGGCAAGGCCAAGCCTGATCCTGCTATCCCTCTAGAGGCCGCCCGGCGACTGGGGCTGCCGCCTGCTCGCTGCCTGGTGTTCGAGGACAGCGAGCAAGGCCTGGAGGCAGCGCGGCGCGGTGGGCTGCCGGTCGTGGACATAAGACGGCTGAGCGCCCCTTAGATGCGCCTGTCAACGCCACTCGCTGTAAGGCTCCAGCGGCGTCACCGGCAGCGCCAGATTGCCCCGCCACGGTTCGAACAGGTAGCGCAGGTAAAGCATGCCATGGCTCGGTGCATAGTCATCGCTGTGCTGCCAGTCGAACCCGCCGCCCATCACCCAGTGATCGCTCAGCCGGCGTTCGAACAGACCGCGCAGGCGGTAACCCAGTCCGCTGCTGTTACTGGCGTCGCTGATGGCGTCGAGGTTGGAGTCGACGCCATACTGCGCCAGCACCTTGTGATTGACATGTGCGTCCGGGTACAGACGGCTGCTGCCGCTGTGGGCCTGGGACCAACCGACGGAGCCCTCCAGCAGCAACGACCAGTCGTAGTTGCGCCAGGCATAACTGACCGGCACGCCGACCGACGTGTAGCGCTGCGGGCTGTAATAGCCGCCCTGCCCCAGGCTGTAGCCGCCCAGGTCCTTGTCGTGGCGCCAGTGCATCAGCGTCACGCCAACGCGCACACGCTCGTCAGCTTTTTCCACCAGGCGGTGGTAGTAGCCGGCCATGGCACGGGTACGCTGGTTGTCGGCCACGTTTTCGCCATACAGCCAATGGTGCCCCAGGCTGGCCCAAACCCCGTCATCGCCGCCTTGGTCCCAGCTCAGGCCAAGCGTGGCCCCGTTGGCCGTGACCCCACCCCAGCGCACACCCGTCGCCGGGTCACGCGCGCCCGCGAACGACAGCAGCGAGTTGCTCATCGGCCGCCGCGACGCAGTCAGCGACCAGCCGACCTGGCCGACATCGCCGTTGACCGTGGCGCCACCCAGCCAGTTGTTGACCTCGTAGCCTTGGGTGGTACCCAGGTCGAGGGCCCAGCGGCTGCCCTGCCAGCCCAGCGCCAGCACGCTACCGTCTGCGGTTTGCGAGCCACCGCTGCAGCCTGGGAAGGACACCCCGTCAGCGTTGCGGCCGACAAACTGGCAGGTGCCGAAATCCGTGGTATTGCGCCCCTGATCATTGAGTTCGAATGACCCCGCATCCATGCCGATGCGCTCCACGCGCGCAAAGGCGGTGCCGTCCTGCAACGGGGTATCGACATGCAACAAGGTGGACTGAGTGCTCAGTTCGGATGTGCCCGGCGTACCGTCGTCCTGGCGCCAACCGTAGTCATGCATCAGGGTCACGTGGGTATTGCGCTGTCGATACAGCGCATCGACATCGCTGCGCAGGCTGCGCGCCAACCAGTCATCGCCGTCCTGCTCTCGGCTGGCCAGCGTCATTGCGCGGTCGTCCCGTGGCGACACCGCCGCCGGGTCAAGCAACTGCGCATCGGCCATCGCTGCAGCGTAAAGGCTCAGCGCCCGCTGCGGGTCGTACTGCGCCACCAGGCGGGCGGCGTCGCGACGCAGCAACGGATCAGGCTGCGGCTGCTGAGCAGCCATCCGCTCAAGCAGCCTGGCTGCCTGGTCGCGCTCACCCAAAGCGACCCATACCGCCGCCATGCGCTGCTGGGCGTTACTGTCATCGGCAGCCAACTGTGGCGGCTGAGCGGCCAGCAACTGCCGAGCGTGCGCGAGGTCACCTTCAGCGATCCAGCTTTCGATCACGCCAAGGCGCGCTGCGGGCTGCCCGGGCTGTAGGGCCAGCACACGCTGGTAATAGCCGCGCGCCTTGCCCGGCTCACCGCGTGCCGCTGCCCAGTCGGCCAACAGCATCAGGTCGTCCGCGCCGCCCTCGCCACGCGCCAGGTTGGCCTCAAGCAGCGCGGACGCCTGTGTGCTATGGCCTTGTGCCTGCAACTGCTGCGCCGAGGCCAGGGTCATGCGGCGCCGAATGCGCTGCTCCAGCCCCTGCATGTCAGCGCTCCAGGTGCTCTGCGGCACCGCCGCGAGGCTGTCCAAGGCCAAGGCATCTCGGTCGCTGGACTCCAGGAACAGGCCATGGGCATAGCGGGTCGCCGGGTCATTGGGCTGGCGCTGCACCAGCTTGGCGAATGCCGCGTCGGCCTCGCCGGTGCGCCCCAGGTGGCGCAGGCTGTTGGCCAGTTGATAGACCAGCCAGGGCTCATCCGGGGCCAGCGCATAGGCCTGGCCCAGCGCCTGGCTGGCCGCCGACCAGTCCTCGCGCTGCAGGGCTTCATCGCCTTGCTGACGCAGACGCGCCAGTTGCAGGCTGCGGCGCAGGCTGGCGAACTGCGCTTGTTGCCGGGGTGGCAAGCTGTCGAGGTACGCCTGCGCCTTGTCGGGGGATTGCGCCTGGTACACCCTCATCAGGCCACGCACGGCACTTTCGTTATCTGGCGCCCTACGCCGCACCTGCAGGAATTGGCGCTCGGCAGCGGCTGCATCACCCTCTGCCAGGGAGACATCCGCCAGGCCCAGCAGAGCGTATTCATCCTGAGGGCGCTGCTGACGTGCCCGCAGGTAAATGGCACGCGCGCCTCGCACATCGTGTGCCTGCAAAGCCCGCTCACCTTTGTTGAGCAACGCCCAGTACTGGCTGGACGACTCCAGGTCCTTCCACTGGCTGATCCAGTAGGTGTCCTGCTCCTTGGCACTCGCGGCCCGAAACGCCGCATTGGCGTCTTCATAGCGGCCCTGACGCATCAGGGCATAGCCCAACGCACCGTGCAGGCCGGCATCGTCCGGGTACTGCCGCAGCGCCCGACGCAACTGGGCTTCGGCCTCGGCGTTACGGCCCTTGTCGAGCAACGCCTTGCCCCGTTGGCCGGCCAGCCAGGACGGGTCGGCAAGCAGTTTGCGTTGCTGTTGCAGGTTCTCGCTGGCCTGGGCCAACAACGGCGAGGCCGGGTAGCGCTGCAGAAAAGCTTGCCACGCCGCCGCACTGGCGGCGCTCACCGCCTGCCCAGACAGGTAGTCGAACTCGCGCTGGGCAGCGGCATCGCGTGCGCCAGGGTCGCGCGCCAGCTGGTCGAGCAGTGCCAGCGCTTCGCGGTCGCGGTTTTCAGCGAACAGCCAACCGGCCAGGGTCTGGCGCAGTCCCGCACTGCCTGGGTACTGCTGGTCCAACTGCTGCAACTGGCGGATCGCCGCAGAACGTTGGCCTGGCAGGTTGCCGCGCACGCGCCAGTAGTCCAGGGCCAGTTCAAGGCTGGGTGGCTCACCCGCAAACAAGTGCTCATACGCCGCCAGCGCTTCTTCATTGCGCCCGGTAACGGCCAGCAGCCGCGCCTGCTGCAGGCGCCGCGCGGCCTCTGGCTGCTGCAGTTCGAGCAAGCGCAGGGCTTGGCGTGCCTGCGGGCTGCCGGGCGCCAGGGCATTGATCCGAGCCTGCAACTGCTGGGCCTCGGTGATGTTCTTGTCGCGCAACGCCAGGCTCAAGGCTGCCAGCAGCACCTGCGGGTTACGCGGTTCCAGCAATTGCAGGCGGCCCAGCGCATCGCGCACCAAGTCGTCACGGTGCAGCGCCTCGCCCCGGCGCACCTGGTCCAGCAGCCATTGGCGTTGTTCAGTTGCATCCTTGGGTTGCGCAGCGGCCTGGCACGCCACTGCCGCCAGCATCAACACGCCCATCATTCGCTGCATGGCGCGCTCCAGGCTGGCAACAGGCGACCGTGCGGGTCAAAACGGTAACGGGCTTCATCCCAGCCCTGGCCAAACAGCGCCAGCACCTGGCTGTAATAGGCGTTGGCTTCGACCGGCTGCTCGCGCAGACGCTGACGCTGGGCAGCCAGGCCAGCAGCGTGTTCAGGTAACGCTGCCAGCAAGGGCAACAACGCAGCAGAGAACCCCGTCGGGCCATGGCCACTGATGTTGCCGCTGTGTGCCTCCACGCGCTCTGGCGGCAGGCCTTGGCCTGTGGTCACGGTCGCCATTGGGGCATAGTGGGCAACAAGTTCGCTACGCTGGGGCGCATCCTTGGCCAACATACCGACCCACAGGTACACCCGAATGGCGTCGTAGTCACCGGCATTGCCATGTTGCGGGTCCGCAGCCAGTTCTCCGGCCGGTGTCCACAGCAGCCAGTCCGGGGCAAACCCCTTGGGCGAGGACGCCAGCCACAAACGTCGTGTGTTGGCTGCCAGCTCACCCCACAGGGGGTCCACCAGGCTGAAGCGCTCTAACAATTGCAGCGGCAGGTAGCTGGGGTTCAAGCGAGTACCGCGGGCATCCTCGAAGCCGTAGTCACCCGGCAGCAGCATTACGCCCAGGCCCGGCAGCTTGCGCACGGTCTGGGCAGCGATGCGCCATAGCACGCGCTGGCCCAGTTGCGTGTACGCGGGCTCGTCCCACAGCCGCCCGGCCTCCAGCAGGCTGTAGGCGATCCACAGGTCGGCGTCGCTGGCGTTGTTGGCGTCCAGCACCTGCCACTGGCTCTGGCCATCACGGCCCCACAGCCAGGCTGGCAGGTGCCGGGCCAGGTCGCCCTCAGCCAGGTTATTGTGGGTCCAGCGCAGCACCTGTGCGAAGGCTGGCCGGTCATTGCCCACCAGGGCGAAGAACAGTGCATAGCTCTGCCCTTCCGAGGTGGTGATCAGGCGCTCGTCGCTCGGGTCGATGACCCGGCCATCCACGCTCACCCGCTCAGCCTTGAAGCGGTCCCAGGCTGGCCACGGGCAAGCCGGCGCGGCACTCACGAAAACGGGCACGCCCAAGGCGAACAGCCCTACCAGCCACTGACGCATCATCACCCCGCCTCACCCAGTCGACGCCGGCCAGCCCAGCGCAATGCCCGCCACAGCAAGAAGGCGAACAGCACCACGCAAACGGCCGCGATAGCCGCCAACAACACCGGGTGCTCGGACAAGTGGAACCACAGCAGCAGCCACCACGGCAACGCGCCAACAAAATAATGCTCGCCAACGAACTGGCTGGTCACACCACTGCTGCGCACCAATGTGACCGAGCCCGCCACGGCATCGAGCTTGCCCACATCGCCGAGCACCTCGCGCAGCAACCCGTAGTCGCTGTCGCTGTTGGCCAACAGGGCTACGACACTGCGCTGCTCATGAAACGGCGATTTCAGCCCGGTAATGGCCGCGATCGGCGCCTGCGCGCTGACCGCCACGCGGCTGCTCGCTGCCACCGGCGTGGTATCGAAACGCTGGCTGCCTGGCAGCCCCGCGCTACGGCCTTGCAGCAACCAGTCACGCTGGGCGCTGAGCAGCAGGCCTAGGTTGGGCGCATCGCTCAATGCTTCGGGCAGTCTGCCGATCAGCAGCAGGTCGGCATCTGCCGCTGCTGCCTGCTTCCAGTCGTCGACCAGGCGCAGGCCAAGCGCTGGGTAACCGATCTGCCCGGCCAGCCCTCCCACACTGTCGAGCAAGGTGCCAACCTGCATCGCCGACGGAGTTGCCGGCATGATGACCAAGGTCTCGGAAAGGTCCGCCATGCGGCTGAACGGGAAGCCGCTGCGGGCGAATGCGCGCAGGTCAGGCATGGCGATGTAATGGTGGTAGCCCGACAGGTCGATGGTCGAGTTTTCGTCGATCGCCGCCCGCACATCCACCGGCAGCGAGGTTTGGCAATGATCCCGCTGAGCACTGCCCAGGGTGCTGGCAAAGCTGAAATCGAAGCGCAGCCGGTTGCGGTCGCCGATCTTCAACGCCGGCACCAGCGAATTCTCGGTCAAGGCAGTGCTGTCACCCGACAACACCGCCAGGCGCATCTGCTCAAGCTTGCCAGCACGCCGGTCGTTGCCCACCAGCGGCATGCTGGTGATGTACTGGTCATTGACGCTGATACTCAGGCGCGATTCGTCGGTGACTGCCGGTGCCGTGTAGCGGTACAGCGTTCGTAGCGGAATGCCTTGGTTGCGCCAGACAAACAGGTCTGGCGGCAGGTTCAGTTCCAACGTCACCGGCCGCGGCTGCAGGCCGCTGACTTGCAACTGCTCAGGGTAATCGAGCAGTTCGGCGAAACGCACCGGCCGATCAGTACGCGTCCAATTCGGCGCATCGTAGGGCAGGCGCGGTTGCAGCGCGGTCATCTGCTCGACCTTGACCCTCGCACCACGGAACAGGTTGTTGCCAACTGCCAGGGCCGAGGCTGCCTTGACCAGGTCTTCATCGTTGCGCCCCAGTACCAGCAGCATTTTGCTCCAACGGTCGCCGGGGTGATCGATCATCTGCAACACCGGGCCGTCCACCAGCGGAAACCTCTGCAGGTCACCCAGGAATGCAGGACGTCGCTCATTGCTGGCAAACACGATGCTCGGCCTGGGTTTGTCGGCAATGGCCGGCAGGCTGTTGTACAGCACCGGGAAGGACGCCTTGCGCCAGCCGGCCTGGCTGCCGAAGTAAGACGCCAGGATAGCCGCCGCACGCTGCTCACCCAGGCTCGGCACACCACTGAACACCACCGGCAGCTCGACCTTGCCGGTGTCGCGGGCGTCGAAGAACGGCAGCGGGAAATACGCCAGGTCGTTGTCCAGCGCCAGTGCCTGCTCGTGCAACTGCACCTGGCTCTTGCGGTTCAGGTTCAGCCATAGGCCGCTGTGCGCCGGGTCTTCGCAGATGTCGGTGTAATGCCCGACGAATTCCAAGCGTACCCGGTTGAAGTCGCTGAGCAGCTTTGGGTCCAGGGGCAGTTGTCGGCGTACGCGCTGGCCCAACTGCTGCTGCTCGACCGGCACTACCCCCATCAGCTCGTCATTGAGGTACACGCGCAGGTGCGACAGGTTCGGCAACAGCGCGGGCGAAGGCGTGTAGTCCAGCTGCAAGGTGGCATCGGTAGCCAGGCGGTCGCGACGCAGGCCGAACTCGATGTGTTCGCTGTTGCGCACCCCTAACAGCAGGCTGTCGGACGCATGCCCGAGCTGCTCGAAGGTTTTCGTAGCCGGCCAGTTCGGCACCGTGGGTACGGCTGGCTCGGCAAGCGGGGTTACAGCGTCGGCTGCGGCGCTCTGCGACAAGGCGGCAAACAGCGCCATCGCCAAGCCCCAGGTACGCGCGGGATAACCAGTCATCATGCGTCTCGATCAACAAGGTTCAGGGAAGGAAAAGGCCGCGGTGTGCGGGGCCTGTAGCTGGCCAGCCAGCGCGCCAGCGTACGCAGTGGGCGCAACCACGCACGCAGCCACGGCGGCAGGTGCTCGACCAGGCGCAGGTAACCAACGCCACCCAGCTTCAGCACATCGACCAGGCTGCGCAGCGGGCGATCGGCTTCATGCTGCTCGTGCCAGCCAAGCCAGGCATCGGCGCGGGCGAAGGTGCAGTGAACCAGGTCGATACGCTGTTGCTGGCTCAAGTCATGGAACACCAGGCCCACGTGGTGCCCGACAGTACGGGTGACACAGGCCTGGAAGGCGAATTCGCGCTGGCCACGGTTGAGCAGCAGGCGTACCCGCGCCCCCGGCTGCAGCTCAAGGCCCGGGGGCAGCTGCAAGCCAACACCGCCATCGGAGTAATCCACCAGGGTGCAGGGGTAGGCGTGGCCGCTGGCAAGCACCAGCCCCGCTGGCAAGCGCATTTGTACCCGGTGGGCGCGGCGCACCTGCCGCACTTCGGCGGCCACGGCAACGGCGGCGCCGATGATCAGCAGGTTGTAGACAACCCACAGCGAGCTGACGATCACCGTGCCGATTTCTGCTGTGGGGCCTGTAAACAGGCGCCACACGGCAAAGCCCAGGCCGGCCACGTTAAAAGCCGCGAGCCACAGGTAAGGCTGGGCGATACGCCAGTCGAACTGCTCCTGCTCCATCAGGCCGCCCTTGGCGGTGACGTTGAACGTGCCCTTCTTCGGCGCAAACAGTGCGACCGTGGTGGGGCGGGCGATGTACCAGGCCAGCACGGTCTCGTAGACCTCGCCCCAGAACGTTTGCCGGTACTTGCCCTGCATGCGCGAGTTGGTCAGGCTGGCATGGATCATGTGCGGCAGTACGTAGAGCAGAATCATCAAGGCCGGCGCATAGATGATGTAGGCATGCAGCAACAGGAACGCCAGCGGAGCGGTCAGGAACACGAGCCGCGGCAAGCCGGCCAGGAAGTGCAGCATGGCGTTGGCATAACACACCCGCTGGAACAAGCTCAGCCCGCGGCCGAACAGCGGGTTGTCGGTGCGGAAAATCTGCACCATGCCGCGCGCCCAACGAATACGCTGGCCGATGTGCGCCGACAGGCTCTCGGTAGCCAGGCCCGCTGCCTGCGGGATGCTCAGGTAGGCCGAAGACCAGCCCTGGCGGTGCATGCGCAAAGCGGTATGGGCATCCTCGGTGACGGTCTCTACGGCAAAGCCACCGATGCTTTCCAGCGCCGTACGCCGCAGCACAGCACACGAGCCGCAGAAGAATGCCGCATTCCACATATCGTTACCGTCCTGGATCAGGCCGTAGAACAGCTCCCCTTCATTGGGGCGACGACGGAACGAACCCAGGTTGCGCTCGAACGGATCAGGCGAGAAGAAATGGTGCGGCGTCTGCACCAGCGCAAGCGTTGAGTCTTTGAGGAACCAGCCCACTGTCAATTGCAGGAAAGAGCGCACCGGTACGTGATCGCAGTCGAAAATGGCGATCAGCTCGCTGTCTGTCACGCTCAACGCATGGTTGAGGTTACCGGCCTTGGCGTGCTTGTTGTCCGCGCGCACGATGTAGCCCACCCCGACTTCGTCAGCAAACGCCCGAAACGCTTCGCGCCGGCCATCATCGAGGAGGTAGATGCGCAACTTCTCTCTGGGCCAGTCCAGGCCCAGGGCTGCCAGTACCGTAGTACGTACCACTGCGAGGTCTTCGTTGTAGGTCGGGATCATCAGGTCGACCGTCGGCCAGCGCCCCGGGTTTGCCGGCAGGCTCGCCGGTTTGCGCTGCAACGGCCAACTGGTCTGGATGTAGCCCAGGATCAGCACGAACCACGAGTAAGTCTCGGCCGCCAGCAGGATGACGCCACACACCAGGTCGGTCGTGTCGTTCCAGTTCAGGGTCGAGGTGTAGCGCCACCACAGGTAACGGCAGGAGATGATGGTCGACAGCACGATCAGCATCAGTGTCGGGAAGCGGCCCGGCATGTGCCGCACCAGCATGGCAATGCCCAAAAGCAGGCAGATGAACACCAACTGCGCCAGGTAGCCGAACGGCTCGGTCACGCACAGCAAGGCCAGGCCAATGGCGCAGAGTGTCAGCACGCTATAGAACGCCCACCGGGCGAAGCCGCTCAAACCGCGCAGGCGTGCCGAGGCTTCTCGCTTGAAGGCACTGGCCCGATAGCGCCCGGGTAATTGTTGCAATCTGTCGATCAGCAGGTCACGGCACTGGCGTACATGCTGCCCCGCGATGCGCCACTGCGCTTTTACTGTGCGCCAAGCTTGGCTGGCCAGCCCAGGTTCGCGTGGCACCGGTGGGCGTCGCAGTAACAGCCACAGGCTCTGGATCAACACACGCAAGGGGTCGCCCAGGGTCGGGCGCTTGCCCGCCAGTTGCGGATACAGGCGCTGACGCTCGGCGAGCAGGGCCTGCCAAGCGGGCGACTCCAGACGCAAGAACAGGAAGGCCAGCCAAACACCCAGGGTAAACAGCCAGGCAACTGGCCGCTGTGCGCCGCGGGCAGTGAACCAGGTGTAGGCAGACAGTGGCGTAAAGCTCACGACGGGCGCCTCGTCAGGCAACGCACCGCCAGGCTCTGCACATCCCGGCAGGCCAAGCTCTGCGGCGCGTAATGGCCAAGCGGAGCTTTGCACGCCAAGGCTTCGAGAAAGGCCTCGTCGCGGTGCACCACCTGGATGGGCAACTGTCCACGGTACAGATCTCGCCACACCATCAGAAGGTCGCTCTGCAAGCGACTTGCCGGGTCGTAGCGATTGACCAGCAGCAAATCGTAATGCTCGACCTGCCGCCGCCCCAGCAACAGATGGCTGGCCATCTCGGCCTCGGCCACCAGTACGCGCACATCGGTCTCGACACGGGCAGCGACATCAGCCGGCAACTGCGGCACGTCGAACAGCAGCCAGTCAAAGTGTTTGGCCAATTCGACCTGGCGAGCGTCCCACGCGGCAGCATCGGGCGCCCGCTGCGGCGCGTCGGCAGGTAGCGCGCCGAAAGGCATCAGCCACAGCCCATCGAGCACCTCGTATACAGCATCGGTACACGGCCGCCCTTCCCGCTCGGCAAGCGCCCACCCCTCGCGCGTGTCGAGGGGCAGGTTGAAATGCAACCCCAGCAGGTTGTCTGGGCACAGGTCGATCAGCAGCACCCGCTCACCCACCTCCTGCAACGCATAGCCCAGCGCGGCCAGCAACGCACTGCGCCCCAAGCCACCGCGCACCCCGTGCAACGCCAAGCTGGTCATGGTGTCACCCTCTCACGCCGCGGTGCCGTCAGGGACAGCTCGCCCTGGGCACTGGAGCGGCAGCTTTCACCCAGCAACGGCCAGCGCTGCAAGGCCTGCTGAACACCTACCAGCATGGAGATGTCCTGGTAGTGCAGGCCCGGCATATCCAGGTGCTGGCGCAGTTGGGCAATGTCGTCGCTACGGTCAGCGGGGTCAGCGTTGCCAGGTTTCATCGGCGCTCCTCGGGAATGGGCTGCCAGTCCGGCTGGCCTTGCAGGCGCATGTAGGCGCGCCCTTGGTAGTTCAAGACCTGCGCACCGGAGGTTTCCGCGACCTGCTCGGTGGTCGGCAAGTCGGTCAGCAGGCTGGGCACATCCAGCGCCTGCTGCTGGCCCAGGCCGGCGTACACGCGCGAGATCAGCTCGGACAGCGCCAGGTAGCTGGTGGGGGCCGAGACCCGCAGCGGCTCGCTGCGTGCAGGCTGCCCCATGCCGATGAACTTGAGGCCAACCGGCACATGGGTAATCGACGGCGTGGGGATTTCGCGCATGCCCGACAATTGCATGCGGTCGCCATGCAGCGCGGCGCCATGTTCCGGGACGATAGCCACGACCACCCGGCGGCCGCTGCGCTCCAGCTCATCGAGGAAGGTGCCCAGCTCGCCGAACAGGCGGTTGGCGCGGGTGGCGTAATCGGCCACGCGGGTCCCCCCATCGGCGGTAACGATGCGGTTGCCGTCGTGCAGGCTGATGCTGTTGTAGAACAACGAAACATGATCATCCGCTGTGTCTTTGCGCTGCCCCCACCAACGCCGCAGCACTTCCAGGTCACTGGCAATCGGCGAGCCGTCGAAGCCGACCAATGCCCGCGGGAAATCGGTGTTGCGCATACCAGGTTGCGGCATGTGCTGCTGGGTGATGTCGCCGATGAAGTTGTCGAACCGCCCGCTGTGGTTGAGCAAGGTATTGCTCTGGAAGCCAAGCCTGGCCAGGTTCTGGAACAACAGGCACTGCGCCGGGGCTGGCTGGTACAGGCCCGCGTGGGACGACTGCCCACAGCTGGCACGCAACACACGGATAGCGGCTGGCCCACTGTAGGAGGTGGCCGAGTTGAACTGATCGAAGACCACGTCCAAGCGCGAGAACAACGGGTTGTCACGCAGCCCCACCGCCGACAGGTCGTCCCAGGCCAGCGAACAGATGTTGATCACCAGCAGGTCGAACGGCTGCTCATCGGCGTTCAGCGCAGGGAATGCCGTCACCCGTTCACGCTCATGGGTGAAAAAGCGCTCAAGCCAGCTGTCGAGTGTGGCATTGTCGGCTATCGCAGTAGCCTGCACCGGCTCAGCGGGGTGGGTAGTGGCAGTGCTGGGCACCTGGCCCGCGCTGAACCCCAGCGACGGCAGGCCACCGACTGCCAGCCACGCCAGCCCCAACAGGCTCAGGGTGCTCAGTCGCAGCCAATGGCGCAGGTACAGATAGCCCACCAGCAACAGCACCAACGCACCCAGCAGGTTCCAGTTGATAAAGCGGCCCAGCAGTTCAAGCAGGTAATCCCACGAGAAATCGAGCACCCCTGGCTGCGCCAGCAGGCGGCTGAACGGCGGCAACCAAGTGTCCTGGTAGAACAGCGCGATGCCAATCGGCAGCGCCACCAACTGGCGCGCAACGCGCAGCCACTTACCCGGCAGCGGGATCAGCAGAAACACAGCGAACAGCAGGTTTGGCAGGGCCTGGAAGTCGAGCATACCCAGGGCGACCAGCAGGAACTTGGCCAAAAAATAAAGGTTCCATCCTCCCAGTCCAGGCCATTGAGCCGGTACCGGGAGAGTGGTGCTTGCATTAGTCATTACGGGGTTCCTGGCGTACAGCGCGGCGGCGTACGCCCAGCGGTTTCAAGTAACGGGGGGAAAGGCGGCGGCGCAACCAGCCGCGCAACGCGGCCCGCAGGCGCACCACCAGCAAGGCCAGCCCTACAGTGACCAGCGCAGTGATGCCAACCACTTGCAGCAGTTGCACGAAGTTCATACAGCGCCCCACTTGGCCAGTGCGACCCGGCGCGGCGCCAGGGCCGGCCGCTCGCGTGCGGGCAATTGCGCCGCCGCGTCAATCCGTGGTGGCTGTGGCACGTTGTCATCGAGGAAGGCAGGGGCGGCCAGGCTGTCGACGCCGGCAAGCACTTCCTGGCTGATGAACAGCTCTTTCCACGACAGCTGGAAGATGTGACCAAGCGCCTGTTCGACGCCTTCGGACCGGCAGGCGAACAGAAACAGGAACAGCACATCACCTACGACACAGGCGATGTCACCGTCGCGGCGGAACACGGTGCGCGAGCATGCCTGCAGCGGGGTCAGGCCAGGGGCCGGGCGCAGCACCAGCAACTGGTGGACAATTTCGCCGTTACGCACACCGTGCCACATTGTCTGCACCGCTTCAGCAAACGCGCCAGGCGCCACCAGCCCGCAGATCGCCAGCGGCCGCAAGCGCGCAAGCAAAACATCGAAGTCGGTTGGCAGGTGCCGGCGCCAGACGTAACCCTGGATGCTCTCCACCATGGTCAGGAAGCGCGACAGGCTCGCGCCAAAGGGCACGATCTGGGTGGCCCCGCAGGCCAGCAGCAGTTGTTCATCCTGATAGCGCAGGGTGGGCGCCATCTCGCGCACTACCAGCTTCAGGGCATTGCCGCGCAACTGGCGCAGGTGGTGCAACTGACGCGCCAGGGTATCCAGACGCTGCCCACCCTCCATTGCAAAAATGACCGTGGCGGATACCGCCCGGCCGGCTTTGTCAGTCAGTTCGTCGAGGCTTTCGCAGACCTGCCAGTGCTCGGAGAAAGCTGGAGCGCCTTCCAGTACCGGCCGCTGGGCAAGGCACATCAGCTCATCGCCACCTGTGTCGGTTGGCGCCTGCGGCGACGCGGCAACGGCAAAACCTGCATCAAGGCGCACCAGCTTGATGTCCCGGGTGCCAACCTTGCCCAGCGCGTTACTCCAGAAGTGCTGCAGGTAACGTACCCCGCCTTTGCCTCGATACACCTGGGCCAACCCGTCGACGCCCTGGTTGAAGGCGCGCAAGCGCTCGACCAGGCCGGCGCACTGCCCGCCGCTGATGACCAGCATCAGCGCAGTCTCCGCCATCAATACCGTGCGCAGGGCATTGCACCATCCCTCGATCTTGCCGCCATCCCAGACGTCGGCAGGCGCCAGCACGATCAGCACACGCCCAGGCACATCGATACGGGGCAGGTCATCGACCAGCCGCAGCATCGCTTGCGGGTTGGCTTCATACAACGCCAACGCGTCCGGCCCCTGCACCGCATCGAGTGCGCCTAGCACGTCACCCATGGCTTGCGCATCGGCGATCAGCGCTGCCCGCGTGCGCCCGGGCAAACCCTCCACCACCTGGCGGCACAGCACGGTGGCGTCTTCTGCGGTGTCACAGGCCAACCAGTACAGTCCTTGTACATGAAGCTGGCTGCTTTCGGCCCCTAGGCCGGAAATAGCCAACAACGGCATTGCATTCGTCAAAACACTGGCTCTTCGTCAAAAATAAAATGGCTTACAGCGTGGAATTTCGCACGTGCGCCGATGACGCCTTTTGACTCGCGTCAAAAAAGCGATAATTCGGCATGCGAATTCGGGGAAACGTCAACTTTACAGCACCGAGGCAGGGTAGTGGCCGTTTGAAATGTAATAAATTGCAAAGCCATGCTCAGTGACGTCGGCCGAAGCGTTGACTTTGACGAAGGTATCGAGGGTGAGGTTGCGCTCTGAGGGTGTGCAGTTCGACAGCCCACTCGCTGCGGGCGGTAGTTGATAGGCAAATCACGGCGACGCCAGTAGAACTGCTGCTGAAAGACTGCTACCTGATGTCAATCAACCGGTGCCGTTCAGCTTCTCTCGTTCAAATGCCTGACCACTTGGTCTGCTACCTGCGCCAGGCAGCCTTTGAAGAAGTGATTGGCCGCGCTATAGACAACGACCGGGCGGTGCTCTGGCCGTGCCCAATCAAGCAGGTTGGCCAGCGGCGCCATCTCGTCGTGCTCGCCATGCAGCAACAGGCAGCGGGAGGGTAACGGCAGCGCTGGGTAGAACCGCCCGCCAGGCACCTCTCCCACCGGCAGCCCCAACAACGCGACAGCATGCAGCGAGCTTTCCAGCGTGACCGCGACCCTGGCAAACACGTGCGCACCAAACGAGAAGCCGACGAGTGCGATGGGCAGCTCGGGGTAACGTTCCTGCAGGTGCCTGACGACGACAATGCTGTCTTCGGCCTCACCTACTCCCTCGGCATGTGCGCCAGCGGTTTGCCCCACTCCGCGAAAGCTCGGGCGCACCACGCGCCAGCCTGCAGCGCACAGCTTGCGGGCCAAGGTCAGCGGTACCACGTGGTGCGGGCTGCCGCCCAGCAAGGGTTGCGGATGGCTGACCACCGCCACGCCCCTGACGGGCAACACCGGTTCATCGACAATCAATTCGATCAGCCCGGCCGGGCCCGTGATCAGCTGTTCGCTTCGTGCATCATCGTGCATCGCTATCTCCATCGACCGCTATCGTTTCGTCCGTTTCATTCGGTGCCGACTTGGCTGCTGGCAACGCGCGCAACACCATCACTACCAGCCCGACATTGATTGCCGCCAAGCAGCCCAACGCCATGAGCACCCCCATGGCACCGAAGTGCTGCAGCAGGTAGCCGCCAACTAACGGTGTCAGTGCCTGGCCGATTAATGAAGGCCGCGACATCTTGCCCATCAACACCACGTAGTGCGACGGTGGCATCAACGCCAGCGGTAGCAGGCCGCGAACGATCGCTCGCAGTCCGTTGCCCAGGCCGTAGAGTAACAAGCCCACCGCTGTCGCGCCTGGCGCAAACGCGACTAACAATACGCCTACCGCAACCAGCACGACTGACACCAATGCAGTCCAAATGGGGTGGCGCTTGCCCGCTAGCATCTGCAACACCCGCGGGGCGACCTGGCTCGGCCCCAACAACGCCGAAAGCGCGATGGCAGCAGCCAGCGAATAGCCCAGCCCTTGCAGAACGGCGACCAGTTGCACCGAAATGGCGGTCATGATGACCGCCCCCAGCGCGAAGATCCACGTCAGTTGCCGGTACACGCGTCGGTTCACGCCCGCGCTGCTCTGTTCGATGAGGCGCTTGCGCGGCGCTGACCGGACGGCGCTCGGCAGTACCTTGAGGTAAAACGGCGTTGTCACCAGAAGCACTGCGGCATAGCCGACACACGCGTAGCGCCAGCCCACATGCTCGATGGCAAATGCCACCAGCGGCCAGCACAGCGTTGTGGCAAACCCAGTAATCAGGGTAATGCCAGTAATGGCTTTACCCGCACGCTCGGCATACAGCGCACCCAATGTCGCGAACAGCGCTTCGTAGAGCCCGGCGGCCATGCCAACACCGATGATCACCCACGCGAGCAAAAACGTCGGCAACGTCTGGCTAGCCGCGACGATCAACAACCCGAGAGCAACGATCACGCCACTGCTGGCCAGTTGTGTCCGGCCACCATAACGGGCAACCAGGCGGCTCGACAGCGGTGCAAGCAGGGCCGAGACCATCAGGCTCAGCGACAACGCGCCGTACACCCACTGGCTGCCCCAACCGGTCTCGCGCGTTATCGGCTCGCCCATGACCGCCAGCAAGAAGAACGAGCCGCCCCAGACCAGAATCTGCAGCATGCCCAGGCAAAAAATGCCAAGGGCCCCGGGTAGACGAGCTTCGGCGTGCACGGTAAACCTTCAACAAGACGAACGAATCAGTGCGCGGGACGCACGCGCCTAGTTTAAGGCGATGCTGCGAGCGGTGCTAAACCCTCTGGGCATAACAGCTATTGACCCCTGCACCTGCAGGGGTCGGCACAATGCCACTTACGACTTGCGTTGCAAGGTGTGGTAATTCAGCGCTTCGCGCGCTTGCTTGAGGGTGCGCCCTTCGCTGATCAACGCACGGATATCCGCTTCGACTGCTTCGATCTGACGGGCAACCTGGGCAACCTCTTGCGCCCGCTCACGGGGCACTACAACGACGCCGTTGGCATCGGCAACGATGATGTCACGGGAGCAGACACGGGCCTGGCCGATGGAAACCGGCTGGTTGACCGATTCGACCTGGACACGGTCCTTGCCTGTGCGCATGAAGCGCCCCTGGGTAAACAGCGGATAGCCATCGCCCAAGGCCTTGTTCACATCGCGGCAGACGCCGTCGATCACCGTGCCAGCAATCTTCCGGGCCCCGGCATATTGGGTCATGATATCGCCCCACACGGTGCAGTCGGTGCGGCCATCATTGTCGATCACCACGATATCGCCCTCAGCGACCTCTTCGATGAAGTCACCAACGGTGCCCGGTGGCACGCTCGCCGACACGTACTTCACCGTGAACGCCGGCCCCACGACCACCTGCTTGTAGTTGTCGAGCGGCATCACACCAAAGCAATGGCCAGGCAGGCCGAGCTTGTCCAAGGCATCCGAGACGCCGGGCGTGTCCAGCCCTTCGAACAGTGCGACCAGCGCTTTATCTTCTGCGTGCATCATTAACTCCTTTCAAACAGACGGATTGATCACAACGGGTGACACCACAGGCCGTGAGGTCACACCTTTTGAGTCTTCGGCACCGGCTCCAGAATCGTCAGCAACAGCACAAAGCTGGCGAACGAACCAATCGCAAGGTAAGAGAACACGTAGTTCCAGCCATAACTGTCAAGCAACAAGCCGGTCAAAAACGGCGTCGCTGCGGCCCCTAGCTGCCCGACCATGTTGACGATGGCGTTGGCGACGGGGAACGTCTGCTTGGTCGCCAGTGCCATTGGGTAAACCATGTAAGAAGAGAACCCGAAGCTCAGCACGATGCCGGTCGCCATCAGCAACAGGCCATACGAGAACGGGTCGGCAGGCGAATGAATCAACAGGTACATCATCACCGAGGTACCCAGCGCTGAAAGCAGCATCCCAGGCTTGCGCCGCCCGCCCAACCAACGGTCCGAGCAATAGCCGCCCAACAGGTTGCCCAGCACTGCCCCAACCCAAGGCGCAGCCGAGACCAACCCCATATTCATCAACGAGAAGCCTTTGACGGTGATCAGGTAGGTGGGGATCCAGGACAACAATACGCTGGAAACACCCAGCTGGAAGCAGTACGCCAGCGCACTCCCCCAGATCAACCACGAACCGAAGACCTGGCGCTTGGTCTCCAGCGCCGCTACCTCGCGCCGACGAATGAAGAAGTCCAGGCGCTCGAAGCCTCGCCCTGGGGTCTTCTGCACGGCGGGTTCATTGCTGGCGACGTTGTCGCGCGGCGTTTCGTCAGTGATGTAATCAAGCTCCGCCTGATTGACGAAGCGGCTTTTCGAAGGGTGGTCGGCAATCAGAAAGTACCAGGCGATCGACAGCAAAATGCCCGGCACGGCGAAGAAATAGAACACCTCGCGCCAGCCCCACACCGCGATGATCACGGCACACAGCGGCGGTACGATGACCGGGCCGAACTTGACCGCAGACAGAAAAATGCCTGAAGCAATGCCCTTTTCTCTCGGCGGAAACCAGTTGTTGATGGTGGTGGTCATGCTGATCGGCAGCGGCCCTTCGGCAAGGCCCAGGCCGAACCGATAGATTTTCAACGCCAGCAGTGAGCCTGCGGTGCCCACCAACCCGGTCAGCACCGACGTCATGACCATGGCGGTCGGCAAGATCCGGCTCACGCCCAGGCGGCTGAAGGCCAAGCCTGCCGGGATTTGCGCCAAGGCATAAGCCAGCAGGAACAGGCTCATCAGCCCACCCGCTTCGGCGTTGCTCATCTCGAACTCTTTGCGAATAAAAGGCAACGCCACGCCGAGATTGGCGCGGTCGGCGGCAGCGATGGTGTAGATCGAGAAGATCATGCCAGCCACGATCCACCGGTAACTGCTGCGCCCTTTGGCATAGGCAACTTCAGCGATCGACATAGGTACATACCTTTGTTTTTGTAATTCGGCGGTAATCTAGGCGCCGCGAAGGTAGAAAAAAAGCGACAAATACTCACCACTTATCATCACTTTTAGTGGACAATCGCCTTCATTCACCTGCCTTGAAATCACTTCGGGGCCGCTCTGAAACGGGCTTTTCACACCTGGAGCACGCGATGATCACGCTGAAGCAAATCGAGGCCATCTACTGGATTGTCGAGCTGGGCAGCTTTGAAGCGGCTGCCGCCAAGCTCAACATGTCTCAATCGGCGATCTCCAAACGCGTGCAAGAACTCGAGGATGCCTTTGGCGTAGCCATCTTCGACCGCTCGAAACGCAGCGCCCGGCTGACCCAAAAGGGCTTAGAGCTACATGGCTGCGCCGTTGAAATGTTGCGCCAGCGGGATAACCTGCTGGAGCGCATCAGCTCGAAAGAAACGCTGGTCCGACGCTTCAGGCTCGGCGTAACGGAACTCACGGCGCTCACGTGGTTGCCGAACCTGGTCGATCAGATTCACCAGACCTACCCCAAGGTCGATCTGGAACCCTCGATCGAGTTGAGCACCGACCTGTTGCGCCGGCTCGAGGCTGACGAGCTTGACCTGATCATCGTGCCTGACATCTTCCGCGATGCCCGCTTCATCAGTACCCCGCTCGCCTCTGTCGAAAACGCGTGGATGTGCTCACCCTCGCTGTACCCGAGTGACGCCCCTATGGACTTGCAATCGCTGTCGTCGTTTACGGTACTCACCCAGGGAGGCAGCTCAGGCACCGGAAAAACCTACGAACGCTGGCTGGCGGAACATGACGTGCGGCTGACCAAGACGCTCACCAGCAACTACCTGGTGGCACAAGTCGGGTTGGCGATTTCGGGTGTCGGGCTCAGCTACCTGCCCAGGCAATGCATGAGCTCGATGATCGAGCAGGGCCGTTTGAAGGTCGTACAAACCGACTTGCCACTGCCGCCGATCAGCTATGTCTGCGTGCACCGGGCTGACCGCTACCAAGGGCTCAGCAATGAAGTGGCGCGGTTGGCGCAACAGGCCTGCGACTTCACCCGGCTTATCATCGCCTAAGGCGATGTTTTTTGATCAATAAATATCGCTAAAAGTAACGGCAGTTCTCTCCTACCATCGACCCATACCCCACTGGGTCAAGCCATTCAGGAGATTGTCATGCTGTTACCCGGGTCTCGTATCCTGCCGTCGCCAACACTCGCCCCTGCGCATGTGATCGAATCGTTCCGATCGGTCGTCACGCCGCACATCAGCGACAACCTGGGTCGACACATTGGCGCGCGAGGGCTTACCCGCTACAACACCTCGGGCAAGCTGGTCGGCACTGCGCTGACCGTCAAAACGCGCCCCGGCGACAACCTGTTCATCTACAAGGCACTGACGCTGCTCGAACCCGGTCACGTACTGGTCATCGATGCCCAGGGTGACACCAACAATGCGGTCATCGGCGAGTTGATCAAGCTCTACGCAGAGCAGCGTGGCTGCGTCGGTTTCATCGTCGACGGGGCGATTCGCGACGTTGAAAGCTTCAAGACCAGCCCTTGCTATGCACGGGCTGTCGTGCACTGCGGCCCTTACAAGAGCGGGCCGGGCGAAATCAACGTGCCGGTTTCGATTGGTGGCATGCTCATCTCACCCGGTGACATCATCGTTGCTGACGAAGACGGCATCGTCGCCTTCCCCCAGAACGTGGCTGAACTCGTACTAGGCAAAGCGCGCGAACACGAGGCTCACGAAGAGGCCGTCAAGGCAGAGATTGCCACGGGTGCACTGGACCAGTCGTGGCTCGATAAGGTGCTGGATAAAGCAGGCTTGTCGAACTGAGGTGAACTGATCGCCAGGGGCTGCTGCGCAGCCCATCGCAGCGGTTCGGCGCCCCGACAAGCCAGCTCCTACAGGGGGAGCGCATTCCTTGAAATTAGCATAATCCTGTAGGAGCTGGCTTGCCTGCGAAGGGCCGCGCAGCGGCCCCTTTGGCCCTAACAGTCCTACCCCAACAACTGGCTCAACACCGCCCGCAACTTCCCCGGTTTGACGGGCTTGTTCAGCAGCGGCGCGCCTAGCTTCTGCAAGGCGCGCCGGCACTGATCGCTGCGGTCTGCGGTAATGATCACCGCTGGAATGGCGACGGCAAAATGCTCGCGCAAATGCCTGACCACCTCGCAACCCACAACGCCGTGGTCCAGGTGATAATCCGCCAGGATCAACTCCGGCGCCTGCCCCCGCAAGGCCGCCAGGGCACCGGCCTGGTCGGTCGCTGTCACCACCTCACAGCCCCACTGCCCAAGCAGCGCGCCCATGCTTTCGAGGATGCTCACTTCGTTGTCCAACACCAGCAGCCGGCGGCCGGGTAACGGGTTTCCGGCGCTGGCTTGCGGCATCGCCGGGTGAGCAGGCAGCGGCACTTCTGTGCCGATCGGTACCTCGATGCTGAACATCGAGCCACGCCCCGGCCACGACCGTACCTGGACGCGGTAACCGAGAATCTTGGCGATCCGCTCGACGATAGCCAACCCCAGGCCCACGCCTTTGCGATCGGCAGCACGGCCGACGTCCAGTTGGTTGAACTCAAGGAAAACAGCCTCCAACCGATCTTCGGCGATGCCCCGCCCGGTGTCCCAGACCTCCAGGCGCAAGTGGCTGCCGCGACGCCTGGCCCCGAGCAAGATCTTGCCTTCGTCGGTATAGCGGCAGGCGTTGCTGAGAAAATTGCGCAAAATCCGTGTCATCAGCCGCATGTCGGTGTTGATGGCATAGTCGCCAATGTGCGCCCGCAGCTTCAGCCCTTCAGCGTCCGCCACCGAACTGAACTCCGAGACCAGCGGGCCAAACAGTTCGTCGAGGCGGTACAAGGCCACGTCGGGCTTGACCGCCGCCTGATCGAGCCGGGAGATGTCCAACAGGTCGGTCAGCAGGTCTTCGGCGCCTTCCAGTGCCTGGTGGGTGCGCTCCACCAGCACCTGCTCCGCCTCCGGCAACTGCCGTTCGCGCAGGGTCGAGATCAGCAGGCGGGCGGCATTGAGCGGTTGCAGCAGGTCATGGCTGGCAGCAGCCAGGTATTTGTCCTTGCTGCGGTTGGCGGTTTCGGCGGCGTCGCGGGCATCGCGCAGGGCGCGGGCAATCGCTTTACGCTCGGTGATCTGCTGCTGCAGGTTGCGGTTGGCCTCGAGCAGTTCATCGGTCCGCGCGGCGACCCGTCGTTCGAGTTCGTCGTTGAGTTGCTGCAGGTGCTGCTGGGCCTGCTTACGTTCGGTGATGTCGGCGACAAAGCCTTCGACCAGCCCTTCGTGGCCAGGCTTTAGCAGCAGGTTCATCAGCACATCGAGGTGGCTGCCGTCGCGGCGCCGCAAGCGGGTTTCGTAGCCGTGCAGGCTGTGTTCGCACGCGAGCGTCGCAGTGATTGCATGAAGCTCTTCGGCGCCGCCAACAAACAGGTTGGCGGCCAGGTCCGTCAGGGAAAACAGCACCGCCTGCGGGCTATCGTAGCCAAGCATGCGCGCCAGCGCGGGGTTGGCGGCACGCATGCCTTCTTGCAGGCTGGCCTGGAAAATGCCGTGGACGGCATTTTCGAACAGCCATTTGTAGCGGTTGCGTTCGGCCTCTAGCTCGTCCAGGCGGGCTGCCAGCTCTGGGTAATGGCTCTTGCGTGCCGAGTGGTCGCCCAGCCCCAACAGCCCGGCGAGCGCCCGCTGCTGCTCGTCAGAGGGCCTCGCCATAAACGACCTCGACATCACGCTGGCTCGACTCGCGGGGGTTGGTGAGGATGCACGGGTCATCCATCGCATGTTGCGACAGGAACGGGATGTCGGACGTACGCACCCCATGCAGGCCCAGGGTTTCGTGGAAGCCGATTGCGTGCTTCAGGGCGATCAGGTGGTCCACCAGGCGCCCGCAGATCTGCCGGTGGTTAAGCCCGCGGCAGTCGATGCCGAACACCTCGGCAATCACCTTGAAACGCTCGGGTGCCGAGCTGTAGTTGAACGCCACCACGTGCTCCACCAACACCGCGTTGCACAAGCCGTGGGGCAAGTCGAGGAAGCCGCCCAGGCTGTGGGACATGGCGTGGACCGCACCCAGAATCGCATTGGAAAACGCCAGCCCGGCCTGCATGCTGCCCAGCATGATCTTCTCGCGCAGGGCGATATCGGTCGGGTTGGCGATCATCTGCACCAGGTTGCCATTGATCAAGCGCATGGCTTCCAGCGCATGGGGGTCGGTCAACGGCCCGTGGCCGGTAGACACAAACGCCTCGATGGCATGCACCAGCGCATCGATGCCGGTGCAGGCAGACAGGAACGGGTCCATGCTCAGGGTGGTTTGCGGGTCGATCAGCGAGACGTCGGGCACCACCGCCTTGCTGACGATGGAGAACTTCATGCGCTCCTGCTGGTTGGAAATGATCACGAACTGCGACACGTCGGCCGAGGTGCCGGCCGTGGTGGGGATGAGGATCAGCGGCGGGCTGGGCACGCGGATCATGTCCACCCCTTCGAACTCGAGAATACTGCGCCCGTGGGCGACCACGATGCCGATCGCCTTGCCGCAATCCATCGGGCTGCCGCCGCCGACGGCGACGATCACGTCACAGTGGTTTTCCCGGTAGATCTCGGCGCCGAGCATGACCTCTTCGACCCGCGGGTTGGGCGAAACGGCCGTGTACAGGCAGTAGTCGATGCCCTGCGCTTGCAGGCTGGCCTCGACATCCGCCACCCAACCCGCAGCGATTACGCCGGGGTCGCTGACCACCAACACCTTGCGCGCACCGAAGGTCTTGGCGTAATTGGCGACGTTGTGCCGGCAGCCGGCACCAAAGATGATTTCAGGCGAAACGAACTTGCGAAGTGGGCTGAAACTCTGGCTCATTGGAAAGCCTGTTCTTATTGTTCTGGAAGGTAATCGCCAGCCTAAAGCATCCCGCAGCGAAAGCAACCAGACCAAAGCGGGGGCCCGGCTTAGCCACGAAAAATCAACCGCGACGCCTGCTCGTTGCGCAGGGTCAGCTGCGCCATGCCCTGCCCTGCGGTCTGCGCTTGCTCCCGGGCCTTGAGGATCACCCCGTGGTGCGGCGACTTGCTGCACACCGGGTCGGCGTTGGCGGCATCGCCGGTGAGCATGTACGCCTGGCAGCGGCAGCCGCCCAAGTCCTGGTGTTTTTCATCACACGAGCGACAGGGCTCCTTCATCCAGTCATTGCCACGGTAGCGGTTGAAGCCAAAAGAATCGTTCCAGATGTGCTCGATGCTGTGCTCGCGCACGTTGGGGAAGGCCACCGGCAACTGGCGGGCGCTGTGGCACGGCAGCGCAGTGCCGTCTGGGGTGATATCAAGAAACAGGTTGGCCCAGCCGTTCATGCAGGCCTTGGGGCGTTCTTCGTAGTAGTCCGGCGTGACGAAAATCAGCTTGCACGGATGCCCCTCGGCCTCCAGCCGCTGGCGATACCCTTGGGTAATGGCTTCGGCCCGCTGCAATTGCTCGCGGGTCGGCAGCAGGCCGGCACGGTTGAGTTCGGCCCAACCGTAGAACTGGCAGGTTGCCAGTTCCACGAAGTCCGCCTGCAACGCCAGGCACAGCTCGATGATGTCGGCAATCTGGTCGATATTGTGCCGATGGGTCACAAAGTTCAGCACCATCGGGTAACCCTGGGCCTTGACTGCCTTGGCCATCGCCAGCTTCTGGGCGAACGCTTTGCGCGAGCCGGCCAGCATGTTGTTGACCGCCTCATCTGCGGCCTGGAAGCTGATCTGGATATGGTCGAGCCCGGCGACCTTGAAGTCGCGGACTTTCTGTTCGGTCAGGCCAATACCCGAGGTAATCAGGTTGGTGTAGTAGCCCATGTCCCGCGCGGCCTTGATCAGCTGCGCGAGGTCCTGACGCACCAGCGGTTCGCCGCCGGAAAAGCCCAGCTGCGCGGCGCCCATCGCCCGCGCTTCGCGGAACACGCGGATCCACTCGTCAGTGGTCAGCTCCTGGCCATGTTGGGCAAAGTCCAACGGGTTGGAACAATACGGGCATTGCAACGGGCAGCGGTACGTCAGCTCCGCCAGCAGCCACAGCGGCGGCCCCGGGCGCGTGTCATTCGATCCAGTGCTTGCCACGGGCCACCTCCAGAAACGCCAGCACATCCTCGTCCAGCCCCTGTGCATCGGGGAAGCGCTGCGCCAAGCCGTCGATGATCGTCGCCACGCACCGTTGGCCGTCCAGCATCTCCAGCACCCAACCGGCGCTGGCATTGAGCTTGATCATGCCCTCGGGGTACAGCAGCACATGGCAATCCTGGCGCGGCTCCCATTGCAGGCGGTAGCCGCGGCGCAACCCCAGCACCTGTTCGCCATCGATCAGTTTCACAGGGCGATCCCCCGATGCCAGACGTTTTCCTGGGTCACGCTGTGATAAGGCGGCCGCTCCAGCTCATACGCCATGCTCATGGCATCGAGCATGCTCCAGAGCACGTCGAGCTTGAATTGCAAAATCTCCAGCATCCGCTGCTGGCCGGCACGCGTGACGTAATACGCCAAGGTGATGCGCAGGCCATGTTCGACGTCGCGCCGCGCCTGGCCCAGGCGCGTGCGGAAGTAGTCGTAGCCGGCGGCATCGATCCACGGGTAGTGCTGGGGCCAGCTGTCCAGGCGCGACTGGTGGATCTGCGGCGCGAACAGTTCGGTCAGCGAACTGCTGGCAGCCTCCTGCCAGCCTGCGCGGCGGGCGAAATTGACGTAGGCGTCCACGGCAAAACGCACCCCAGGCAGGACCATCTCCTGGGACAAAATGCGCTCACGCGTCAGCCCGACCGCCTCCCCCAGGCGCAACCAGGCTTCGATGCCGCCTTCGCTGCCCGGCGCGCCATCGTGGTCGAGCACCCGTTGCAACCATTGCCGGCGCACCTCACGGTCTGGGCAGTTGGCGAGGATTGCCGCGTCCTTGAGCGGGATGTTGACCTGGTAGTAGAAGCGGTTGGCAACCCAGCCCTGAATCTGCTCACGGGTCGCACGCCCGGCATACATCGCCTGATGGAAGGGATGGTGGATATGGTAATAGGCGCCCTTGGCACGCAAGGCCGCTTCGAATTCAGGGGGTGTCATGGGGGTGTCGGTCATTGCGGTTCTCCAGGGCGCGCGGTGCCAGCCCTTACAGCGTGATAGACAAGCCGTCGTACGCCACTTCAATCCCCCGTCGATCCAGCAAGGCCCGTTCGGCCGAGTCTTCATCGAGGATCGGGTTGGTGTTGTTGATGTGGATGAGGATCTTGCGCTGGCGGCTGAAGCCCTCCAGCACGTCGAGCATGCCGCCCGGGCCACTCTGCGCCAGGTGGCCCATTTCGCTGCCCAGGCTTTGGCCGACTTCGCACACCCGCATCTCGTCGTCGCGCCACAGCGTGCCGTCCAGCAGCAGGCAGTCGGCATGGCGCATCCAGCTCGCCACCTCGGCATCGACCTGCCCCAGGCCCGGCGCGTAGAACACCGAGGCACCACTGCGCCGGTCCTCGATGAGCAGGCCAATGGTGTCGCCCGATTGCGGGTTGCCGCGGTTGGGCGAATACGGCGGCGCGTTGCTCAGCAACGGGACCGCGCGAAATTGCAGGTTTGGGCAGGCAGCGATGCGAAACGGTTCGCGGTCCAGGCCGATGCATTGCCACTGCAAGCCACCGTTCCAGTGCTTGAGCAGGGTGAACAGCGGGAAACCGCTACTCAGGTCTTCATGCACCCGCTCGGTGCACCACACCGTGTGCGGGCAGCCTTCGCGCAGGCTGAGCAGGCCCGTGCAATGGTCAATCTGGCTGTCCAGCAGCACCACCGCGCCAATTGCCGTGTCGCGCAGGCGGCGCGCCGGTTGCAAAGCGGGGAAGCTTTCGAGCTGGGCGCGGATGTCGGGTGAAGCGTTGCACAGTATCCACTGCTCGCCATCGTCGCTCACCGCGATCGAAGACTGCGTGCGCCGCTGCGCCCTCAGGCTGCCATTACGCACACCGGCGCATTGGCGACAGTTGCAGTTCCACTGCGGAAAACCTCCGCCAGCGGCGGAGCCGAGAACACGAATGTGCATGGACAACGATCCCCAAAGAAGGAACGGCCATCGCTACGATGGCCGCAGAGCCATCAACGATTGGCGAAATACATCGTCACTTCGAAGCCAATGCGCAGGTCGGTAAAGGCGGGTTTAGTCCACATGGGGCGGTCCTCTTCTTGTGCCGGGCAATTCCGGTAGAGGCATTAATGCACGGGGGGCGGCGGGGCCGAATGCTACTTTGGAACGAACTTGCGGGGTGCGTTGGTAGGGGGTTGTCTAGTTCTGTACCGGCCTACTCACGGGCAAACTGCTCCCGCCTGGATCAGTGTGGATCTTGTAGGAGCTGGCTTGCCTGCGAAGGGCTGCAAAGCAGCCCCCGAGGCCATCCAAGGCTTAGAAAAAGCCCAGCGGATTGATGTCATAGCTCACCAGCAGGTTCTTGGTCTGCTGGTAATGGTCGAGCATCATCTTGTGGGTCTCGCGGCCCACGCCGGATTTCTTGTAACCGCCAAACGCCGCATGCGCCGGGTACAGGTGGTAGCAGTTGGTCCACACGCGGCCGGCCTTGATCGCCCGGCCCATGCGGTAGGCGCGGTTGATGTCACGGGTCCACAGGCCTGCGCCCAGGCCAAACTCGCTGTCGTTGGCGATGGCCAGCGCTTCGGCTTCGTCCTTGAAGGTGGTCACGCCCACCACCGGGCCGAAGATCTCTTCCTGGAACACGCGCATCTTGTTGTGGCCCTTGAGCAGGGTCGGCTGAATGTAGTACCCGGTCGACAGGTCACCGTCGAGCCGCTCGGCAGCGCCGCCGGTGAGCAACTGCGCGCCCTCCTCCTTGGCAATCTCCAGGTAGGAAAGGATTTTGTCGTATTGCTGCTCGGAGGCCTGGGCACCCACCATGGTGTCGGTGTCCAGCGGGTTGCCACGGGTGATCTTGGCGATCTTCTTCATCACCTCGGCCATGAACGGCTCGTAGATCGATTCCTGGATCAACGCCCGCGACGGGCAGGTGCACACCTCGCCCTGGTTGAAGAACGCCAGCACCAGGCCTTCGGCGGCCTTTTCGATGAACGCAGGCTCGGCCTGCATGATGTCTTCGAAGAAGATGTTCGGCGATTTGCCGCCCAGCTCGACGGTAGACGGGATGATGTTCTCGGCCGCGCATTTCATGATGTGCGAGCCCACCGGGGTGGAGCCGGTAAAGGCGATCTTGGCGATGCGCTTGCTGGTGGCCAGGGCCTCACCGGCTTCACGGCCAAAGCCCTGGACAATGTTCAACACACCTGCTGGCAGCAGGTCGGCGATCAGCTCGGCGAAAATCGTGATCGACAACGGGGTCTGTTCAGCAGGTTTGAGCACCACGCAGTTACCGGCGGCCAGGGCCGGGGCGAGCTTCCAGGCGGCCATCAGCAGCGGGAAGTTCCACGGGATGATCTGCCCGACCACACCCAGGGGTTCGTGGAAATGGTAGGCCGTGGTCAGCGCGTTGATCTCTGCCGCCCCACCTTCCTGGGCACGGATGCAGCCGGCAAAGTAACGGAAGTGGTCCGCCGCCAGCGGCACGTCGGCATTGAGGGTTTCGCGCACGGCCTTGCCGTTGTCCCAGCTTTCGCTGACGGCCAGCACCTCCAGGTTTTGCTCGATGCGGTCGGCGATCTTCAGCAGCACCAGGGCGCGGTCTTGCACCGAGGTTTTGCCCCAGGCGTCGGCAGCGGCATGCGCGGCGTCCAGGGCGTGGTCGATGTCCGCAGCGGTGGAGCGCGGGAATTCGGCAATCGGCTGGCCATTGACCGGCGAGCTGTTGGTGAAGTACTCGCCACCGGACGGCGGCACGAACTCGCCGCCGATGAAATTGCCGTAGCGGGGTTTGAACGACACGATGGCGCCTGGGGTTCCGGGTTGTGCGTAGATCATGCTGAGCCTCTGCGGGTCGATGCCTGTCCAACGACAGGCGATGGACCGATGGTAAAAAGCCCCGCGTGCCAGACGTATGCATCGTTGGCAGCGGAGCTCTCGTCATTTGGTAGTAGGGCCGCAAGCGGCCCGGTGTCAGCTTTGCGGCTTGGCGCTGGGTGCTGGCGCCTCGGCACTGGCCGCTTGCTGCAGCTGTTTAGGCAACTTGAAGGTCCAGAGCATGCCGCCCTGGTTGAAGTCCTTCACCCGCTTGGCCACTTCGCCGCCCCACAGCGGCACCGCGCCGCCCCAGCCGGACAGCACCGAGACGTACTGCTCGCCGTCCATTTCCCAGGTCACCGGCGAGCCAAGTACGCCGGAGCCGGTCTGGAACTCCCAGACTTTCTCGCCGGTCTTGGCGTTGAACGCCTGCAGGAAACCTTCCGGCGTGCCGGTGAACACCAGGTTGCCTTTGGTGGTCAGCACCCCGCCCCACAATGGCGCGAAGTTCTTGTGGCGCCAGACTTCCTTGCCGCTGACCGGGTCGATGGCGCGCAGCACGCCGATGTAGTCTTCGTTGAGCGGTTTGATGGTGAAACCGGCCCCGAGGAACGCCGCGCCTTTCTTGTAGGCAATCCCTTCGTTCCAGATGTCCATGCCCCATTCGTTGGACGGCACGTAGAACAGCCCGGTATCCCTGTTATAGGCCATGGGCATCCAGTTCTTGGCGCCGAGGAAGGCCGGTGCGACGAACACGGAACTGCCCTTGGCCTCAGTGCCCGGTGCCCCTGGCCGGCTGGCCTCGTTGTAGATCGGGCGGCCATTCTTGTCCAGGCCGGTCGCCCAGGTGATCTTGTCGACGAAGGGGAAGCCGCGGATGAATTTGCCGTTGGTGCGGTCCAGCACGTAGAAAAAGCCGTTGCGGTCAGCGGTTGCGGCGGCCTTGACCTCCTTGCCGCCGTCCTTGTAGTTGAACGAGATCAGCTCGTTGACGCCGTCGAAATCCCAGCCGTCATGGGGCGTGCTCTGGAAGTGCCATTTGATGGTGCCGTCGTCCGGGTTCAAGGCCAGGCGCGAAGAGGAATACAGGTTGTCGCCTGGGCGCAGGTGGGAGTTCCACGGCGCCGGGTTGCCGGTGCCGAACAGCAACAGGTTGGTTTCAGGGTCGTAGTAACCGCCCAGCCACGGCGCAGCACCACCGGTCTTCCACAGGTCGCCGGGCCAGGTCTTGCCCGCTTCGCCGCCCGAGATACCATTCTCGATGGCCTTGCCGTCTTTGTAGACGTAGCCCATGTGCCCTTCCACGGTCGGGCGCATCCACAGCAGCTCGCCGTTTTCCGGGTTGTACGCCTGGATCTTGCCCACCACGCCGAACTCACCCCCGGCCACACCGGTGATCAGCTTGCCGTTGACGATCATCGGCGCGGCGCTGATGGAATAGCCTTCCTTGTGGTCGGCGACCTTCTTGCTCCAGACCACCTTGCCGGTGTCTTTGTTCAGGGCCACCAGCTTGGCATCCAGGGTGCCGAAGAACACAAGGTCGCCGTACAGCGCCACGCCGCGGTTGATCACGTCACAGCAAGGGCGGATGTCATCTGGCAGGCGTGCATCGTATTGCCAGAGCTTTTTGCCGGTACGGGCGTCGACGGCGAACACCCGCGAGTAGGAGCCGGTCATGTACATCACGCCGTCCTTGATCAGCGGCTGGGCCTGCTGGCCGCGCTGCTTCTCACCGCCGAACGAAAAGGCCCAGACTGGCCGCAGTTCCTTGACGTTGCCGACATTGAGCAGGTCCAGCGGGCTGTAGCGCTGGCCCTGGACCCCCAGGCCATTGGTCACGATCTGCTGCGGGTTTTTCGGGTCCTGGAGGATTTCTTCATCGCTGACAGCGGCCTGTGCCGCGCCGGACAGCAGCATGGCGCTGAGCACCAGGCTCACGGCGAACAAGGGACGACGTGGGGATCGGGTCATGACGGCTACCTTTGGTTTTTTTGTTGTGCCCGGGAAATTTTCCCGGTGTGCCGAGAATTCTTGTGCCCGACCTGCTTGCCAACAATTGCCCGCAATGTGGAGTTTTCTAGTTCCTTGGTACAGGGCTTTCATAGAACAGCGCATAGCTTGTTGAGGTAGCAGGGACTCTGTGGGAGCGGGCTTGCCCCGCGAACACCGGCAAAGCCGGTGCCAAGCACCGCGTAGGCCCGTTCGCGGGACAAGCCCGCTCCCACAGCCTGTAGGCTGCTTCTTCGGGTCAGAGAGGCGGCTTGCCGTCGATACGCTGCAACCGCAAACGCTCATACCGCGGGTACAGGTGACTGACGCTGCGAATCAACTCATAACGGGTCAGGCTGATACCGGCAAACCGCTCAGGGATCGGGCTGCGGATCATCTCGACCATGTCATCCCCACGCGCTGCCCCCTCGCGCATCAGGCCATCCAGCCAGCCCAGATAATCACGCATCTGCGCAAAAGGCTTAGCATCGCTGGCCACCGGCCCATGCCCCGGCACGAGCTGCTTCCAGGGCAAGGCCTGCAAGGTGTCCAGGTCCTTGAGCCAAACGTCCAGCCCTGGGCTGTTGGGGGTGGTCAGGGCGCGCTCGTAAAACACCAAATCGCCGGCAAACAGCACGCCAGTCTTCTCATCGAGAATCGCCAGGTCCGCACCGGTATGCCCGCCCAGCGCCAACAGCCGCAACCGGTGCCCACCCACCTCATGCACACCCGGTTCCAGCACCCGGGTCGGCAGCACCACCTCGGTGCCGCGCATCCAGTCACCGACCAGGCGGTACATGTTCTCGGCCATCGCCTCGCCCTGCTGGCGCAACAGGTCGCCTGTGCCAGCCAGGGCACCGATGGGCACGTCGGTAAAGGCCTGGTTGCCCAGCACATGGTCGGGGTGATGGTGGGTCAGCAGCACTTCGACCACCGGCTTGTCGGTGGTGGCGGCAATGGCTTGGCGCAGGGCCTCGCCGTAACGCTTAGACGGCCCGCTGTCGATCACCACCACGCCGCTGTCGGTGACGATGAACGCGGTATTGACGATATTGCCGCCATTGGCCTTGGCGAAATTGTCGGTGCTGCCCTCCAGCAGCCAAGTGCCTTCCGCGATTTGCCGGGGCGTGAGTCGATAGTCCAGGTCCGCCCAGGCCGGCAGGCCCAGGCACAGCAACAACAGCAGCATCCAACGCATGACAGGCGCCTCTGGTCAGGGGGTGAAGGCAAGCAACGCGCTCACGGCACCGCCGCTTCGAACTGGTTACCGCTGTTGTCCCGCAACAGCAGCCGGGTAAGCCCGGGGCCCTGGATATCGAACCCCAGGTTGGGGTTCTCACTGACTGCCGGATACAGCGCGAGGCTGGCTAGGCGCTGGCCATCCGCGCCTTGCAATTCGGCATGTTCGAGAAAGAACTCAGGGATGCCGCTGACCAGGCCGTTGTCCATCGGGTGGGACACCTGCAGGCGCAAGCGGCTGCCATCACCGCGCGGGTAGCGCCCGCCCAGCACCTCACCGACATGCTCCTCCCAGCCAGGCTGGGTGCGCACCACGCTGGGCGCGGTACAACCACCGCCGGCCGCATCGATCAGGGTCGAACCGACATGCCACACGCCGTCACGCGTCAGCACCGCAGCGCGCAGCGGCGTGGCTTGTTCGATGCGGATGCGGATCGACAGCCACGGCAGCACACGTTCGCCAGGCTCGAAGTCGACAATACGCGGCAGGGGGTTGAGTTCGGCCCAGGCGAGAATCCGTACCACGTCACCCGCGAATGCGCGGGCGTCGATCTCCAGCGGCACTTGCCGGGCGTCCTCGGCAAAGGGCGGCGCCAGCAGCTTCACCCGCTCATCGAAAACGAACGGCGCCTGCCCCAGCAGTTGCTTGTGGTAGAAATCCCACATCACCGAGGGCACCGGGTCGGTCTTGCTGCTCGGTTCACCGGCCTGGGCTGCCCAAGGCATCCAACAGGCCAGCAGTAATGTCGCCCGCCAGTTCATTGGTACATCTCCGGGACCTCGTAGCGCAGGCCGTAGGTGGCGTACAGCGCCTTCAGCCGGCCATCGCGGATCATCGCCTCGAGGGCTTCCTCCACCGCATAGGCCAACTGCCGGTTGCTTTCATGCACTGCCATGCCGATGTCCCATGCCTGCTTGCCCAGGTTCGGGTAGGCGTTTTCCGCCAGGGCCAGTTGCGGGTCGGCGGCCTGATGCAACTGCCAGTCAACCTCGCCGCGCATCGCCATCACCGCGTCCACCTGGCCGGCCTGTAGCGCGCCGAACGCCTGTTGCACGCTGGGGTAATGGTGGGTGTTGGCGCTGAGCATGCCGTTGAACACCGAGGTCAGGTAGAACGACGGCACACTGTCCACCTCGACCCCGATGGGGTGCTGCTGGAACACCGCGACACTGGCCACCGAGGGCAGGCGGCGGCGGTCATAGGCCACCTGCCAGCGCTCCTCCTGATAGGGGCCGAACATCACCACCTGGGCGTTTTCCAGCTCGCCCAGCTCGTTGCGCTTCTGCGCGTAGGCGTGGTCGTAGGGCACCCGCATCATCAGGTCGGCCAACTGCTGGTGGCGCAGCGGGCTGCCGCGCCAGATGTAGTCGCGCAGGTCGTCGTCGAGCTTTTCCCCTGGCGGCGCCCAGATCAATTGCAGGTGCACCCCCAAGGCCGTGGCCAGCGCTTGCGCAAGCTCCACATCGACGCCACGCGGCTGGCCGTGGTCCTCGAAGCTGTAGGGCGCGAAATCCTTGTACACCGCCACCTTCAATTCACCGGCAGCGATGATCGCGTCGTAGTTGCGCACCTGAGCCTGCACTGCCGCACAGCACAGCAGCAGGCCACTCAACAGCACGGCCGACAGACGCATGGTGATCACTCCTCGACGTGCACGCTGTCCAGGTAGGTGCGTACCGCCCACAGGGCTTCCTGGCTCAGGTAATCGGCCATCTTCGGCATGTACACCCGCCCGTCACGCACCGCGCCGTGGCGCACCCGCTCGACGAACCACTCATCCCCGGCCTCGCCCACATCGAGCAGGCGCAAATCCGGGGCGATACCGCCAGACTTGGCTTCCAGGCCATGGCAAGCAGCGCAGTTCTGGTTGTAGGCCGAGGCGCCGATTTCCACGGCTTTGTCGTGCTCGGGGGAGGTGCGGTAAGGGTTGACCGCGGCCCAGCCGTCGCCGTCCAGGCTTACCCCGGCGTCTTTGATCGGGGTCAGGCCCTGGGTTTCCACCGCCTGGGGCACCACATTGCCATGAGCCCACACCGTGCCCGTCAGCAAAGCACCGGCCAGCAGGCCTGTAGCGAGCAAGACGTTGCGTTTTTTTGTCATTGTTATGCCCTCAAGATTGCACGCAAGGCCTCAACCACAGAGGCCGTGCCGCCATCTTAGAAACAGCCCGCGCGCGGCCGTATGCTGCTTTGGTGGCCGGGCCTTACTCCCTTGGTAGTAGGGCTTGTGGCGAAGGGCCAAATGAGGTGCCGCCCGGGAACTATTCCCGGCAAGGGCGGGACTTTTTCCGTATCCCCAGCTGCCGTCCCGCCGCCACCCTGTGCAGGCCAAAACCTCCACAGGGAACTGCAACCATGACAATAAGATCGCTACCCGCCCTTTCCCCTCTGGCCCTCAGCGTGCGGGCCCTGCTGCTGGCCGGTAGCCTGGCCCTCTGCACGGCGGCCACCGCGGCCACCGCCCCCGCTGCACCTGCCAGCAAGAACGTGACCTGGGAAGACATCGCCAACGACCACCTGACTACCCAGGACGTGCTGCAATACGGCATGGGCACCAATGCCCAGCGCTGGAGCCCACTGGCCCAGGTCAACGACCAGAACGTGTTCAAGCTGACCCCGGCCTGGTCCTATTCCTTCGGCGACGAAAAACAGCGCGGCCAGGAATCCCAGGCCATCGTCAGCGACGGCGTGGTCTACGTCACCGGCTCCTACTCGCGGGTATTTGCCCTCGATGCCAAGACCGGCAAACGCCTGTGGACCTACAACCACCGCCTGCCAGACAACATTCGCCCGTGCTGCGACGTGGTCAACCGCGGGGCGGCCATCTTCGGCGACAAGATCTACTTCGGCACCCTCGACGCCCGCCTCATCGCTCTCGACAAGCGCACCGGCAAGGTGGTGTGGAACAAGAAGTTCGGCGACCACAGCGCCGGCTACACCATGACCGGCGCCCCGGTGCTGATCAAAGACAAGACCAGCGGCAAGGTGTTGCTGATCCACGGCAGCTCTGGCGATGAGTTCGGCGTGGTCGGCCAGTTGTTCGCCCGCGACCCGGACACCGGCGAAGAAGTGTGGATGCGGCCTTTCGTCGAAGGCCACATGGGCCGCCTGAACGGCAAGGACAGCACCCCGACCGGCGACGTCAAGGCGCCGTCCTGGCCAGACGACCCGACCACCGAGACCGGCAAGGTCGAGGCCTGGAGCCACGGCGGCGGCGCACCCTGGCAGAGCGCCAGCTTCGACCCCGAGAGCAACACCATCATCGTCGGTGCCGGCAACCCTGGCCCTTGGAACACCTGGGCGCGCACGTCCAAGGACGGCAACCCCCACGACTACGACAGCCTCTACACCTCGGGCCAGGTCGGCGTCGACCCAAGCACCGGCGAAGTGAAGTGGTTCTACCAACACACGCCGAACGATGCCTGGGACTTCTCCGGCAACAACGAGCTGGTGCTGTTCGACTACAAGGGCAAGGACGGCAAGGTGGTCAAGGCCACCGGCCACGCCGACCGCAACGGCTTCTTCTACGTGGTGGACCGCAACAACGGCAAATTGCAGAACGCCTTCCCCTTCGTCGACAACATCACCTGGGCCAGCCATATCGACCTCAAGACCGGGCGCCCGGTGGAAAACCCCGGCCAGCGGCCAGCCAAGCCGCTGCCGGGTGAAACCAAGGGCAAGCCGGTGGAAGTTTCGCCGCCGTTCCTGGGTGGCAAGAACTGGAACCCCATGGCCTACAGCCAGGACACCGGCCTGTTCTACATCCCCGGCAACCAGTGGAAGGAGGAGTACTGGACCGAAGAAGTGAACTACAAGAAAGGCTCGGCCTACCTGGGTATGGGCTTTCGCATCAAGCGTATGTATGACGACCACGTCGGCACCTTGCGCGCCATGGACCCGGCCACCGGCAAGCTGGTCTGGGAGCACAAAGAGCACCTGCCACTGTGGGCCGGCGTACTGGCGACCAAGGGCAACCTGGTGTTCACCGGCACTGGCGACGGCTTCTTCAAGGCCTTCGACGCCAAGACGGGCAAGGAGCTGTGGAAGTTCCAGACCGGCAGCGGCATCGTCTCGCCACCCATCACCTGGGAACAGGACGGCGAGCAGTACATCGGCGTGACCGTGGGCTATGGCGGCGCGGTGCCGCTGTGGGGCGGCGACATGGCCGAACTGACCAAGCCGGTGGCCCAGGGCGGCTCGTTCTGGGTGTTCAAGATCCCAAGCTGGGACAACAAGACCGCGCAGCGGTGATCGCCTGCGGGGAGCGCCCAGCGCCCTCCCCGCACCTGCCCTCCTTTCACCGAGAGTCTTCGCTCATGAATTACCTGCCCTTTGCCCTGCTGTTGCTCCTTGCCCCTGCCCTGGCCGTGAATGCCGACGACGACAACGATGCCCCCTTGACCGTCAACGGCTGCGTGATTGCCGAAGGCAGCCAGTGCCCGGGCGCCAATTTGCGTGGCGCCAACCTGGCCAACCAGGACTTGCGCAAGATGAACCTGGCCGGCGCTGACCTGCGCGATGCCGACCTGCGCCATGCCCGCCTGGACCTGGCCAACCTGGAAAAGGCCCGCTTGCAGGGCGCCAACCTGACCCGCGCCAGCCTGCAGCAGAGCAACCTGCGGTTGGCAGACCTGAGCCATAGCACGCTGATTGCCATTCAAGGCTGGGGGCTGTTTGCCCAGGGGGCGCAGTTCCAGAAGGCCGACCTCAGTGCGGCGTACCTGCAGTTCGCCAGGCTTTCCGGGGCGAACATGCACCAGGCCAACCTGCGGGCGGCGGACCTGGAGATGGCCTGGCTGAGTAAAACCGACCTGCAAGGGGCCAACCTCGGCGATGCCAACCTTCAGGAAGCCAAGTTTGGCCAGAGCAACTTGGCGCAAGCCGACCTGCGCGGCGCGCGGCAGCATTATGGGAATTTTCAGGAGGCAAATATGGAAGGGTGTGTGGGCTGTCCTGGGAGTTGGGATGATTGAGCAGGGTGTTCGCCGTGAGGGGTTTGGCGCCTGTGAGATCGTGCGCCGC
>NZ_WJRS01000029.1:0-76424 GCF_028895205.1 Pseudomonas sp. ITEM 17296 | reverse complement strand
TGAGATCGAGCGCCGCCCGCGCGGCGCTTCGCAGCACAAGGCTGCTCCCACATTTGTTTCGGGCCAGTGAGGCCTGTGAAGTCTGCGCGCGACCGCCTTGTTTGTCCGACTCGATATCAAGGTGGGCACCAAGGGGCCGCGCGCCCATGCCTCAGGAATAACTGGCCCGAAACAAATGTGGGAGCAGCCTTGTGCTGCGAAGCGCCGCGCGGGCGGCGTTCGATCTGACAGGCGCTGCAAATCCATCGCCATGCACCAGGCGGCCCTATCTCAATCTACCGCCACCCACCCTCACATCAAAAACTGGCCTTGACCGACACCATGAAATTACGCGGCTCCCCATAATAATTACCAAACGTCTCCGTCCCGATACTGGCGTAATAACGCTTGTCGAACAGGTTGTTACCGTTAACCGCCACCGACCAGGTATCGTCGATCCGGTAACCGATCCGGCCATTCCAAACCGCATACCCCGCCTGGCTGATTTTCTCGCCACTGGCAGGCGAAACCCGGAAGTTATCGCTCTGCGCATTCACCCCGGCACCCAGGCTGAACCGCTCAAAAGCGCCACCGAGTGCGTACTCGCCCCACAGGCGCAGCACGTGCCGAGGCACATAGCTGTTGAACGCCGCGCCGTTCAGGCTGGTGTCGATATCGTCGAGGGTCTTGGTCTGGGTGTAGGTGTAGCCCGCCAGCAATTGCAGGCGCTCGATGACTTCGCCGCTGATCTCGGCCTCGAAACCCTGAGCGCGGACCTTGCCAGCGTTGACATAGCAGTAGCCATCCGAGGAGGGGCACGACGAGTTGTAGTCGGTCTGCGCCTGGTCCTTCTGAATAGTGCGGAACAGGTTGAAGGCGCCGTTCAAACGCCCGTCGAACCAGGCCCCCTTGATCCCCAGTTCATAGCTCTGGCCCACCAGCGGTTTGAGCGCCGAACCTTGTTCGTCCCGGTAGCTGCCTTGCGGGGTGAAGATGTCCGAGTAGCTGGCGTAGGCCGTCAGGTTTTCGTTCAGGTCCAGCAGCGCGCCGGCAAAGGGCGTGACCTGCCCGGTCTCGCGGGCGTTGGAGTGCTGCGGCGGCGTGGCGGTGTCGATGAAGACGGTATCGGTCTCGGCGTTATACCAACTCACCCGGCCCCCCATCACCAGGGTCAACGGGTCGGCCAGTTTCAGGCGCAGGGTCGAGTAGAGGCCTTTTTGTGTGGTCACGGACTTGACCGGGCCACCGCGCGACGAGTGCTCGATGAAGTAGCTGTCATCTGGCTCAGGGATGAACTTGTCGGGGTTGAACACATTCTGCCGTTGCGCAAGGAACGCCACCGAGTAGAAGTCATCTTTCTTCGAGCGGCTGGCGTTCATGCCCAGCACCAGTTCATGTTGCCGGCCGAAGACATCAAACTTGCCATCCACATAGGCATCCAGGCCGTAATCGACCTGGTCATAGTCATACATACTGCCCAGCATGCCAGTGGTATCAATGCCAGACGTCACCGCACCGGAGGCGAAGGCGTACTTGATGTCCTGGGTGTTCTTTGTATAAACACTCGCCACCTTGAGCTTCCAGTCTTCGTCGAGCTGGTGGGTGAGGTCGGTGAATACCGTGGTGCGCTTGCTGCGCCAGGTATTCCACGAAGGGTCGAGGCAGGTCGAGCGGCTGAGGTTCAGATCGCTGCGATCCCGGTAGCGCGGCAGGCCGCCCCAGCAGGGGTTGGCATCCACGTCCTCGTAGGCAACGCCTAGGCCCAATGTCGTGTCGGGGCTGACATCGACGTCGAGGGCGCCGTAGTACACCTGGTCCTTGCGGTTGGCATCGTCGACCGAGTAATGCCGGCTCTGCTCCGCCACGACTGCCCGGCCACGCAAGGTGCCGGCTGCGTTCAGCGGCCCACCGGTGTCGAGCTGCCCGCGGTAGTTGTCCCAACTGCCGCCGGACAGGGTGATGTCGGTATGCGCCGCCGCCAGGCCACGCTTGCGCACGAAGTTCACCCCGCCAGCGGTACCGCCCGACCCTTTCATCATGCCGGCTGCGCCGCGCAACACCTCGACCCGGTCGTAGTAGGCCATGTCACTGCTGAAGCTGTCGGCCTGGACATAGAGGTTGCCCATGTCCAGCGGCACACCGTCGTACTGGTACTGGCCCGACATGCGGAACCCGCGCGAATAGAAGTATTTGCCGCCCATGGTCGAGTCGTACACGGTGATGCCGGGCGTCTTTTCCATCACCTGATCGATGGTGTACAGGTTCTGGTCGTCCATCATCTTGCGCGTCATCACCGTGACCGATTGCGGCGTCTCCTTGAGCGAGTGCTCGCCCTTGCCGATGGTCACCGCGCCCGTGGTGTACGAGCCGCTGTTCTCAGTGGTTGCACCCAGCACCTGGCTGGTGATGTTGGTGGCCCCCAGCTCCAGCGCCGAGCCCGACGACGGCACCGCCTGCAGCACATAAGTGCCGTTTGACCGCGGCTCGGCCTGCAGGCCGCTGCCTGCCAGAATCTGGGTAAAGCCCTCGCTGACACCGAACGCACCTTTCAGGCCGGGGCTCTGCAAACCGTCTGTTTGCCGGGCATCGAACGAAATCGCAGCGCCCGCCGCACTGGCGAAGCGGCTGAGGACTTCAGTCAGGCTGCCCCCCGCAATAGTGTACGACCGGACGGCATTTTGCTGCGTCGGCTGCGGCGCTGCATACGTCGTCATGGGCCAGGCACCGGCGGTGGTTGCCGCCAACAGCCCGACATTTATTGCAGTCGCCAGACGACCACGCTTGAACACAGCAGACATACCAATCCTCCCCCTGAAAACGATCAATAGAACCCTTTGGGGGATGAGCCGAACGTCGTGTAAGAAAAGTGCAAAACCCGCGAAAGTTTTTTCAGCCCGCTGGGGGAGGGGGCGGCGATACGGTGACCCAAAAACGGCTGTAGCGCGTGACGCGCAGCGCAAACCCGGTTTCCAGTGCCGCCAATGCCCGGTCAGTGTCATCGATGGGGAACGCGCCAGAAACCTTCAGCTGGGCAATGCGGGGATCACAGCGCAGCACCCCGGTGCGATAGCGCGACAGGTCCGCCAGCAGTTCACCCAAGGGGCGATCCAGGGCGATGATACTGCCTTGTTGCCAGGCCCCTACAGAGGCGTCATTGCGCCGTATTGCCCCCACCGAACGGTCAGAAAACGCAATGGATTGCCCAGCTTCCACACGCACTGCCAAAGCACCGCTGGATGCCCTCACTTCCACCGCCTTCTCGAGCACGGCCACGTCACCCTCCAAGGCTTGGGAGCGAACCAGAAAACGCGTGCCCAGCGCCCGTACCTGGCCATGCCGGGTGCGCACAATGAACGGCCGTTGCGCGGGGTCGGCCGCCGTGGTCACCAGAATTTCGCCGCGCAACAGTTCCAGCACCCGTTGCTGGCCGTCGTACTTGAGGTTCACCGACGTGTCGGTGTTCAGCAGCAGCGAGCCGCCATCGGGCAAGCGAAACGCGCGGCGTTCACCCACAGCGGTGCGGTAGTCGGCCAGCAGCTGCTGCGAGGTGTCGCTGCGCCAACCCAGCCAGCCCAGCGAAGTGGCCGGCACCAGTATCACGACACTGCGCAACAGCTGGCGCCGAGAGCGCTCGGCGCCGCGCAAGGCAGGGGCCGCAAGGGCGCTGGGCACGCGGGCCATCTGCTCGCCCACGGCGGCCATGCGTTGCCAGGCCTGACGGTGGGCCGGGTCGGCAACCAGCCAGTCGTTCCAGGCGCAGCGGTCGGCGTCGGTGGCGATGCCGGAGTGCAGCCGCGCGTACCAGCGCGCGGCGACACTGATGGCGTTCAACTCGGCGGGCGACAGGCTCATGCCAGTTGCAACTGCATCAAACAGCAATGCTCCATGGCTTTGGCCATGTAGTTGTTGACGCTGCGCACGCTGATGTTCATGCGCTCGGCAATCTGCGGGTAGGTCAGGCCGTCGAACTGCGACAGCATGAACACCTGCTTCACCTTCGGGCCAAGCCCTTGCAGTAGGCGGTCGATTTCTACCAGTGCCTGCAACAGGATCGCCTGTTCCTCCAGCGAAGGCTGCAACGCCTCCGGCAGGCTAGCCAAGGCCTCCAGGTAGGCCTGCTCCAGTGAGCGCCGTCGGAACAGATCGATCAGCAGGCCCTTGGCAATTCGCGACAGATAGGGGCGTGGCTCGCGAATATCCAGCGCACTGCGTGCCTTTATCACCCGCACGAAGGTGTCCTGCGTCAGGTCGGCGGCATCGAACGCATTGCCCAGGCGTTTGCGCAGCCAGCCATTGAGCCAGCCGTGATGTTCGCAGTACAGATCATTGACGGCGCTACGCAGGGATAGATCGTTGGCGGGCATGGTGATGGAATGGTTCGCGAGTGGTAATGAATCTTATTGTCGTGCGGGCTGTGGTTTTTTTGCAAGCGCTACAAAGATTCAAGAAACGCACGTATCGCCTGCCGCTCGCCCTTGCCCAGCGCCGCATAGCGCTGCCGGGCCACTTCTGCTTCACCGCCATGCCAGACAATCGCTTCTTCCAGGGTGCGCGCTCGGCCGTCGTGCAGATAGCCGCTGCCGGGGGTAATCCGCTCGCTCAGGCCAAGCCCCCACAGCGCCGCCGTGCGCCACTGCCGGCCGTTAGCGAGATAGTCTTCACGGCCATCGGCCAGGCCGGGGCCCATGTCGTGCAGTAACAGGTCGGTATACGGCGCGATGCGTTGCTGTGTCAGGGCGGGATAAAGCGGGTGTGTGCCGGTGATCAGCTCGGGGCGGTGACAGGCGGTGCAGCCACTGGCAGCGAACAGTTTTTCGCCCTCAATGACCGCAGGTTCGCCCTGTTGTCGACGGGCCGGTACGGCCAGGTGAGCGAGGTAGAAATGCAGGTCGCCGAGTTGCAGGGCGTCCAGCTCCGGCTCGCCGCCGTGCGCTGCGTGGGCACAGGCCTGTTGAGTGGGCGTGCAGTTCTGCACCGGGGCGAGCGGGGAGGTGATGCCAAGATCACCTAGCATGGCGTGGGCGATCTGTTGGCGCAGGTCCGGCTGATTGGCCTTGAGGCCAAAGCGGCCTGCCTCGGTGCGTTGTCGCTCGACACTCCACACCTGATTGACCTGCCCCGTCACGCCGTCTGGTTTAGCTTCGGAGGCCATGGCGTGCAGGGTGCGCTCATCGATAGCCTCCAGCAAACCAAGGCCAATGACTGGCGAACCCACGCGTGCCGACGTTAACACCGCGTCCAATGGCCCATAAGCCAGCTCACGCAGCTCGACACGCGGCTTGCGCAGCATGACGGTTTCGCCATCGCCCAGCGACACCGCCTGCTCCTCCCAGTGCACATGGGCGCGCCCTTCACCCGGCACGCCAGGCACACCCTGGTCGTTCAGCTGATCGCCGTAGAGGGGGTGCGGCTTTGGCCCGCCATGGTCATCGTGCCCTGGCAGGGACAAGCGCAGCAACATTCTGCGCATCGGCTGCCCGTGTTCAGGCGCCTGGCCACGGCCGTTCTTGGGGTGGCAGGCGATGCACGACACCCGGTTGTACAGCGGCCCAAGGCCATCCACCGCCTCGTCTCGGGACGGTGCAACCACCCAGGCCTGGCGGAACAGGCTGCGCCCGCGGAAGAAGCGTTCCAGTTGGCCTTCGTCCAGCCCGCTGAACGGTTGGGCGTAGGCTTCACGGTTGGCCGCCGTGTGCGTGGTCTCGGCGCTGGCGAGCAGGCTCGTCAGCACACCCATCATCAACCAGGCGGCGCGCACGGCAGTCACTGCCCCAAACCATCGAGCAAACGGGCTGCCTCTGCTCGGTGAAGCGCGGCCTGGAACTGCCAGCTGATTTCCCGGCGGCCGAGTTCGTCCGCGTCGGTGGCCGGCGCTTGCGTCATGCCCTGGTCCTGGCGCGCCGCGAACAGCGCCAGCAAGGGCTTCGCTTCGGCTTGTTCGGCATCCAGGGGCGGTGCAGTCAGCTGTTGGCGTATGGCGGTGACGTCCAGCCCAGCTGCTTCGGCCGCGTGCAGCCGAGCCCAGAGCTCGCCCAAGGCTTCATGGGGCATGCCGAGCCAGTGGGTGAACAGTGAGCTGATCAAGGCCAGGCGTTCGCGTGAGCTGCCGTTGCCATAGTCATAGGCACCCAGGCCCGCAGCAACGAACGGGTCATGGTAGTCCGCCGGCAACTGCCGATAGACACTGGGGCGCACGGGCAGTTTGCGGATATCGGCATCGGCCAGCAGCCCTTGGCCTGCTTCCGACAGCACGAACTGCGCAAACGCTCGGGCACCGGCCAATGCCTGGCTGTGGGCGGTAATAGCGATGAAGGCTGGGTTAAGGCCGCCATGGGCCGGATAGACGAAATCCACGGGCTCGCCATTGGCCTTGGCCGAAGCGACAAAGAAATCGATCGACAACCCGACTGCTGCACGCCCGCTGGTCACTTCATCACTGACCAGGGTGCCACCCCGCGTTACCAGGCGCGCCTGGCCGGCCAGTTCACTCCAGAGGGCCCAGCCACGTTCCCAGCCATAGGCACGCAAGACGATATCCAGCAGGACCGGTGCAAAGCCGACCCGGCCTGGGTCTGGCAGCGCAATGCGCCCGCGCAGTCGTGGGTCGAGCAAGTCTGGCCAGTCCCTTGGTACCGGAACCCCCAGTTCGCCCAGTGACGTGGCGTTGATGGCAAAGCCATAGCCCGCGAGCTCGGTTGCCTGGTACAGCTGGCCTTGGTCACGCAATGACAAACCACCGATCTGTGCCGGCAGGCCCTGCAGGCTGATCCCCAGGGGTTGCCAGCTACCGGCTTTCGCCAGCCGGGCGAAGTTGCCCGGCGACGGTGCCCAATAGACATCGACACCCCCCTGCTGTGCTTGCAGCAGATAGGGCAGGGCATCGAAGCCCTGGCGCCAGAGGATGTGCAGGCGATAGCCCGGGTGGGCTTGAGCAAAGCCATCCTCGATCCGCGTCATCACCTCTTCGGGGTAGCTGGTCATGACCACCACGGTTTGCGGGGCAGCGTTCAGCAGCGTGCTGACCGTCAGCAGCAGGCCCGCCAGCCAGCGGTTACAGCGGCACATTGAATTGCACGAAGTATTGACGGCCCATTTCAGGGTAGCCCTCGCTGTACTCATACAGCCGGTCGAACAGGTTGCGAATGCCGCCCTCGATCAGCACATCGTTGCTGAAGCGGTAGCCGCTCTTGAGGTTGTACACCGCGTAGCCGGGCGCCATCTGGTTGCCGTCCGAGGTGTTGTAGCGACGCGATGCGGCCTCCACGCTGGCAGTGTGTTGCCAGTCACCCAGATGCCACGAGGCCGAGCCGAACGCGCTGTGGCGTGGGGTGTCGGTAGGGTGCAGGTCGTGGTCGCTGAGGTTCTCGCGGTCGAGCCAGGTGTAGTTTGCCGCCAATTCCCAGTTGCCCAGGTCGCCGTTGATGCCAAGCTCCACACCCTGGTTTCGCGCTTTGGCAATGTTCTGGTACTGGCCACAGGGCGCGGCGCAGTTAGGTTGCGCGGGCACCGTGACGTTTTGAATGGAGTCCTCGATGTTGGCCACGAACAGCGCGGCGTCCAACTTCCATTGCGGGGCGATCTGGCCGCTGTAGCCGAGCTCATAATGTGTCGCCCGCTCAGACTTCAAGTCGGGGCTGGGGATCACCGTGCCGAAGCGCGTCGAGTAGCGGTCCTTGATGGTCGCGAAGCGGCTTTTGCGTGCCACGGTCAGGCGCAGTTGGCCGTCGTCGTGGGTGCCCAGCAGCGGGTTGGTATTGGCGAACAGGCCCAGTTGCGCGTTGACGGCGTCGTTGCTACCGGTAGGTTCGTCGTAGAGCGTGGCCTGCGATGGCGAGCTGGCGTTGGTGCCGTAGTTCTGTGCGTCCAGGCTCTTGCGGTAGTTGTACGAGACGCCGCCCACCACGCTGAAGATGTCGTTCAGCCGCAGGGTGTCTTCCAGGGCAATCGATTGAGTCTGGTCGCGGAAGTGGGTCTGGGGGTTGGCGCCATCACGCGAGCGATGCACATCGTCTTTGAAGTGATAGGCAATGCCCAGGCGGTTGGCCTCGCTCAAGGCCAAGTCGCCTTCCACCGAAAAGCCGCTGCTCTCGTCATCGTATTTGCTGGGGAAGCCCGGCTGCAAAGCGCCGACCACGCCATTGCGATAGGTGAAGCTTTCCAGCGAGTTCTTGAAGGTGTCGTGGTACACGCGCGTTTTCAGGGCGTGCTCGCCAAAGCCGGTCTTGGTGGCGATGAAGACACTGGTATTGTCCGACCGCGGCCACTCCCACCAGCGCGCACGTTGGCCGGTGGTCGGCAGGTCGCCGGCATACGGCGGTTGGCCCTTGCTGCCTTCCTGCTGAACGTAGCCGAGCACGTACTCATCGGTTTCACTGGGGGTGAAGCCGACTTTGAAGCTGAATTTGCTGTCGCGGTGGTTGCTGTTCTCGCGCCGCCCCGTGCCCTGCTGGTTGTTGGTTGGCTTGAAATCATCGGGCAGCAGGGTGTAGTCGTAATCGACATACGACACGCCGCCCTGAACCCACCACAGGCCCTGGTTGGAACCCACGTTGGCGTAACTGCGGTAGGCATTCACGTTACCGTGATCGGTCAGCTCCAGCCCCCCACCCACTTCGCCCTCGAACGCTTGCGTGGGGCGGCGGGTCACCAGGTTGATCGCCCCACCCAGGGTGTTGGGGCCGTACAGCAGCGAGGCGAAGCCCTTGTCCACCTGGATGCGTGACAGGTCGTAGGTGGTGAAGCGCCCCAGGTCGATGTTGCCGTCGTAAGGCACGTAGGTGGGAATGCCGTCGATGAACACCGGCACCTGCAAGCGATCGAAACCGCGCACGAATACCACCTGCTCGGCGCGACCGCCGATGTAACCGAGGTTGACCCCAGGGGCTAATGTGAGCGCGCTGCCGACGGTCTCGCGGTCGTGCAGCCGAATGTCTTTCAAGTCGATGACGCTACCACCCGTGGACAGCGTTTCGTCCCGTGGTGCGGAGATTTGGATTTCGCCGAGGTTGAAGGTGTTGTTCTGTTCGGCGACAGCGGGTTGAGCACCGAGGGCTGCGACGGCAACCATCACGGTGCGCGGTGTTAGCGGCTTCATTACTGCTCCTGGGTCGGCCATGGCAGTGGCGGGCTTGGCGACGTTATATATTGTTGTATATAGCGATAGGCGAAATTAACCGACCACGACCTCCCCAGGGCGTGATCAGTCAGCGATCGCAAAAAGAGATAGCAGGATGGCAGATGGCCAACCGCGGGGAATCCTAGCGTTGTTTACGGGGGTTACAACGATGTATACAAAAATATATAGCGTGTGCCGAGATCGGTAGGGAGGGAGGTCGCAATGGTGCCCCTCCGGTCATGCGCGATCTGTGTAGGAGCAGCCTTGTGCTGCGAAGAGGCCGGTGGCAGCGCTGAAGATTCCCGGTGGGGTCACGGGCCTCTTCGCAGCACAAGGCTGCTCCTACAGTGGAAGGCGTATGCCTGGAGGATCAAACAACGCTCCGAAACCTAGCCCGCCGTCTCAACTTCCAAAAACGCCGCCTCCAACAACTGCCGCGTATACGCATGCTGCGGCGCGTGGAAGATCGCCTGCGCATCCCCTTGCTCCACCACCTGCCCCTGCTTGATCACCATCAACTGATGGCTCAGCGCCTTGACCACTGCCAGGTCATGGCTGATGAACAGGTAGGTCAGGTTGTACTTCTGCTGCAGGCTGCGTAGCAACTCCACCACCTGCCGCTGCACCGTGCGGTCCAGCGCGGAGGTGGGTTCATCGAGCAGGATCAACGCCGGTTTCAACACCAACGCCCGGGCAATCGCAATGCGCTGGCGCTGCCCGCCCGAGAACTCATGCGGGTAGCGGTGGCGTGTCCGCGGGTCGAGCCCCACTTCTTCCAGCGCAGCAATGATCGCCGCTTCCTGCTCTTCAGCGGTGCCGATGCGGTGAATTCGCAACCCTTCACCCACGATGTCTGCCACGCACATGCGTGGGCTGAGGCTGCCAAACGGGTCTTGGAACACCACCTGCATCTCTCGCCGCAGCGGGCGTACTGCCTTCTGGTTCAGCCCTGCGAGGTCCTGGCCGTGAAAGCGAATGCCGCCCTGGCTTGAAATCAAGCGCAAGATGGCCAGCCCGAGCGTCGACTTACCCGAGCCACTCTCGCCGACAATCCCCAGCGTCTGCCCTTGGGGCAAGCTGAAGTTGATGCCGTCTACCGCCTTTACATGGTCGACTGTACGCCGCAAGAAGCCTTTCTTGATCGGGAACCAGACCTTGAGGTCATCCACCTCCAGCAACGGCGCGCCGACTGGGTTGTGGGCAGGCTGGCCGCTGGGTTCGGCATTGATCAGCATCTGCGTGTAGTGATGCTGCGGCGCACTGAACAGCGTCGCGCAATCCGCCTGCTCGACAATCTGCCCGCGCTGCATCACGCACACGCGGTGGGCAATGCGCCGCACCAGGTTCAGGTCATGGCTGATCAACAGCAGCGCCATGCCCAACCGCGCCTGCAGCTCCTTGAGCAGGTCGAGAATCTTCAACTGCACGGTCACGTCCAGCGCGGTGGTGGGTTCGTCGGCAATGAGCAGTTCTGGCTCGTTGGCCAGCGCCATGGCGATCATTACCCGCTGCCGCTGCCCACCCGACAGCTCGTGGGGCAGGGCCTTTAGGCGCTTGCGCGGTTCGGGAATCCCAACCAGTTCCAACAGCTCCAGCGTGCGTGCGGTGGCTTCCTTGCCGGTCAGGCCTTTGTGCAGCAGCAGGATTTCGTTGATCTGCTTCTCGATGCAGTGCAGCGGGTTCAGCGAGGTCATCGGCTCCTGGAAGATCATGGCAATGCGGTTGCCACGGATATGCCGCAAGGCCTTCTCGCTCTGCTGCAGCAGGTCTTTGCCCTCGTAGCGGATGCTGCCGCTGGGGTGGCGGGCGAGGGGGTAGGGCAGCAGGCGCAGGATCGAGTGGGCGGTCACCGATTTGCCCGAGCCGCTCTCGCCGACCAGGGCCAGGGTCTCGCCCTTGCGGATGTCGAAACTGATGCCGTCGACCACCCGGTTGACCTGCTCGCCGGTGACGAACTCCACCGCGAGATCACGCACTTCGATCAGGTTATGTTCGCTCATGTCATTTCCTTGGGTCGAAGGCATCGCGGGCGGATTCGCCGATGAACACCAGCAAGCTCAGCATCACCGCCAGCACGGCGAATGCGCTGATGCCCAGCCATGGCGCCTGCAGGTTGGATTTGCCTTGGGCGACCAGTTCGCCCAGCGACGGCGAGCCGGCCGGCAGGCCGAAGCCGAGGAAGTCCAGGGCGGTCAGCGTGCCGATGGCGCCGGTGAGGATGAACGGCATGAAGGTCATGGTCGAGATCATCGCGTTGGGCAGAATGTGCCGGTACATGATCGCGCCATTGCGCATGCCCAGGGCGCGGGCGGCGCGCACGTATTCAAGGTTGCGGCCACGCAGGAACTCGGCGCGCACCACGTCCACCAGGCTCATCCACGAGAACAACAGCATGATCCCCAGCAGCCACCAGAAGTTGGGCTGCACGAAGCTTGCGAGGATGATCAGCAGGTACAGCACCGGCAAGCCCGACCAGATCTCCAGAAAGCGCTGGCCGGCCAGGTCGACCCAGCCGCCATAAAAGCCCTGCAAGGCACCGGCGATGACGCCGACGATGGAACTGAGGATGGTCAGGGTCAGGGCGAACAGCACCGACACGCGGAAGCCGTAGATCACCCGCGCCATCACATCACGGCCCTGGTCATCGGTGCCCAGCCAGTTGTCCGCCGAAGGCGGGGCGGGGGCCGGGACCTTGAGGTCGTAGTTGATGCTTTGGTAACTGAAGGGGATTGGCGCCCACAGCACGAAGCTGTCTTTCTTGGCCAGCAATTCGCGGATGTACGGGCTCTTGTAGTTGGCCTCCAGCGGGAACTCGCCGCCAAAGGTGGTCTCCGGGTAGCGCTTGAACGCGGGGAAGTACCACTCGCCGTCGTAACGCACGGCAATCGGTTTGTCGTTGGCGATCAGCTCGGCGCCCAGGCTCAGGCCGAACAGGATGAGGAACAGCCACAACGACCACCAGCCGCGGCGGTTGGCCTTGAAGCGCTCGAAGCGCCGGCGGTTGAGAGGGGACAGTGCCATGTCAGTGCTCCCGGCTGGCGAAGTCGATGCGTGGATCGACCAGGGTGTAGGTCAGGTCGCCGATCAGTTTCACCACCAGCCCCAGCAGGGTGAAGATGAACAGGGTGCCGAAGACCACCGGGTAGTCGCGGTTGATGGCCGCCTCGAAGCTCATCAGGCCCAGGCCGTCGAGCGAGAAAATCACCTCGATCAGCAGCGAGCCTGTAAAGAAGATGCCGATGAAGGCCGAAGGGAAACCGGCAATCACCAGCAGCATGGCGTTACGGAACACATGCCCGTACAGCACCCGCGAGCGGCTCAGGCCCTTGGCCTTGGCGGTGACCACGTATTGCTTGTTGATCTCGTCGAGGAAGCTGTTTTTGGTCAGCAGGGTCATGGTGGCGAAGTTGCCGATGACCAGTGCGGTGATCGGCAGCACCAGGTGCCAGAAGTAGTCCAGCACCTTGCCGGTGGTGGACAGTTCATCGAAGTTGTTCGAGGTCAGCCCCCGCAGCGGGAACCAGTCGAAGTAACTGCCACCGGCGAACAATACGATCAGCAGGATGGCGAACAGGAACGCCGGGATGGCGTAGCCGACGATGATCGCCGAGCTGGTCCAGACGTCGAAGTGGCTGCCGTGGCGCACGGCCTTGGCGATGCCCAGGGGGATGGACACCAGGTACATGATCAGGGTGCTCCATAACCCTAGCGAGATCGACACCGGCATCTTCTCGATGATCAGGTCGATGACCTTGGCATCGCGGAAGAAGCTGTCGCCAAAATCCAGCTGGGCGTAGTTCTTGATCATGATCCACAGGCGTTCGGGCGGCGACTTGTCGAAGCCGTACATACGCTCGATTTCGGCAATCAGCGCCGGGTCCAGGCCCTGCGCGCCGCGGTAGCTGGAGCCGGCCACCGAGACCTCGGCGCCGCCGCCGGCGATGCGGCTGGTGGCGCCTTCGAAGCCTTCGAGCTTGGCGATCATTTGCTCGACCGGGCCGCCGGGTGCGGCCTGGACGATGATGAAGTTGATGATCAGGATGCCGAACAGGGTCGGGATGATCAGCAGCAAGCGGCGCAGGATATAGGCCAGCATCTCAGTTGGCCTCGCCCGCGGAGGCATCGGTGACGGCTGGGGTCACGCCAGGCTTGATCCACCAGGTGTCGATGCCGATGTCGTACTTGGGCGACACGCTCGGGTGGCCGATGTGGTTCCAGTAGGCCACGCGCCAGGTCTTGATGTGCCAGTTGGGGATCACGTAGTAGCCCCACAGCAGTACGCGGTCGAGCGCCCGTGCGTGGTTGATCAGGCTCTGGCGTGAGTCAGCGTTGATCAACTGTTCCACCAGTTGGTCGATGGCCGGGTCACGCAGGCCGATGAAGTTGCGGCTGCCGGGGTTGTCGGCGGCGGCGCTGGACCAGAACTCGCGCTGTTCGTTGCCCGGCGAATTGGATTGCGGGTAACCGCCGACGATCATGTCGTAGTCGCGTGAGCGCAGGCGGTTGATGTATTGCGAAACGTCGACCCGGCGGATGTTCAGGTCAATGCCCAAGTCGGCAAGGTTGCGTTTGAACGGCAGCAGAATGCGCTCGAATTCGGTCTGGGCCAGCAGAAACTCGATGGACACCGGCTTGCCGTCCTTGTCGACCATCTTGTCGTCGACGATTTTCCAGCCGGCTTCCTGCAGAAGCTTGTAGGCCTGGCGCTGCTGTTCACGGATCATGCCGCTGGCGTCGGTGACCGGGTTGTGGAACGCCTCGCTATAGACCTGCTCGGGCACCTTGCCGCGCAGCGGTTCGAGTATTTTCAGCTCGTCAGGGGAGGGCACGCCCCTGGCGGCCATGTCGGAGTTTTCGAAGTAGCTGCCGGTGCGGGTATAGGCGCCGTTGAACAGCTGCTTGTTGGTCCACTCGAAGTCCAGCAGCAGGCTCAGCGCCTGGCGCACGCGGATGTCCTGGAAGACCGGTTTGCGCAGGTTGAAGATGAAGCCCTGCATGCCGGTGGGGTTGCCGTTGGGCAGTTCTTCCTTGATCAAGCGGCCATCGCGGACCGCCGGGACGTTGTAGGCGGTGGCCCAGTTTTTTGCGCTTACCTCGAGCGCATAGTCGAACGCCCCAGCCTTCAATGCCTCCAGCGCTACGGCCGTGTCGCGGTAAGCGTCGAAGGTCATGGCATCGAAGTTGAACTGACCACGGTTGATCGGCAGGTCTTTGGCCCAGTAGTCCTTGACCCGCTCGTAGCGGATGGTACGCCCGGCCTTGACCTCGGCGACCTTGTACGGGCCGCTGCCCAGCGGTATTTCCAGGTTGCCGCGGTTGAAGTCGCGGTTTTCGTACCAGTGTTTGGGTAGCACAGGTAGCTGGCCGAGAATCAGCGGCAGTTCGCGGTTGTTCTGGTGCTTGAATTTGAACAGCACCCGCAGCGGGTCTTCGGCGACCACTTCGGCAACGTCGGCGTAGTACTGGCGGTACAGCGGCGCGCCGTCCTTGATCAGGGCATTGAAGGTGAAGACCACGTCGTCGGCACGCATCGGGTGGCCGTCATGGAAGCGGGCTTCGGGGCGCAGGTAGAAGCGTACCCAGCTGTTGTCCGGGGCTTTTTCGATCTTGCCGGCAACCAGGCCGTATTCGGTGAACGGCTCGTCCTGGCTCTGGCGCATCAGGGTGTCGTAGATGACGCTGATGTTTTCGGCGGACACACCCTTGTTGATGAAGGGGTTGAGGCTGTCGAAGCCGCCGAAGCTGGACTGGCGGAACGTGCCGCCCTTGGGCGCATCGGGGTTCACATAGTCGAAATGCTTGAAGTCGGCGGGGTATTTCGGCGCCTCGTCGTAGAGCGTCAGCGCGTGTTGCGGGGCGGCCAGCGTGGGCAGGCTCAGGCACGCGAGCAGCAGGCTGCCGGCCAGCTGGCGCAGGCGGTGCGTTGGCATCATTTGGCTTTCTCCGAAGGCTTGATCCACCAGCTGTTCAGCCCGAGGGTGTAGGGCGGCGTGGTGACAAAGGCGAACCGGTTGCGGTAGGCCAGGCGGTGATTGTCGAGATACCAGTTGGGGATCATGTAGTACTGCCATGAAAGCACGCGGTCCAGGGCGCGGGCGGCGGCGACCTGGTCGTCGCGGGTGCGCGCGGCGAGCAAGGTGTCGAGCAGGTGGTCGACCACCGGGTCCTTGACCCCAGCATAGTTCTTGCTGCCCTTGGTCGCGGCTTGGCTTGAGTGAAAGTACAGCCACTGTTCTAGGCCTGGGCTCAAGGTCTGGTTCAGGGTCATCAGAATCATGTCGAAATCGAACTGGTCCAGGCGTTGTTTGTACTGGGCGCGGTCCACGGTGCGCAAGCGTGCGTCGATACCGATGCTGGACAGATTTTCGACATAAGGTTGCAGGATACGTTCGAGGTTCGGGTTTACCAGCAGTAGCTCCAGGCGCAACTGCTGGCCTTTGCTGTCCACCAGGCGCTGGCCGTTGAGCTTCCAGCCCGCTTCGCCGAGCAGGGCCAGGGCTTGGCGCAGGGTTTGGCGGTTGATGCCACGGCCATCGGTCTGGCTGACCTTGTAGGGCTCGCTGAACAGCTTTTCGGGCAGTTGGTCGCGGAACGGTGCCAGCAGCAGCCATTCCTTGCCGGTGGGCAGGCCGCTGGCGGCGAATTCGCTGTTGGGGTAGTAGCTGGTCGAACGGCGGTAGGCGCTGCTGAACAGGGCGCGGTTGGTCCACTCGAAGTCGAGCATCAGGCCCAGTGCCTGGCGCACGCGCGGGTCGCTGAACGTGGCCCTGCGGCTGTTCATGAACAGGCCTTGGGTCTGGGTCGGAATACGGTGCGGGATCTGTGCCTTGATCACATCACCGCGGCGCACCGCCGGGAAGTTGTAGCCATTGGCCCAGTTCTTGGCCTGGTGTTCGATATAGATATCGAACTCGCCGGCCTTGAACGCTTCGAACGCCACGGTGGCGTCACGGTAGAACTCGTATTCGACCCGCTTGAAGTTGTACTTGCCACGGTTGACGGCGAGGTCCTTGCCCCAGTAGTTCTTCACCCGTTCGAACACCAGCCGCCGGCCAGGCTCAACCTGGGTAATGCGGTAGGGGCCGCTGCCCAGCGGCGGCTCGAAGGTGGTCGCCTTGAAATCGCGGCCCTGCCAGTAGTGCTTGGGCAGCACCGGCATTTCGCCCAGGCGCAGGATCAGCAGCGGGTTGCCGGCGCGCTTGAAGACGAAGCGGATGCGCAAGGGGCCAAGTATGTCTACCCGCTGCACTTCCTGCAGGTTGGTGCGGTAGAGGGGGTGGCCATCCTTGAGCAGCGTGCGATAGGAGAACGCGACGTCCGCCGAGGTGATCGGGTGGCCGTCATGGAACCGTGCCTGCGGGCGCAGGTTGAACACGACCCAGCTGCGGTCCTCGCTATACTCCACCGAGCGTGCGATCAGGCCGTAGCTTGAGGTCGGTTCGTCGCCCGAGGGGTCGTACTGCCCGGTGCCGATCATCAACGGCTCGTTCAGCTCGCTGATGCCATATTGCTGGAAGTTTGGCGTGGTAATCGGGCTCGATCCCTTGAAAGTGTAGGGGTTGAGCGTGTCGAAGGTACCGAATGCCATGGCCCGCAAGGTGCCGCCTTTAGGCGCTTGCGGGTTGACCCAGTCGAAGTGGGTGAATGTGGCTGGGTACTTGAGCGTGCCGAACTGCGCGTATCCGTGGCTTTCGCTCACCATCGCGACGGCGGGAAAGCTCAAGGCCAGGCTGATTGACAGCAGGAGGGGACGTATCAAGTCGGCATCCGATCCAGAGGCGTTGGGCTTTGATCGAGTACAGTAACAGCTTGGTGGGGTTGGAAAAAGAGAGGTTTTGAAGGCGGTATTGGCGGGAAAGCCCAGTGCAGGTAACGCTGTACCTGTAGGAGCGGCCTTGCGAGGCGAAAGGGCCGCAGCGCGGCCCCTGGCGTTACATCAATGCGACAGGTAAACAGTCAGCGTCTGACCGGGTTTGAGCGCATGCCCGCTGCGCGGGTTCCAGCGCTTGAGGTGCTTCATCTCGACATTAAAGCGCTTGGCCACGAGGTACAGCGAGTCGCCCTTGCGCACCTTGTATTGGGTTGAACGCTGCGAAGACGCCGCTACCCGGTTGCCCGCGGCGCTCGGCGCATTACCACCGCGCAGTGCCAATACCTGGCCTGCCTTCAGGCTGTTGCCCGACATGCGGTTCCAGCGCTTGATGTCCCGGACCGACACGCGGTTGGCCTTGGCGATGCTGCCCAGGTTGTCGCCCCGTTTTACCCGGTAGCTGCGCGCGGCCGTCGCGGGTGCCTTGGCTTCGGCCACGGCGCGGGCGAACACGGCCTTGTTCGGTTGCAGGCTGACCAATTGCTCAGGCTTGAGGTTGGACAGGCTGGCGGACAGCAATTGCGCCTTGGCAGTCGGTACCAGCAACTGCTGGGGGCCGTCCACGGTCATGCGTTTCTTGAAGGCCGGGTTGAGCTGGATCAGCTCGTCTTCGTCGATGTCGGCAAAGGCGGCAACGCGCGACAGGTCGAGGCGATCATTGATGGCCACCGCCTCGAAGTAGGGTTCGTTGGCGATCGGGTTCAGGTTGACGCCATAGGCGTCAGGCGTGGACACCACCTGCGACAGGGCCAAAAGCTTGGGCACGTAGTCGCGGGTTTCCTGCGGCAGCGGCAGGTTCCAGTAGTCGGTCGGCAGGCCGAGCCGTTCGTTGCGTTCGATCGCACGGCTGACGGTGCCTTCACCGGCATTGTAGGCCGCCAGGGCCAGCAGCCAGTCACCGTTGAACATGTCGTGCAGGCGGCTCAGGTAGTCCAGTGCGGCGTTGGTCGACGCGGTCACGTCGCGGCGGCCGTCGTAGAAATTGGTCTGGCGCAGGTTGAAGTGGCGCCCGGTGGACGGGATGAACTGCCACATGCCCGCTGCATGGGCACGCGAGTAAGCCATCGGGTTGTAGGCGCTTTCGATGGCTGGCAGCAGGGCCAGTTCCAGCGGCATGTCGCGCTCTTCGAGGCGTTCGACGATGTAATGCAGGTAGAGGCTGCCACGCTCGCCCGCGCTTTCGATGAAGCGTGGGTTGCTGGCAAACCACAGGCGCTGCTGTTCGATGCGCGGGTTGACGTCGATGCTGTCCTGCAGGGCGAAGCCTTGGCGCATGCGTTCCCACACGTCCTGCGGCGCCTGCTCGGCCGGTTTGACCAGCAGCGGTGCCGGTTTGTGCTTGATCCGCGCCTGGTAGTTGTGCGCGCGAACGCTATCGGATTCGTCGAGCTGACGGGTGCTCTGGCAGCCCACCAAGGTGGCGGCCAGGGCCAGCGCACTGATCTGGGCCAGGCGCGTCAGGGCGACGGAATGAGAGGTTCTGCGGCTACGGGAAGGCATCGGCTGGGACAGGTTTCCGGGCGAAAAATTTCGGCGATTCTAGAAACCGCTACCCGCCGGGTCAACCGTTGTGCCGCACATGCGATATATCTTGAGGTTATCAGAAGGTGTCCTTCCAAGACCTCAAGGCAGCAAAAACAGCGACATGCGTGGTGTTTGAATGTCCCTTCCATTCGTCTGCTTTTTGTTTAACGGATGTTTCAGTCGTGCGAATAAAGGGGTTCGTCAGGCGTTCCAAGCCGATCGTTGATGGCAATGTGATGCGATTTTCGGCGCGCAACTGGGTAACCTCGTCGAAGCGTTGCAGAACGTGCAGGTTCTGCGGTTCGACGGCTTTTGCAAAACGCAGGTTGCTCAGCGTGTATTCGTGGGCGCAATACACCTCGGTGTGCTCGGGCAGGGCGGCCAGGCGCTGCAGCGACGGGTGCATCTGTTCGGCGGTGCCCTCGAACATGCGCCCACAGCCGGCCGCGAACAGGGTATCGCCACTGAACAGCAGGGGCGTTGCCGGTTGCGCCGAATAGAAGGCGATATGGCCAAGGGTGTGCCCGGGCACGCCGATGACCTGGAAGGGCAGGCCCAGTACCGTGATTTCATCGCCGTCCGCCAGCGCTACATCGCGGGCGGGGATGCGCTCGTTGGCCGGGCCGTAGACCTTGGCATCGGTCAGTTGCTTGAGCCGTTCGACACCGCCGACATGGTCGTTGTGGTGGTGGGTGACCAGAATATCGGTCAACACCCAGTCGGGGTGGGCCGCCAGCCATCCTTCCACTGGGCCGGCATCGCCAGGGTCGACCACCGCACAGCGGCGTTTGGCAGTATCCTGTAACAACCAGATGTAGTTGTCGGAGAAAGCGGGGAGAGCATCGATCTGTATCATGGTGCGGATCCGTATCGCCAAGCGTGGGACATGAGGGCATCTTAGCCGCGATGGCGTGGCGCGAGAACCTTCGAGGGAGAACGCAATGACCGACCAAGCCTTTGCCCAGGCCGACCCCGACTGGGTCGAGCTGATCAGCCTGGCCCGTGAGTGGTTCAACGGCCCGCTCGGGCAACTGATGCTCAAGGAAGAAGAAAAACTGCTGGAAGAAGAGCTCGGGCGCTTCTTCGGCGGTTACCTTGTGCACTATGGGCCCTGCGCCGAAGCACCGCCCAGCGCCCCTCAGGTGCAACGCAACGTACGCCTTGGGGCACCGCTGCCGGGGGTGGAGATCGTCTGTGAGGAGCAAGCCTGGCCGTTGAGCGAGCACGCCGCCGACGTGGTGGTGCTGCAGCATGGCCTGGACTTCAGCCTGTCACCCCATGGCCTGTTGCGCGAGGCCGCCAGCGCCGTTCGCCCGGGTGGGCATCTGCTGATCGTCGGTATCAACCCTTGGAGCGGTTGGGGCATGCGCCACCTGTTCAGCCATGGCGCCCTGCGCAAGGCGCGCTGTATCTCGGCTTCACGGGTGGGCGACTGGCTCAACCTGCTGGGCTTCGCGCTGGAGAAACGCCGCTTCGGGTGCTATCGTCCGCCGCTTGCCTCGCCGGCCTGGCAGCAACGCCTGGCGGGCTGGGAACGCGCGGCAGGCAACTGGCAAACCTCGGGCGGCGGCGTCTACCTGCTGGTGGCGCGCAAGATGGTGGTCGGCCTGCGGCCGTTGCGCCTGGAGCGCCGCGAACCCATGGGCAAACTGCTGCCGCTGCCGCTGGCCAAGGTCAACCGTACGGCGGCCAATCCTGATTCTGAAAAGCACTGAACAAGAGTGGTACATGAGCGATAGCGTCGAAATGTTTACCGATGGCGCCTGCAAGGGCAACCCGGGCCCTGGCGGCTGGGGCGTGCTGATGATCTACAAGGGCGTCGAGAAGGAACTGTGGGGCGGCGAACGCGAGACCACCAACAACCGCATGGAGCTGATGGCCGCGATCCAGGGCCTGATGTCGCTCAAGCGTGAATGCGAGGTGGTGCTGACCACCGACTCGCAGTACGTGATGAAGGGCATCAACGAATGGATGGTCAACTGGAAGAAGCGCGGCTGGAAGACCGCCGCCAAGGAGCCGGTGAAAAACGCCGACCTTTGGCAACTGCTCGACGAACAGGTCAACCGGCACAAGGTGAGCTGGAAGTGGGTGCGCGGCCACATCGGCCACCCGGGCAACGAACGCGCCGACCAGCTGGCCAACCGTGGGGTGGATGAGGTGCGCGCCGCGCGCTGAGCTGGGGTACAATCCCCGGCTTTGTCACTTTTGTCACTGAAGCAAGTGGGAGCCCCCGCGTGGAGCAGCAGCAAGATAAACGCCTGGTCATTCTCGATACCGAAACCACCGGTATGCCGGTCAGTGAAGGCCATCGCATCATCGAGATCGGCTGTGTCGAGGTCATTGGCCGTCGCCTGACCGGGCGGCATTTCCACGTCTACCTGCAGCCCGATCGCGAGAGTGACGAAGGCGCCATTGGTGTTCACGGCATCACCGACACCTTCCTGATCGGCAAGCCACGGTTCGCCGAGGTCGCCGAGGAGTTCTTCGACTTCATCCAGGGCGCCACGCTGGTCATCCACAACGCGGCGTTCGACGTTGGCTTCATCAACAACGAGTTCGCCCTGCTGGGCCAGCACGACCGCGCCGACCTTTCGCAGCATTGCACCATCCTCGATACCCTGCTGCTGGCGCGTTCCCGGCACCCGGGGCAGCGCAACAGCCTCGACGCCCTGTGCAAACGCTACGACATCGACAACTCGGGCCGTGAGCTGCACGGCGCTTTGCTCGACTCGGAACTGCTGGCTGACGTCTACCTGGCGATGACCGGTGGCCAGACCAGCCTCTCGCTGGCTGGCAATGGCGCTGAAGGTGATAACGAAGGGCAGGGCAGTGGCGGCAGCGAGATTCGCCGCATTGCCGGCCGTGCGCCGGGGCGGGTGATCATGGCCAGTGCCGAAGAGCTCGAGGCGCATGCCGAGCGGCTGGCGGCAATCGCCAAGTCGGCTGGGGCGCCTTCGATGTGGCAGGCGTTGACCGAGGCCTCTGCGGGCTAAACCCCACCACACAAGGCCGCACCTGCAACTACCCTGAAAAGGACACCCCGTCCTTCAGAGGTAGTTGCCTGATGTACAAGGACCTCAAGTTCCCCATCCTCATCGTCCACCGTGCGATCAAGGCCGACAGCGTCGCCGGTGACCGCATACGGGGGATTGCCGAAGAGTTGAGCCAGGATGGCTTTGCCATTTTGGCCGCAGCGGACCACGCCGAAGCGCGACTGGTCGCCGCCACCCACCACGGCCTTGCCTGCATGCTGATCGCAGCCGAAGGCGTGGGCGAAAACACCCACCTGCTGCAGAACATGGCCGAGCTGATTCGCCTGGCCCGCTTGCGCGCGCCAGACCTGCCGATTTTTGCCTTGGGCGAACAGGTCACCCTGGAAAACGCCCCCGCCGAGGTCATGAGCGAGCTGAACCAGCTGCGCGGCATTCTGTATCTGTTCGAAGACACCGTGCCGTTTCTCGCACGCCAGGTGGCCCGCGCTGCCCACAGCTACCTCGACGGCCTGCTGCCGCCCTTTTTCAAAGCCCTGGTGCAGCACACCGCGCAATCCAATTACTCCTGGCATACACCGGGCCACGGCGGCGGCGTGGCCTATCACAAGAGCCCTGTAGGCCAGGCCTTCCACCAGTTTTTTGGGGAAAACACCCTGCGCTCGGACTTGTCAGTCTCGGTGCCGGAGCTGGGTTCGTTGCTTGATCACACCGGCCCGCTGGCTCAGGCAGAGGCCAGGGCCGCGCGTAATTTTGGTGCCGACCACACCTTCTTCGTGATCAACGGCACCTCCACCGCCAACAAGATCGTCTGGCACGCCATGGTCGGCCGTGATGACCTGGTGCTGGTGGACCGCAACTGCCACAAGTCGGTGGTCCACGCGATCATCATGACCGGGGCCATCCCGATCTATCTTTGCCCGGAACGCAATGAGCTGGGCATCATCGGCCCGATCCCGCTCAGTGAATTCAGCCCAGCTTCGATCCAGGCAAAGATCCAGGCCAACCCCCTGGCCCGTGACCGCGGGCAGCGCATCAAGCTGGCGGTGGTGACCAATTCCACCTACGACGGCCTGTGCTATCACGCCGGGCTGATCAAGCAGACGCTCGGTGCCAGCGTCGAGGTGCTGCACTTTGACGAGGCCTGGTTCGCTTACGCAGCGTTTCATGAGTTCTTCGAGGGGCGCTACGCCATGGGCACGGCCTGCGCGGCCGACAGCCCATTGGTGTTCAGCACCCATTCCACGCACAAGTTGCTGGCGGCATTCAGCCAGGCGTCGATGATTCATGTGCAGGACGGCGCCAGGCGCCAGCTGGACCGGGACCGCTTCAATGAAGCGTTCATGATGCACATCTCGACCTCGCCGCAGTACAGCATCCTGGCGTCCCTGGACGTGGCCTCGACCATGATGGAAGGGCCGGCCGGGCGCTCGCTGTTGCAAGAAATGTTCGACGAGGCGCTGAGCTTTCGCCGCGCGCTGGCCAATTTGCGCACGCACATCGCTGCCGCCGACTGGTGGTTCAGCATCTGGCAGCCGCCGACGGCAGAAGGCATCCAGCACCTGGCCGCGCAGGACTGGCTGCTGCAGCCGGGGGCTGAGTGGCATGGTTTTGGGGAGGTGGCGGGCAACTACGTGCTGCTCGACCCGCTGAAGGTGACCTTGGTCATGCCCGGTTTGAGCGCAGGCGGTGTGCTGGGCGAGCAGGGTGTTCCGGCAGCGGTGGTCAGCAAATTTCTCTGGGAACGTGGGCTGGTGGTGGAAAAGACCGGCCTGTACAGCTTCCTGGTGCTGTTCTCCATGGGCATCACCAAGGGCAAATGGAGCACCTTGCTGACCGAGTTGCTGGAGTTCAAGCGCCACTACGATGGCAACACGCGGTTGAGCGCCTGCCTGCCCAGTGTGGTGGCAGCCGATGCCTCACGTTATCAGGGGATAGGGCTGCGCGACCTGTGTGACCAGTTGCACGAATGCTACCGCGCCAATGCTACGGCCAAGCAGCTCAAGCGGCTGTTCACGCGTTTGCCGGAGGTGGCTGTCAGCCCGGCCCGGGCGTATGACCAGATGGTGCGCGGCGAAGTGGAGGCCGTGCCGATCGAGGCCCTGCTGGGACGGGTGGCGGCGGTGATGCTGGTGCCGTATCCGCCGGGCATTCCGTTGATCATGCCGGGAGAGCGGTTCACCGAAGCGACCCGCTCGATACTCGACTACCTGGCATTTGCCCGGGCGTTCAACGATGGCTTCCCCGGATTCGTCGCCGACGTGCATGGCCTGCAGAACGAAAATGGTCGCTACACCGTGGATTGCATCAAGGAATACGAATGATCTCGACGCCGGTCTGTGCCAGCTCGAAACGGTTTTCGCCCAGGTGGTTGACCCGATCGCCGATGGCCAGGCGATAGGTGGTGATTGGCGCGCCCAATGTGCTGCCGTCGACTTGGAGGGTCGACTCTTGGAACTCGTGGACGGGGTAGATGCGGCCTTCGGCGTCACGGGCGTGGAATTGGCCGACCATTACTGCTGCCATTTGGGTGAAAACCTCTGAATTACGTAAGAAATGTCTGGAAACATAGACCGTACAAGATACCCGGAAGTTTTCGCCGGGTGGAAAAAAAACCAAAGCGCCGAGAAACGGTCATCTATAACTACAACGTCCTCTTAGCCAGCAAAGGTTGGAAATCGCCATGAGCCAGGTGTATTCGGTAGCGGTCGTCGTCGGCAGCTTGCGCAAGGATTCCTACAACCGCAAGGTAGCCCGCGCACTTTCGGAGCTGGCGCCGTCCAGCCTTGCCTTGAAGATTGTCGAGATTGGCGATCTGCCCCTGTATAACGAAGACGTCGAGGCCACCGCGCCAGCGTCCTGGAAGCGCTTTCGTGACGAGATTAGCCGCAGTGACGCTGTGCTGTTCGTCACGCCGGAGTACAACCGTTCGGTGCCGGGTTGCCTGAAGAACGCAATCGATGTTGGCTCACGGCCTTATGGCGAAAGCGCTTGGAGCGGCAAGCCGACGGCAGTGGTGAGTGTGTCGCCGGGGGCCATTGGCGGCTTTGGTGCCAACCATGCCGTGCGCCAGTCGCTGGTGTTTCTCGACATGCCTTGCATGCAGATGCCTGAGGCGTACCTAGGGGGCGCGGCGAACCTGTTCGAGGAATCCGGCAAACTCAACGATAAGACGCGGCCGTTTCTGCAGGGGTTTGTCGACAAGTTCGCTGCGTGGGTGAAGTTGAACAGGGCGGTCTGAAGCCCTGTTCAGGTGCGGGGGCGCAGGGCGGCCTCGGCGTTTATCGGAAGCTGTAGGAAACCCCCGCATAAACCCCAAACCCTTCACCCGGCGTCGAGCGTGCAATGTCCTGCCCGGCGTCGTTGTAGCCTGGCGTTACTGTCGCGGCGTAGCGTTTGTTGGTCAGGTTGCGTAGGTCCAGCCAGGTCTGCCAGTCCTGTTTTGGTGAGTCCCAGCCCAGGCGCGCGCCGAGCAAGGCATAGGCGTCGGCGTGATAGCTGTTGGCATAATCCACCTGCACCTTCGACGCCATCTGCGTGTTGACCCCGGCATAAAAGCCGCTGGGCCAGTCGTAACGCAGCTCACCCTGGTAGTAGTGCATGGGGATGCCCGGCAGGCGGTTGTCGCCGAACTGCTCGTCGTCACGGTAGTGGAAGTCACTGAAGGTGTAGGCCTGGCGCAGGCTCAGCTTGCCTGTACCTGCTTGCTCCCACAGCGTAGTGTCCAGGCCTGCCTCGACACCCTGGTGCACGGTGGCGCTGGCATTGAACTCTTTGGCCGGCAGGCCTGGCACGATTTCCACGGCCAACAGTTCGTGGCGCACTTGCGAGTAATACCAGGCCAGGTCCCAACGCCCCAACGCCGAGTCGCCGCGCGCGCCGAGCTCCAGCGTGGTGGCTGTCTGATTTTGCAGGTCGATCGGCTGCGTCGCTACCGGTGAGCTCCAGATCAGCGACCAGGGGTGTGGCGGCTCGACCGAGCGGCTCAGGTTGCCGTAAACCTGCAGTTGCGGGCTGATGTCGTAGCGCAGGCCCAGGCGCGGCGCGTAGTCCCAGTCATGCTGGCTGACCTTGCCCCCCGTGAGCGGGTAGCTGACGTCGCTTTCGCGGCGGGTGTAGATCATCGCCAGGCCGGTGGTCAGCCACAGGTCCGGCATCAGCTCCAAGTCGTTGCCTGCATGCAACACGGTGTCCGAGCCCTGGTAGCTGAAGTCGCGGCTGCGTGCGCCGAAGTCATCGCCGCTGGTGCGGGCAAATTGCGAGGCGCCACTGTTGGGCAGGTGTTTGGTGGTTCGCCAGCCTAGGGTGGTCTTGCTCTCGCGGCCCAGCAGGGTGTCGCGGCGGAAGTAGTTCAGGGTGCCGCTGACATCGGTGTAAGCGACCTTCAGGCGCATCGGGCCTTCGCGCAGGTCCATGGGGAAGTCGTGATAGACCAGCCCGGCTTCCACCCGGGCATCGTCCTCGAGGTAGAAGGTGGTCTTGTTGGCCACCCAGGTGCTGCCCGGTTGCGGGCGGCTGTCGTCGCGCGCCAGGTACGCCGCGTTGGCGGCACGCGGGTCATGCTTGATCTGGTCTTTGGTCAGGCGCCCGGCCAGGTCGTTCTCGGTTTCCCGGTAACGCAGGTAGAAACGCGTTTCCAGGTTCGGGTTGAAACGGTAGCCGACGTTCGCGGCAATACCTTTGGCACTGCCACTGCTGTGCGCCTGATAGCCGTCGTATTCCGAGTCGGTCAGCGCCACGTAGTAATCGAGGTTGCCCAGCACCTGCCCAGAGCTGATGTGCCGATGCTGATAGCCGCGGCTGCCGACCTCGTATCGCACCTGCAAGGGCGCAGCATCGTAGCCGGTATGGGTCACGTAGTTGATGGCGCCACCCAGGGCCAGGGCGCCTTGATCGAAGCCATTGGCCCCGCGCAAAACCTCGGCACGGCTCAGCCACAGCGGTTCGAACAGCTCGTATGGGGTACCGCCTGGGCCGGTGAGCGGCAAACCGTCGAACATCGTGTAAACCCCGGAACCGTGCGCCCCGGGTGCCCGGTTGATGCCCGACCCACGGATCGACAGCTTGATACCGTCATTGCCCGCCGACTGGGCGAACACGCCAGGCTGGTAGGCGAGTACATCCTGGTTACTGGCGACCCGGCCTTGCCCCACACGCTGCATGTCCACCAGGTTGCTGGCGCCTGGGATTTCGCGCAAACGCTCGCTGGCGGCCGTCAGTTCGCTTTGCTCCTCGTCGGTGATCAGCACCTGGCCCAACTCGACCGATTGTGCGGCCAGGGCCGGTGGCGTGGCGGTGATGGCAGCCAGCAGGCCAAGGCAAGACGAGAGGGGTAAAACGGAACGCATTGTACGACTCCAGGCGAAAGGCGAATGGACAACGGCGTTGAGACGAGCGAAACGGCGCTTGGAGCACGAAGAACTGCAGTAAATCTCGCGCAACCTTCGTCAGACGGTTTTGTAGGCAAGTTCTTTACAAGTTGCTTGGCTGGAGACGGTGCGGGGGGCTTCGTAAGGTGTTTGCAGATCGGCAGTGATGCCTCTCTCAAACACTCGTGGAGTTCAACGATGAATGACAACGCACGACACTCGCCCGAATCCCTCTCGGATTCACCCATCCACCTGACGCCGCGTGAGCGGCAGGTATTGCTGTGGTGTGCCTACGGCAAGAGCTCGTGGGAAATTGGCCAGATACTGGAGTGCAAGGAGTCAACGGTGAACTTTCACGTTGCGAATATCTTGCGCAAGTTCGATGTGCCTACACGTGTGGCGGCCGTCATCAGGGCGATTCGCTACGGCATGCTGGCCGAGCAGTGAGGGGGGATGAACATGAATCAGCGTACAGCAACTCATCTTGAACCTGCTGCCGTAGGGCCCCGGTTCCCGGACTGCCATGACCCGTTCTGGCCGCGCCTGGAGCTGGCAGCATTGCGTGAGCGCTTGCAGCTTCAGCCCGATACCAGCCAGGCGCATTTCGAGGTTGCAGCACAATGCGCCGCTATCGATGCAGCGCGAGAGTTCGCACGTTGGCGCGCGGCACTGCGTGAGCGGGGCTATAAACGCCTGGAGGATGTGTCCGGGCACGATCATGGGCGGGCACTGCTGGTTTGTTACACGCGCTTTGTAGAGGCCTCGATACTGCGAGATCTGCGCGCAGTTCCCCAGCGGAAGGCGTCGCGCGGGGGAGGTGCTTATGCGTGAATGCACATTGTTCGAGGGCCTGTTCGTGGCTGCTCTGGAGCTCGTGGGCATGGATGGCACGGTCCTGTTCAGCGCGTTGCTGGGGGCCCTGTTGGTCAGCGCCGCTCGAGACCGCTTGATCACCAATACATCCACGCGCCTGACGATCTGCAAGAAAGGGCTGCTGGTGTTCGTGACCGTAGGTGTGGGCCACCTGTTCGAGCCGTTGGTGATGTCCCTGGCGCCCATGCTTACCCGTGGCATGGCCGCCTTCGTGGCAGCAGTGGTGGTAATCCCGATCAGCCTAAAGGTCATGGCTTCGCTGGATGCGCTGGACCCGAAGGAAATCATCCAGCGTTGGCGACGCAGAGGTTAACGGCTGAGGGTGTCAGGCAGGTGTTTGGCAAGCGCGCTCAGTTGCTGTTCCAGTTGTTGGATACGTTGTTTGTCCTGGATGAGCAGCAGCACCGCCTGGCGGTCGTCTGCAGAAAGCGTGCGTAGCCGCTCGAGCATGTCCCGCTCCCAGTCATCCTTTTCAGCGTTGCGATTTTGTACGGGTTCACCCAGCAGCAGCCAGTCGAGGGAGCACGCATGCTGCCTGGCGATTGCTATGCATATTGAGTATGGAATGCTGTCGCGTACCTTCCAGCTGCTCAACGTCTGTGGGCTGATGGCCAGCGCTCTGGATAGCTCAGCATCCGTCTCGCACCCCATCAAAAGCTTCAGGCGCGCAAGTACAGGCGATAGCAAGTGAGTACTCATAACAATTATCCATGTCTGGTTTAATGATATTCCATGGGCTTAAACTACTCGTTATGAATACAGCCCTGCGTTTTAAGGAGCATTTCTGCAATGAAAAGCATCAAACTGAAGAATACATTCACTTCCGCAGTAAATACTGACAAAACTAAACGATCATTCTCACAGATCGGCGGCGTGTTTAATGCCTGCAGGTGCCTGCCGTGAGTACGTATAAGCTGGTCTGCCCGCATTGCAACAGCCGTATGCGCATACGTACCAGTGAGGGGCGCCATATATTTCTTCGGGTCGCCTACCTGCAATGCACCACCGAGGCCTGTGGCTGGTCAGTGCGAGCCGAGTTTGAAATGACCCATGAACTTTCTCCCAGCGGTATGCCCAACCCTGAAGTCCACCTGCCATCGGCCAATGGTGACCTGCGCAGGGCCGCATTGCCTGAAGCGGTCGAGTAGGCAGCCCATTGGCGCAGAAAAAAAAACACCCCGCATGAGCGGGGTGTTTTGTATTGCAGGGCTGATCAGCCGATCAGTTGCAGGCCGGCCTGCTGAACCATTTCCAGCAGCGGTTGCGGGTAGACACCGAGCACGAAGGCCAGGATAGCGATGGCCAGCAGCATGACGCCGCCGGTGCGCTGTTCCCACTTCAGCGGGGCATCGTGACGACGCAGGTTTGGCTCGACCAGGTACAGGGTGACCATGACGCGCAGGTAGTAGTAAACACCGATGGCGCTACCGATCACCAAGGCGCCGACCAGCCACCACAGGTGCGACTCGACGCCGGTGGCGATGATGTAGAACTTGCCGATGAAGCCTGCAGTCAGCGGGATGCCGGCCAGCGACAGCATCATCACGGTGAGCACGGCAGTCAGGTACGGACGGCGCCAGAACAGGCCACGGTACTCGTACAGGGCGTCCGCATCACGGCCGCCGTACGGCGAGGACATCAACGTGATGACGCCGAAGGCACCCAGGCTGGTGATCACGTAGGTGACCAGGTACACGCCCATGGCTTCCAGGGCCAGGCCCTTGCTGGCGACCAGGGCGATGACCAGGTAACCGAAGTGGGCGATCGACGAGTAACCCAGCAGACGCTTGAGGTTGCTCTGGGTCAGTGCCAACAGGTTACCGACCAGGATCGAGGCCACCGCGATCACCGCCAGAACGGTGCTCAGCACGCCGCTACTGGCAGCAGGGGAGAGCATGAACAGGCGCACGACCACGGCGAATACCGCAACCTTGCTGGCGGTGGCCAGGAACGCAGCGACCGGCGCCGGAGCACCTTCGTACACGTCCGGGGTCCACAGGTGGAACGGCACCAGCGACAGCTTGAAGGCCAGGCCGACCAGCATCATGCCCAGGCCCAGTTGTGCGACCAGGCTTGGCATGTTGGTGGCTGCCAGGGCTTTACCGATCTGGTCGAAGCTCAGGCTACCGGCATCAGCGTACAGCAGTGCCATGCCGAACAGCAGGAAGGCAGAACCTGCAGCCGACAGCACCATGTACTTGATACCGGCTTCCAGCGAACGCTTGTTGAAGAAGGCATACGCCACCAGGCCATAGACCGGCACCGACAGCAGCTCCAGGCCGATGAACAGGCCGGCCAAGTGGTTGGCACTGACCAGCACCAGGCCACCCAGTGCCGACATCAGCAGCAGCAGGTAGAGTTCTTCACGGTTGCCCGGGAAGCCTTTGGCGCCTTCGCCAAGGTAGGCGTGGGCCAGCGTGACGCAGGCCAGCGTGGCCACCAGGATGATCGCCATGTACAGGCAGGCGAACTTGTCGATGGTGATCAGCGAGGTGACCGCCAGGGGCGCGACCTTCAGTGCTGGCAAGATCGACAGCAAGGCCAGGTTCAGGCCCACGGTGGACAGCAGGAAGGTCTGCGAGTGGTTGCGCTTCCAGGCGATCGCCAGCATCACCACCACCGTGGTGATGGTGGTGATCAGCATCGGCGCCAATGCGATGAAGTGTTGAGTGGTGAATTCCATAGCGCTCTTACCGGGCCGAAGCGAGTTGAGTGAAAGCGGAACCAAGCCACTGCTGCACACCGCTCATGGTGGCGGCAGAAGTGTCGAGGAACGGCTGCGGGTACACACCAAGCACGATCAGCAGCACTGCCAGGCCCAGCACCATGATCAGCTCGCGGCCGTCCATGCCGGCCAGCACGGTGTCGCTTTTGCTTGGGCCGAAGTAGGCGCGGTGGATCATGATCAGCGAGTAGACCGAGCCGAAGACCAGGCCGGTGGTGGCGATCACGGTGATCCACGGCACGCTGGCGAAGCTGCCGATCAGGATCAGGAACTCGCCGACGAAGTTGCCGGTGCCTGGCAGGCCCAGCGATGCGGCGGCGAAGAACAGGCTGATCGCAGGCAGGTAGGCGATGCGGTGCCACAGGCCACCCATTTGACGCATGTCACGGGTGTGCAGGCGCTCGTACAGCTGGCCGGACAGGATGAACAGCGCAGCAGCCGACAGGCCGTGTGCCAGCATCTGGATCACCGCGCCTTGCAGGGCTTGCTGGCTGCCGGAGTAGATACCGATCAGCACGAAGCCCATGTGCGAAACGCTGGAGAAGGCGATCAGGCGCTTGATGTCGGTTTGCGCGAAGGCCAGGAAGGCACCGTAGAAGATACCGATCAGGCCCAGGGTCATGGCGATCGGTGCAAACTCGGCCGAGGCGTTCGGGAACAGCGGCAGGGCGAAGCGCAGCAGGCCGTAGGCCGCCGTCTTCAGCAAGATACCCGCCAGGTCCACGGAGCCTGCAGTCGGTGCCTGGGCGTGCGCATCAGGCAGCCAGGAGTGGAACGGCACCACCGGCAGCTTGACCGCGAAGGCGATGAAGAAGCCCAGCATCAGCACGTACTCGACACCGGCCGGCAATTCGGCCTTGAGCAGGTCGCTGTAGTTGAAGGTGAGTACGCCGGTGGTGTTGTAGTTGACCAGCACTAGGCCAAGGATCGCCACCAACATGATCAGGCCGCTGGCCTGGGTGAAGATGAAGAACTTGGTTGCTGCGTAGATCCGGGTCTTCTTGCCGTCTGCAGAGCTGTGACCCCAGAGCGCGATGAGGAAATACATCGGCACCAGCATCATTTCCCAGAAGAAGAAGAACAGGAACAGGTCCAGGGCCAGGAACACACCGACCACGCCGCCCAGAATCCACATCAGGTTGAGGTGGAAGAAGCCGACGTGGCGCTGGATCTCTTTCCAGGAGCACAGTACCGACAGCACACCGAGCAGGCCGGTCAGCAGGATCATCAGCAGCGACAGGCCGTCGAGGGCCAGGTGGATGCTGATGCCGAAGCGCTTGATCCACTCGACTTTGTATTCGAGTGCCCAGGCAGGTTCGGCGCCCGGAGCAGGGGCCAGGGTGTAGTCGCCGGTGCCCCACAGGTACAGGCCGATGCCGAGCAGCAGGGACATGGTCAGCAGCGCGATCCAGCGCGGCAGGGTGGCGCCGAAGCGCTCACCCAGCCAGCACAGGAAGCCGCCGATGAAGGGGATCAGGATCAGCCAAGGCAAAATCATGACGGGTTGGTTTCCTTTGGCAAAGTCGCAAGATTCATAGTCATACCGCGGCCACTACCACAGCACCGAGTACCAGCACGGCGCCGACGGCGATCGAGGCGGTGTACCAACGCAGCTGGCCGGTCTCGGTCTTGCTCATGGCGACGTGGCCGCCACGGGCCATCCGAGGGATCAGGCCAATGCTGCGGTCAACCGGGTCCTTGCGCAGGATGTGGCTGATCAGCAGGTAAGGTTTGACGAAGAGCTTGTCGTAGATCCAGTCGAAGCCCCAGGCAGCGAACCACCAGGCCGACAGGACGCGGCCGATGCTGCTATTGGCGACGGCGCTGACGAAACGACGCTTGCCCAGGAACAGCAGGGCCGACAGCAGGATACCGGCGATGGCGATGGCACCCGAGGCGATCTCCAGCGAGTGCTTGGCGTCGCCACCGGCATGGCCGGCGCTTTCAGGCAGTACACCGGCCAGTGGCGGGGTGATCCAGGCGCCGACGAAGGTCGACAGCACGATCAGCACGCCCAGCGGCAGCCAGTGGCTGATGCCGTGGCCCGCGTGGGCTTCGGTCTTGGCTTCGCCGTGGAAGGCGATGAAGATCAGGCGGAAGGTGTACAGCGAGGTCATGAACGCACCGACCAGGCCGGCGTACAGCAAACCGGTGTTGCCGCTGGCGAAGGCTTCCCAGAGGATTTCGTCCTTGGAATAGAAGCCCACGGTCACGATTGGCAGGGCAGCCAGGGCAGCACCACCGACCACGAAGCTGGCGTAGGCCAGCGGCAGTTTCTTCCACAGACCGCCCATCTTGAAGATGTTCTGCTCGTGGTGGCAGGCAACGATCACCGCACCGGAGGCAAGGAACAGCAGGGCCTTGAAGAAGGCGTGGGTCATCAGGTGGAAGATCGCCGCGTCCCAGGCGCCAACGCCCAGGGCCAGGAACATGTAGCCGATCTGGCTCATGGTCGAGTAGGCGAGGATACGCTTGATGTCGGTCTGAACCAGCGCGGCGAAGCCGGCCAGTACCAGGGTCACACCGCCGACTACGCCGACCAGGTGCAGGACGTCCGGCGCCAGCAGGAACAGGCCGTTGGTACGGGCGATCAGGTATACGCCCGCGGTCACCATGGTTGCGGCGTGGATCAGTGCCGAAACCGGGGTCGGGCCCGCCATTGCGTCGGCCAGCCAGGTCTGCAGCGGCAGCTGGGCCGATTTACCGACCGCGCCACCCAGCAGCATCAGGGTAGCCAGGACCATCCAGGTGTCACCCGCCTGGAACTTCTGCGGTGCCAGCACCAGCAGTTCCTGCACGTTCAGGGTACCCAGCTGGGCGAACAGGATGAACAGGCCGATGGCCATGAACACGTCGCCGATACGGGTGACGATGAAGGCCTTGAGTGCTGCGTTACCGTTGTTGCGGTTGCTGTAGTAGAAACCGATCAACAGGTACGAGCACAGGCCCACGCCTTCCCAGCCGAAGTAGATGAACAGCAGGTTATCGCCCAGCACCAGGAACAGCATGCTGGCGATGAACAGGTTGGTGTACGAGAAGAAGCGCGAGTAACCGGCTTCGCCACGCATGTACCAGGACGCGAACAGGTGGATCAGGAAGCCTACACCGGTGACCACGCCGAGCATGGTGACCGACAGGCCGTCCACGTACAGGGTGAAGTTCGGCGCAAAGCCGTCCACCGACATCCACTGCCACAGCAGCTGGCTGTACGCACCGCCTTCAGGCGGGGCGACGTTGAACTGCCAGATCACGTAGGCGGCTGTTGCGGCCGAGAGGCCCACCGAGCCGACGCCGATCAGGGCGGACAGGTTCTCCGAGAACCGCCCGCGCGAGAACGACAGCAGCAAGAAGCCGATCAGGGGGAAGACGAAAGTCAGGAAGATAAGGTTCATCCGCGCATCTCACTGGCAGCATCGATGTCGAGAGTGTGGAAGCGGCGATACAGCTGCAGCAGGATAGCCAGGCCAATACTGGCCTCGGCGGCTGCCAGGCTGATCACCAGAATGAACATCACCTGGCCGTCGGGTTGGACCCAACGGGCACCGGCGACGATGAACGCCAGGGCAGAGGCGTTCATCATGACTTCCAGGCTCATGAGCACGAAGAGGATGTTGCGGCGGACCATCAGGCCAACCAGACCTAAGCAGAACAGGATGCCGGCGACCGCCAGACCATGCTCGAGAGGGATAGCACCCATGATTTACTCCTTCGCCTCGTTGCGGCCCAGGTGGAAGGCGGTGACGGCTGCGGCGAGCAGCAGCATCGAGGCCAGTTCGACCACCAGCAGGTACGGGCCGAACAGGCTGATGCCCACGGCCTTGGCGTCCACGGTGGTACCGCTGATGGCTGCGCCGCTTGGGGTGACGAACAGCACGTACAGCAGCTCGAGCAGCAGCAGGGCGGCGAGGATCACCGGCCCGGCCCATATGCCAGGCTTGAGCCAGCCGCGCTCCTGAGCAACCGACGCCGGCCCCAGGTTGAGCATCATCACCACGAAGACGAACAGCACCATGATGGCGCCGGCGTAGGCGATCACTTCCAGGGCGCCGGCGAACGGCGCACCCAGGGCGAAGAAGATCATTGCCACGGAAATCAGCGAAATGATCAGGTAAAGCAGGGCGTGCACGGGGTTGGTACCGGTCACCACCCGAAGGGTGGAGACCACGGCGATCCCGGATGCGAAGTAGAAAGCGAATTCCATCTTTCTGTCCTTATGGGAGCAAGCTCTTCACGTTGATCGGCTCGGCTTCGTTCTGTGCAGAGCCTTTCGGCTTGCCAGCGATCGCCATACCCGCAACACGGTAGAAGTTGTAGTCAGGGTTCTTGCCGGGGCCGGAGATCAGCAGATCTTCTTTCTCGTACACCAGGTCCTGACGCTTGAACTCGGCCATTTCGAAATCCGGAGTCAGCTGGATCGCGGTGGTCGGGCACGCCTCTTCGCACAGGCCGCAGAAGATGCAGCGCGAGAAGTTGATGCGGAAGAACTCGGGGTACCAACGACCGTCCTCGGTCTCGGCCTTCTGCAGCGAAATGCAGCCGACCGGGCAGGCCACCGCGCAGAGGTTGCACGCTACGCAGCGCTCCTCGCCGTCGGGGTCGCGGGTGAGGACGATGCGGCCGCGGTAGCGCGGCGGCAGGTACACCGCTTCTTCGGGGTACTGCAGGGTGTCGCGCTTGCGGAACCCGTGGGAGAACACCATGGCCAGGCTGCGCAGCTGAGTGCCGGTGCCCTTAACGATGTCGCCGATATACTTGAACATGGGTCAAATCCTCACTGGGCCGCGACGGCTGGCGTGTTGTAAAGCACGATCGCAGCGGTCACCAGCAAATTGATCAGGGTCAGCGGCAGGCAGAACTTCCAGCTGAAGTCCATCACCTGGTCATAGCGTGGGCGCGGGATCGAGGCGCGCAGCAGGATGAACAGCATGATGAAGAACGCGGTTTTCAGCGCGAACCACAGGAACGGCACCTGAGGCAGCAGGTCGAACGGACCGTGCCAGCCGCCGAAGAACAGGGTCACCAGCAGCGCCGAGATGAGGATGATGCCGATGTACTCACCGACGAAGAACATGCCCCATTTCATGCCGGCATACTCGATGTGGTAGCCGTCGGCCAGTTCCTGTTCCGCTTCCGGCTGGTCGAACGGGTGACGGTGAGTCACAGCGACGCCAGCGATGAAGAAGGTGCAGAAGCCGAAGAACTGCGGAATGATGAACCACAGGTTCTGGGCCTGGTATTCAACGATGTCGCGCATGTTGAACGAACCCACCTGCACCACCACGCCCATCAGCGCCAGGCCCAGGAACACCTCGTACGAGACGGTCTGTGCCGATGCCCGCAAGCTGCCCAGCAGCGCGTACTTGTTGTTCGACGACCAACCGGCGAACAGCACGGCGTACACCGACAGGCCGGCCATGGCGAAGAAGAACAGCAAGCCGATGTTCAGGTCGGCGACGCCCCAGCCCGGTGTGATCGGGATGATCGAAAAGCCGATCAGCAGGGCGCTCATGGCCACGACCGGGGCCAGGGTGAAGATCATCTTGTCGACGAAGGGCGGGTTCCAGTCTTCCTTGAAGAACATCTTCAGCATGTCGGCGGCGATCTGGAACATGCCGAACGGGCCGACACGGTTAGGACCGTAGCGGTCCTGCCACCAGCCCAGCAGGCGGCGCTCGACGAAGCTGAGCAGCGCACCGCAGACGACTACGGCCAGCAGCACCACGATAGCCTTGACGACCTGGATGATCACATCGATCACTTCGGGGGTGAACCAGCTCATTGTGCTGCCTCCTGCAGGCCTTCGACGGATGCACCGAAGATGGCAGGCGGAATGCCGGCCAGGCCTTTCGGCAGCGCGACCAGGCCAGCGCCCAGCTCTTCATTGATGCGCAGCGGCAGGCGCAGGGCCACACCGGCGACGTTCAGGCTCAGCAGGGCACCCTCGTTGACACCCAGGCGGTCGGCTTCGGACTTGGCCAGGGCCACGTAGGCAGGCTGAATGCGCTCTTGCACCGGGGCGGCGCGCGAGGAGCTTTCTTCGCTGCCGAACAGGTGGAAGAACGGCACGGCAGTCCAGGTGCCACGGGCCGGGTTGAACGCGCCCGGAATGGCGTTGAACCAGTTCAGGCGGTCGCCTTGCGATTCGATCAGGCGCACGCCCGGGTCACCGGCACGCAGATGGCCACCGACCTCGTCCTGGAACTTGTTCCAGGCTTGCGGCGAGTTCCAGCCCGGCGACCAGGCGAACGGCACTTGCTGGCGCGGTTCGACGGAGCCCGAGTAACCTTCCATCGAGAAGGCGAACGCGGTGTCCTTGTCTTGCGGGGTACGCGGCTCGTGCACGCTGATGTTGGCGCGCATGGCGGTACGGCCGGAGTAGCGCAGCGGCTCACGGGCCAGTTTCATGCCCTTGATGCGGAACGCGGCGGAAGGCGCTGCATTGACGATGCCAGCCAGTTGTGGGGCGGCTTCGGCGCAGGCGCTGGTGACGTGGTCCAGTTGGGTCCAGTCGACCGGCTTGTTCAGCAGGGTCGCACGCAGGGCGTGCATCCAGCGCCAGCCTTCGTGGACCAGGATGCTGCTGTCCAGGTATTGCGGGTCGAACACCTGGAAGAAGCGCTGGGCGCGGCCTTCCTGGCTGACCAGGGTGCCGTCGCCTTCGGCGAACGAGGCTGCCGGCAGTACCAGGTGAGCGCGTTCCAGGGTGGCGGTGTTGGAGTGGTCGGCAACGATCACGACTTTGGCTGCAGCCAGGGCGGCATCGACCTTGGCGGCCGAGACGCGGGTGTACAGGTCGTTTTCCAGGACCACGATGGCGTCGGCTTTGCCGCTGATGACCGCGTCCAGCGCGGCATCGACGGACTCACCGCCCAGCATCGCCAGGCCGAGGCTGTTGGCTTCAGGCACGACCAGGCTCAGCGAACCGTTTTTCTCGCGCAGCTTCAGGGCCTTGGCGATGTTGGCGGCGGCTTCGATCAGCGCCGGGTCGGCCAGCGAAGTACCGGCAACCACCAATGGGCGCTTGGCCGCGACCAGGGCATCGGCGATGCGCTGGGCCAGGGCCTTGGCTTCTTCGTCCAGGCCTGCAACGGCCGGGGCGCTCGGGTCGATGGCGTGGGCCACGGCGAAACCGATGCGGGCCAGGTCAGCCGGGGCTGCGTGTACGCATTCTTCAGCGACGTCATCCAGCTTGGTTTCAGCCAGGCTGGCGATGAACAGCGGGTACAGCGCGTGCTGGCCGATGTTTTTCACCGCGGCGTCCAGCCAAGGCTGCACTTTCATCGCCTCGGCCATGGCTTCGGCCTTGCCTTTGGTGGCCTGGCGTACGGACAGGGCAACGCGGGCGGCGGTCTGGGTCAGGTCTTCGCCAAGCACGAACACAGCGTCGTGGTCTTCGATGTCGCGCAGGGTCGGCACCGGCAGCGGGCTGTTGTTCAGCACGTTCAGGGCCAGGCGCACACGGGCCAGTTCGCCCGCTTCCATGCCCGAATAGAAGTAGTCGGCGCCGACCAGCTCACGCAGGCCGTAGTTGCTTTCGAGGCTGGCGCGCGGCGAGCCGATACCGACGATGGTGCGGCCGCGCAGCAGGTCGGCGGCTTTGTCCAGTGCGGCGTCCAGGCTCAGCTTGGTGCCATCGGCCAGGCGTGGCTGGCGTGGGCGGTCGGTGCGGTTGACGTAGCCATAACCGAAGCGGCCGCGGTCGCACAGGAAGTACTGGTTGACCGAGCCGTTGAAGCGGTTTTCGATGCGACGCAGTTCACCGTAGCGCTCGCCGGGGCTGATGTTGCAGCCACTGGAGCAGCCGTGGCAGATGCTCGGTGCGAACTGCATGTCCCACTTGCGGTTGTAGCGCTCGGAGTGGGTCTTGTCGGTGAACACGCCGGTCGGGCAGACCTCGGTCAGGTTGCCGGAGAACTCGCTTTCCAGCACGCCGTCTTCAACGCGGCCGAAGTACACGTTGTCGTGGGCGCCATAGACACCCAGGTCGGTACCGCCTGCGTAGTCCTTGTAGTAGCGCACGCAGCGGTAGCAGGCGATGCAGCGGTTCATCTCGTGTGCGATGAACGGGCCGAGGTCCTGGTTCTGGTGGGTACGCTTGGTGAAACGGTAGCGGCGCTCGTTGTGGCCGGTCATTACCGTCATGTCCTGCAGGTGGCAGTGACCGCCTTCCTCGCACACTGGGCAGTCGTGCGGGTGGTTGGTCATCAGCCATTCGACGACGCTGGCGCGAAACGCCTTGGACTCTTCATCTTCGATGGAGATCCAGGTGCCGTCGGAGGCAGGGGTCATGCAGGACATGACGATACGACCACGGGTGTCGTTTTCGTCGGTGTACTGCTTGACCGCGCACTGCCGGCAGGCGCCAACGCTACCAAGCGCGGGGTGCCAGCAGAAATAAGGGATGTCGAGGCCGAGCGACAGACACGCCTGTAACAGGTTGTCTGCACCGTTGACTTCGAGCGCTTTGCCGTCTACGTGGATAGTGGCCATTGTTCAAAGTTCTTCGTTGGCCCGCGTGAGCGGGCGTGGCTAATGGAAATCTGTACGCCTGCGGCCCGCCGCGAATCGTTCGGGCCGGCCTGCAGGCTGGCGGGTGGCACGGACCACCCGCAGCTCATCTTGTTATGCGCCGACCACGATCGGCCCGCTCGGTAATGGCTTGGCCAGGTTCGGGCGCAGGGCATCGGCAGCACTGGCTGGGGCGACACCGGCCTCGAATTCGGAGCGGAAGTATTTGATGGCACTGCCCAACGGCTCGACGGCACCCGGTGCGTGAGCACAGAAGGTACGGCCTGGGCCGAGGAAGTTGACCAGGCCCAGCAGGGTCTCGATGTCTTCGGCGCGGCCTTGGCCTTGCTCCAGCGAGCGCAGCATTTTCACGCTCCACGGCAGGCCGTCACGGCATGGGGTGCACCAGCCGCACGATTCGCGGGCGAAGAACTCTTCCATGTTGCGCAGCAGCGAGACCATGTTGATGCTGTCGTCGACCGCCATGGCCAGGCCAGTACCCATCCGGGTGCCAACCTTGGCGATGCCGCCGGCGTACATCTGTGCGTCGAGGTGCTCGGGCAGCAGGAAGCCGGTACCGGCGCCACCTGGCTGCCAGCACTTGAGCTTGAAGCCATCGCGCATGCCGCCGGCGTAGTCTTCGAACAGCTCACGGGCGGTGACGCCGAATGGCAGTTCCCACAGGCCAGGGTTTTTCACCTTGCCGGAGAAGCCCATCAGCTTGGTGCCGTGGTCTTCGCTGCCTTCGCGGGCCAGCGACTTGTACCAGTCGTTGCCGTTGGCGACGATGGCCGGCACGTTGCACAGGGTCTCGACGTTGTTCACGCAGGTCGGCTTGCCCCATACGCCAACGGCGGCAGGGAAGGGCGGCTTGGAACGTGGGTTGGCGCGGCGGCCTTCCAGCGAGTTGATCAGTGCGGTTTCTTCACCGCAGATGTAGCGGCCGGCACCGGTGTGCACGAACAGCTCGAAGTCAAAGCCCGAGCCCAGGATGTTCTTGCCCAGGAGGCCAGCGGCCTTGGCTTCGTCGATGGCGCGGTTGAGGTTTTTCGCTGCGGTGGTGTACTCGCCACGCAGGAAGATGTAGCCACGGTAGGCCTTCAGGGCGCGGGCGCTGATCAGCATGCCCTCGACCAGCAGATGGGGCTGTTGCTCCATCAGCATGCGGTCCTTCCAGGTGTTCGGCTCCATTTCGTCCGCGTTGCACAGCAGGTAGCGGATGTTCATGGATTCGTCTTTAGGCATCAGGCCCCACTTCACCCCCGTGGGGAAGCCTGCGCCGCCGCGGCCCTTGAGGCCGGAGTCTTTGACGTTCTGCACGATGTCGTCTTGCGACATCTCGCTCAGTGCCTTGCGGGCAGCAGCGTAGCCGTTCTTGGCCTGGTACTCGGCAAGCCAGACCGGCTCGCCGTCGTCACGCAGACGCCAGGTCAGTGGGTGGGTTTCGGCCGAACGCGCGATGCGGTTGGCCGGGCCGAAGGAAGTAATGGTCATACGTAGCCCTCCAGCAGTTTGGAAACGCCAGCAGGCTGCACGTCGCCAAAGGTGTCATCGTCGATCATCAGGGCCGGGGCCTTGTCGCAGTTGCCCAGGCAGCAGACCGGCAGCAGGGTGAAGCGCCCGTCGGCGGTGGTCTGGCCGAGGCCGATGCCCAGTTCGCTTTGGATCTGGCTGACCACCGACTCGTGGCCACCGATGTAGCAGACCATGCTGTCGCACACACGGATGATGTGGCGACCGACCGGCTGACGGAAGATCTGGCTGTAGAACGTAGCCACGCCCTCGACGTCACTGGCCGGGATGCCCAGCACTTCGCCGATGGCGTGAATGGCGCCGTCCGGCACCCAGCCACGTTCCTTTTGGACGATCTTCAAGGCTTCGATGGACGCCGCGCGCGGGTCCTCGTAGTGATGCATCTCGTGCTCGATGGCCGAGCGCTCGGTTTCGCTCAGGGCGAAACGGTCTGTCTGGATAAGCGTGCTGTTCATGCTTAGCGGTCCACGTCAGCCATAACGAAGTCGATACTGCCCAGGTACGCAATGAGGTCGGCGACCATGCTGCCTTTGATCACCGAAGGGATCTGCTGCAGGTGCGGGTAGCTCGGGGTACGGATCCGGGTGCGGTAGCTCATGGTGCCGCCATCGCTCGTCAGGTAGTAACTGTTGATGCCCTTGGTCGCTTCGATCATCTGGAACGACTCGTTGGCCGGCATGACCGGGCCCCACGAGACTTGCAGGAAGTGCGTGATCAAGGTTTCGATGTGCTGCAGGGTGCGCTCTTTCGGCGGCGGCGTGGTCAGCGGGTGATCCGCCTTGTACGGGCCTTCCGGCATGTTGCGCAGGCACTGGTCGATGATGCGGATACTCTGACGCATCTCCTCGACACGGACCATGCAGCGATCGTAGGCATCGCCGTTGTGGGCCAGCGGTACTTCGAACTCGAAGTTTTCGTAGCCAGAATACGGGCGCGCTTTACGCAGGTCGAAGTCGCAACCAGTGGAACGCAGGCCGGCACCGGTGGTGCCCCATTCCAGCGCTTCCTTGGTGTTGTACGCGGCGACGCCGACGGTACGGCCCTTGAGGATGCTGTTCTGCAGGGCGGCCTTGGTGTATTCGTCCAGGCGCTTAGGCAGCCAGTCGACGAAGTCCTTGACCAGCTTGTCCCAGCCGCGCGGCAGGTCGTGGGCGACGCCACCGATGCGGTACCAGGCCGGGTGCAGGCGGAAACCGGTGATCGCTTCGATCACGGTGTAGGCGCGCTGGCGGTCGGTGAAGGTGAAGAACACCGGGGTCATGGCGCCGACGTCCTGGATGTAGGTACCCAGGAACAACAGGTGGCTGGTGATGCGGAAGAACTCGGCGAGCATGATGCGAATCACGTCGACTTTCTGCGGCACCTTGATGCCGGCCAGCTTCTCTACCGCCAGTACGTACGGCAGGTTGTTCATCACCCCGCCGAGGTAGTCGATACGGTCGGTGTAGGGGATGAAACTGTGCCAGGACTGGCGCTCGGCCATCTTCTCGGCGCCACGGTGGTGGTAGCCGATGTCCGGGACGCAGTCGACGATCTCTTCACCGTCCAGCTGCAGGACGATACGGAACGCACCGTGGGCGGAGGGGTGGTTGGGGCCGAGGTTGAGGAACATGTAGTCCTCGTTGGCGCCCTGGCGCTTCATACCCCAGGCTTCCGGGTTGAAACGTGCCGATTCCTCTTCAAGCTGCTGCTTGGCCAGGGTCAGGCTGTAGGGGTCGAACTCGGTGGCGCGGGCTGGGTAGTCCTTGCGCAGCGGGTGGCCTTCCCAGGTGGGCGGCATCATGATGCGGCTCAGGTGGGGGTGGCCTGCAAAGTCGATGCCGAACATGTCCCAGACTTCGCGCTCGTACCAGTTGGCGTTTGGCCAGATGCCAGTCACGGTCGGCAGGTTCAGGTCGCCTTCGCTGAGCGACACCTTGATCATCACGTCGCTGTTACGCTCGACCGACAGCAGGTGGTAGAACACGCTGAAATCGGCAGCGGGCAGGCCGCGGCGCTGGGTGCGCAGGCGCTCGTCGACGCCATGCAGGTCGTACAGCATGCTGTACGGCTTGGCGACGTTGCGCAGGAAGCTGAGTACTTCTTTGAGCTGTGCACGTTTTACCCACAGCACCGGCATGCCGGTGCGGGTTTCCTGGGCGACGAATGCGTCGGCACCAAAACGGTTGTGCAATTCGACGACCACATCCTGGTCGTCAGCCTTGTAAGGCGGAATATAAATAGCGGTGTCCGCTGTCATGGTCTCGGTCGCTTTGAGTCAACGTAGAGAATGAAGCCAGGCCGCCGGCTCCTTGGGGAGCGGGCGGCAGGTCGCTGGATCAGACTTCGTCGGGGCTGCGCAGGTTGGTTACCGCGATACGCTGTTCACGACGCAGGTCTTTCTGGGCAGGCATCTCGGCACGGTAAATGCCTTGATCACCAACAACCCAGGAAAGCGGGCGTCGCTCCTGGCCAATCGACTCCTGCAGCAGCATCAAGCCTTGCAGGAACGCTTCAGGGCGAGGCGGGCAGCCAGGCACGTAAACATCCACGGGGAGGAACTTGTCGACCCCCTGAACGACCGAGTAAATGTCGTACATGCCACCGGAGTTGGCGCACGAACCCATGGAGATGACCCACTTCGGCTCGAGCATCTGCTCGTACAGGCGCTGAATGATCGGCGCCATCTTGATGAAGCAGGTACCGGCGATGACCATGAAGTCGGCCTGACGCGGCGAGGCCCGGATGACTTCGGCGCCGAAGCGGGCGATGTCGTGGGGCGCCGTGAAGGCCGTGGTCATTTCCACGTAGCAGCAGGACAGGCCGAAGTTATACGGCCAGAGGGAGTTCTTGCGACCCCAGTTGACCGCGCCACGCAGCACATCTTCGAGTTTCCCCATGTAGATGTTCTTGTGGACCTGGTCCTCGAGCAGTTGGTCGGTGACGGTTTCCCGTTCACCTACCGGGTACTGCTCGTTGGGCGCATCCGGATCGATTCTGGTGAGATTGTATTGCATTGCCAAAGCCTCATTGTTTCAGCTTCGCTTGCCGCTTGCGGCGACCTTCGGGAGCCCAATCAAGAGCACCGACGCGCCAAAGGTAGACAAGACCTGCCAACAGAATTGCTATGAAAACGAGCGCTTCGACGAACCCGGTCCAGCCGCTTTCGCGGACGGACACAGACCATGCAAAGAGGAAGAGGGCTTCGATATCGAAGATCACGAACAGCATCGCGACCAGATAGAATTTGGCGGACAGGCGCAGGCGGGCGCTGCCGACGGGCAGCATGCCGGATTCGAAGGGTTCGTTCTTGGCGCGGCCCCAGGCCTTGCTACCGAGCAGGCTGGACAGACCGAGCATGAAGGCACACAGGCCGACGACACCCAAAAGGAAGATGGCAAAGCCCCAGTTGTGGGCGATGAGTCCTGCCGAATCGGACATGCTAGAGATCCTTATACAGAGACCCAGCTCTGCAGTCTGAAATAAGTAGAGCGGCGACCTGGTGTCGCACATGCAGTGACCAAATGTCGCAGCTGAATCAATCGCGCTGATTTTATGGGTAAACCCGGTGCAAGTAAAATTTCTGTGGCAATTTATTCGTAGGATTAAGAACAAAAATCTTTCGTAACTGGCTGAAAGCCTTGAATTTCGGGCATTGCGCGCGTTTTTGTTAATTATGTTTCTTGCGCGATGTAACGAATTCCTAATTATGTAATGATAATTAATCGCATTGAGACTGGTGCGGTGAAACTCTCCTCTTGTGAGCCTTGCAAAGTTGCCCGGGCGGGTGGGCTACTTGCAAATGCGAAAAAGGCTCGTTCTAACAGCTTCCAGCGCCTTGCGCACCGCTCTGGGTCAATACTTTATCGGTTAAGCCGTGGCGGCCGATGAAGCGGTGGATGTCGCTCAGGTTGTGGAGGGTGGGTTGCTGTTGGGTTGCCACAAGCATAGTCCGGATACTGGGGCCTGCTTTGCCTCCAGCGGAAAGTGAGTGAGGTTGCCAAGCGCAGGTCTTGAGATTATTGGTGATGCGCAAATCGAGCGCCGCCCGCGCGGCGCTTCGCAGCACAAGGCTGCTCCATTTGTTTCGGGCCAGTGGGCATGTGGCATTTGCGCGCGACCGCCTTGTTTGCCCGACACAATATCGTGCCATGCGCAAAGGGGCGCGCGCCCATTCCACAGGATTGATTGGCCCGAAACAGATGTAGGAGCAGCCTTGTGCTGCGAAGCGCCGCGCGGGCGGCACTCGATCTCATACGCGCTGAATTTTTCGTGACGATCACTCCAAAAAAAAGCCCAGGGTCCTCACGAACCCTGGGCCTTCCTTCAACAGCCCGCTGTTATCAGTGGAACTGCTCTTCCTCAGTCGAACCGGTCAGCGCAGTCACCGACGAAGCCCCACCTTGAATCACGGTGGTCATGTCATCGAAGTAGCCAGTGCCCACTTCCTGCTGGTGCGCAACGAAGGTGTAGCCTTTGCTGGCATCAGCGAATTCCTGCTCCTGCAGCTTCACGTAGGCAGTCATGTCGTTGCGGGCGTAGTCGTGCGCCAGGTTGAACATGCCGTGCCACATGTTGTGAATGCCAGCCAGGGTGATGAACTGGTGCTTGTAGCCCATGGCCGACAGCTCGCGCTGGAATTTGGCGATGGTCGCGTCGTCCAGGTTTTTCTTCCAGTTGAAGGAAGGCGAGCAGTTGTACGACAGGATCTGGTCCGGGTATTCCTTCTTGATCGCTTCGGCGAAGCGGCGGGCTTCGTCCAGGTCCGGCTTGGCGGTTTCGCACCAGATCAGGTCGGCATACGGTGCATAGGCCAGGCCGCGGGAGATTGCCTGGTCGAGGCCTGCGCGCACTTTGTAGAAGCCTTCACGGGTGCGCTCGCCGATCACGAACGGTTGGTCGTACGGGTCGCAGTCGCTGGTCAGCAGGTCGGCGGCGTTGGCGTCGGTACGAGCCAGAATGATGGTCGGCACGCCCGAAACGTCAGCTGCCAGGCGCGCGGCAACCAGCTTCTGTACAGCTTCCTGGGTGGGTACCAGTACCTTGCCACCCATGTGGCCGCATTTTTTAACCGAGGCCAGCTGGTCTTCGAAGTGCACGCCGGCGGCGCCCGCTTCGATCATGTTCTTCATCAGCTCGTAGGCGTTCAGTACGCCGCCGAAACCGGCTTCGGCGTCAGCTACGATTGGCGCGAAGTAGTCGATGTAGCCTTCGTCGCCCGGGTTCTTGCCGGCTTTCCACTGGATCTGGTCGGCGCGGCGGAACGAGTTGTTGATGCGCTTGACCACGGTCGGTACCGAGTCGACTGGGTACAGCGACTGGTCGGGGTACATGGACTCGGCCGAGTTGTTGTCGGCGGCAACTTGCCAGCCGGACAGGTAGATAGCCTGGATGCCGGCTTTGACCTGTTGTACTGCCTGGCCGCCGGTCAGGGCGCCCATGCAATTGACGAAATCTTTTTCTGGGCGGAAGGACGGGTGGGCACCCTGGGTGACCAGCTTCCACAGTTTTTCTGCGCCCTGACGGGCCAGGGTGTGCTCCGGCTGCAGGGAGCCACGCAGGCGAACGACATCAGCGGCGGTATAGGTACGGGTCACGCCTTTCCAGCGCGGGTTTTCGGCCCAGTCTTTCTCGAGGGCTGCAATTTGCTGTTCGCGTGTCAGTGCCATGGAAATAAACCTCGTCGCATCGATCTTGGGGTAATTGTGCTGATGCTCGGGTGCAGATCAGAGGCCTGGCGGCTGTCCTGTTCGGGGGGCGTGCGGCGGCGAACGCGAAGGCTCGAAGGGGAAGGGGGTGCAGGCCAGGCGAAGGTGTGCGCTGCAGGTCGGCTCGTGGATGCCTTGCTGCGGTGCTACGCGATTGCCAGAACTGCGGTGATGCGCTTCCGTCCCTCGGGACAACTTCTTCGTTGCAGTCGCAATCCCGTCGAACCGCCTTGTGGGCCGTATAGACACGAGGCGCCTCCAGGGGTGGGAGGAGCACGCCTCGAAGGCCCTTGCCAGGGCCCCTGATTAGCGGGAGCGAGGCCATCATGCCCTTGAGAAAAAGTACCTGTCAAATGTTTTGTAGTGACTTTTTTCACTTACTACATCTTTGGTCTAATACGACTCGGCAGTCAGTTTCTAGGCCATTGGTCGAGGCCTTGAATTGCCTGGGATCAGTCCAGAAGGTCGACTTTTACACGTAAAGTCATGTTTTCACCGCGCTGGGTACTGTAAGTGTGGCTTGACGCGCTACGATCGGACTGGCTCTGCTGGTTGAACCCCGCCAAGGTGATCCATTCCCCGAGCTTGCCGGTGACTGTCGTGTCGGTGCTTTGCACGTTCACTACATCTGCACGTTCCTGGCTGATGCGATCATTATTGGTGCTTATTTGCAGACGAACCGTTTCGCCGCTCAGGCTGGGGGTAACGTAGAAACCTTGGGTCACATTGCGGTATTCGGTGTTGCTTTGAATGCGCCCATAACCGTCGGTACTGGTGCTGGTGACCGGGATGCTCTGGCCAACCTGGATCAGCGCGGCCTGGCCTTCGCTGGCCTGAACCTGCTGCATGCCGCCTTCGCGGTTGCTGGTGCCGTAGCGGATGACGTGAGCGTTGCCGCGGGTGTCCTGGAAGTTGCTGTCGTTGTTGTCGACGCTGATCAGCAGGCGCTTGGGCGCGGTGTCCAACTGTTGCAGCAGGCTGCGCAGGTCGTCGATGCGCTCCGGGCTGGCATTGACGATCAGCTTGTTCTCGAAGGCGTTGACGGTGCCGTCCTTGCCGATGAACGATTGTGCAGCGGGCAGCAGTTCGGCGCTGCTGCGGTACTGCAAGGGGAGGACTTCGGTGGCGGCGTGAGCGCTGAGGGTGGCGGCCAGCAGCAAGGAAGTGAAAAGCGGGCGTAGCGGCATGTCCATGATCTCCGCAGTGGGTATCAACATGATGGCAAATTTGCCCAGGTTGTGCAGGTTATGCATCAAGGGGCGGCATCCTGCACTTTTGAGCGGTGGCCGCTGTCAGACAAATTCCGTAACATCGCGCCCCTCGATTGCCAGCCCCTCCGCCTGGACCGCCTCACAGGAACTTCATGAAACCCGTACGACTGCGCGCCGACCTGCTCGCCGGCCTGACCACTTCGTTCGCCCTGGTGCCTGAGTGCATCGCCTTCGCCTTAGTGGCGCACCTCAACCCGCTGATGGGCCTGTATGGCGCTTTCATCATCTGTACCCTGACTGCGCTGTTCGGCGGCCGTCCGGGCATGATTTCTGGTGCTGCCGGCTCCATGGCGGTGGTGATCATCGCGTTGGTGGTGCAACACGGGGTGCAGTACTTGCTGGCCACGGTGCTGCTTGGCGGGTTGGTGATGATCTTGTTTGGCCTGCTGCGCCTGGGCAAGCTGGTGCGCCTGGTGCCTTACCCGGTGATGCTGGGCTTCGTCAACGGCCTGGCGATCGTCATCGCTCTGGCTCAGTTGGAGCACTTCAAGCAGGGCGGCCAGTGGCTCAGCGGTTCGCCGCTGTACCTGATGCTCGGCCTGGTGGCGCTAACCATGCTGGTGGTCTACATACTGCCCAAGCTGACCCGTGCCGTACCGCCCGCGCTGGTTGCCATCCTGGGGGGAGGCCTATTGGTGTACCTGCTGGGTTTGCCGACCCGCACCCTCGGCGACATGGCGCACATTGCCGGTGGCTTGCCGCAAGTGACGCTGCCAGATGTGCCATGGAACCTTGAAACGCTCAAGATCATCGCACCCTACGCGGTGCTGATGGCCATGGTCGGCCTGCTGGAGACCCTGCTGACGCTCAACCTCACCGACGAAATCACCGAAAGCCGTGGCTTCCCTGACCGTGAGTGCGTGGCCCTGGGCGCCGCCAACATGGTTTCGGGCCTGTGCGGTGGCATGGGCGGCTGCGCGATGATCGGGCAGACGGTGATCAACCTCAGCTCCAATGGCCGCGGCCGGCTATCGGGCGTGGTTGCCGGGGTGATGATCCTGCTGTTCGTATTGTTCCTGTCGCCGCTGATCGAGCGTATTCCGCTGGCTGCCCTGGTCGGGGTGATGTTCGTGGTTGCCCAGCAGACCTTCGCCTGGGCCTCGTTGCGCGTGTTGCACAAGGTGCCGGTGAACGATGTGCTGGCGATCATTGCGGTGACCATCGTCACGGTGTTCACCGACCTGGCCGTAGCGGTACTGTTTGGTATTGTCATCGCGGCGGTGAACTTTGCCTGGCAGCATGCGCGGGAGCTGTATGCCGACAGCCATGAGGAAGCGGGCGGCGGCAAGCGTTATCAGGTACATGGCACGTTGTTCTTTGCCTCGGTCACGCCGTTCCTTAACCAGTTCGATGCAGCGGGCGACCCGGCCAAAGTTACCTTGGATTGCCAGCACCTGAGCTTTGTCGATTACTCGGCGATTGCGGCCCTCAAGACCTTGCGCGAGCGCTATGCGAAGGCTGGCAAGCAACTGCGGGTGGTGCATCTTTCCGAGCGCTGCAAGAAGCTGCTGAAGCGGGCCGGTGAACTGCACTAAGGTTTCGCGACGCGATCCACTGTGGGAGCGGCGGTGCGGCGGTCCGACTTGCCCCGCGAACACCGGCGACGCCGGTGCCAGGCGCCTTTAATGCCTGGGCCGGCCTCTTCGCGGGGCAAGCCCGCTCCCACAGGTCATGCAAATTATTCCCCGCGGTTCTTCTTCACGATCCCGTCAGCAATGCTGGCCGGTGCCTCGGCATAGCGGATGAACTCCATCGTGTAGCTGGCGCGGCCCTGGGTCATCGAGCGCATGGAAGTGGCATAGCCGAACATTTCGCCCAGCGGCACTTCGGCGCGTATCACCTTGCCGGCTGGCGTCTCGTCGCCATCCTGGATCATCCCGCGGCGCCGGCTCAGGTCGCCCATGATGTCGCCCTGGTATTCCTCGGGGGTCACCACCTCGACCTTCATCACCGGCTCTAGCAGCACTGCCCCGCCTTTTTGCGAGAGCTGCTTGGTGGCCATGGACGCGGCTATCTTGTAGGCCATTTCGTTGGAGTCCACGTCGTGGTAGGAGCCGTCGAACACGGCAGCCTTCAAGTTGATCAGTGGGTAGCCGGCGAGCACGCCATTCTTCATCTGTTCTTCGATACCTTTCTGGATGGCCGGGATGTACTCGCGGGGTACCACGCCACCGACGATCTCGTTGATGAATTCCAGGCCTTCCTTGCCTTCGTCGCCCGGGGCGAAGCGGATCCAGCAGTGGCCGTATTGGCCGCGCCCGCCGGATTGGCGAACGAAGCGGCCTTCGATCTCGCAGGTGTTGCGGATCTTCTCGCGATAGGCCACCTGCGGCTTGCCGATATTGGCCTCGACGTTGAACTCGCGGCGCATGCGATCGACGATGATGTCCAGGTGCAACTCGCCCATGCCGGAGATGATGGTCTGGCCGGTTTCCTCATCGGTGCGCACGCGGAACGACGGGTCCTCCTGGGCCAGCTTGCCTAGGGCTATGCCCATTTTTTCCTGGTCGGCCTTGGTCTTAGGCTCCACGGCCACGGAGATCACCGGGTCGGGGAAGTCCATGCGTTCGAGAATGATGGGGTTGTTGATGTCGCACAGGGTATCGCCCGTGGTCACGTCCTTCATGCCGATCAAGGCAGCAATATCGCCGGCGCACACGTCCTTGATTTCGGCGCGTTGGTTGGCGTGCATCTGCACCATGCGGCCGATGCGTTCTTTTTTGCCCTTGACCGAATTCAGCACCGCATGGCCGGAACTGAGCACGCCGGAATACACCCGGGCAAAGGTGAGGGTGCCGACGAAGGGGTCGGTGGCGATCTTGAAGGCCAGGGCCGAGAAGGGCTCTTTGTCGTCGGCGTGGCGCTCCAGGTGCTTTTCTTCGTCGTCGGGGTCGGTGCCTTTGATCGCCGGGATTTCGGAGGGGGCGGGCAGGTAGTCGATGACGGCATCGAGCATCAGCGGCACGCCCTTGTTCTTGAACGACGAGCCAAGGATGGTCGGCACGATTTCGTTGGCAATGGTGCGCTGGCGCAGAGCGGCCTTGATCTCATCGATGCTGAGCTCCTCGCCATCGAGAAACTTCATGGTCAGTTCATCGTTGGCCTCTGCCGCGGCTTCGATCATGTGCGCGCGCCATTCGTCGGCGAGCGCCTGGAGCTCGGTGGGGATCGCTTCTTCGCGGTAGGTGGTGCCGTTGTCGGCATCGTTCCAGTAGATGGCCTTCATCTTCACCAGGTCGATCTGGCCGATAAAGTGCTCTTCGCTGCCGATGGCCAGCTGGATCGGCACCGGGTGATGCCCCAGGCGCTTGTCGATCTGCTTGACCACGCGCAGGAAGTCGGCACCCTGGCGGTCCATCTTGTTGATGTAGGCCAGGCGCGGCACGTGGTACTTGTTGGCCTGGCGCCACACGGTTTCCGATTGCGGTTCGACCCCGTCGGCGCCGCTGAACACCACCACCGCGCCGTCGAGCACACGCAGCGAGCGTTCTACCTCGATGGTGAAGTCGACGTGGCCAGGGGTATCGATGATGTTGAAGCGGTACTTGTCGGGGAACTGCTTGGTCGAGCCCTGCCAGAAGGCCGTGGTGGCTGCCGAGGTGATGGTGATGCCGCGCTCCTGTTCCTGGGCCATCCAGTCCATGGTCGCGGCGCCATCGTGCACCTCGCCCATCTTGTGATTGACCCCGGTGTAAAACAGGATGCGCTCGGTGGTGGTGGTCTTGCCGGCATCCACGTGGGCGACGATGCCGATATTGCGATACAGCTCGATGGGCGTTGTACGGGCCATGGCGGACTACCTGCGGATGGGCGGATTCTCCCACGTTAGCAGACCGGAAGAATCCTGCTTTACCGCCGGGCCGTCAGTCGGCCTGAGCCTGCAGCAGCCATTGGCCGTCCACTTCACGGGCCAGGCCGCTAGCAGGCAGCAGGGCCAGCAAGCGCTCGTGCAGGGCGCCGTCGGTGAAGGTCTTGAGCTTGGCCATGTCCAGCGCGCCGACCAGGTTGAGGTCTTCTTTGTGGTACGACAGCCAGGCTTTTTTCAGCACCAGCAGCACGTCGCTGCCTGCGGTGTTGGCGAAGCGGCGGTTGAGCGGGCGGCCTTCGAGGGTGAAGTTGTGCGCGTGGCTGTAGCTGCTCTGGTCGCCACCGTCACGGCAGCGGTGGCACTGGCACGGGCCTTCGGCGAACGCGTTGCGCAGGTAGGTGTTGAAGTCCACGACGGGCTTGAGGGACAGGCGTTTGTCGACCTCGAACAGGTCGGCGATCAGGGGTTCTTCGGCGCTCACTCGGGATCCTCGTGTGGTGTGGCGTGCATCGGCGGGCACCCTAACAGATCGGGGCGGGGGAGGCCATTTTGATCTGTTGATGGCGGCCACCCAGGTGCCAGGCATGACGCTGTACCTGTGGGAGCGGGGTCACCCGCGAAGAGGCCAGTAGAGACAACAGACAAAGGCTGCCGTACTCTACGCGCCAAAACGCCTACACATCTAATTGAGGTAACCCCGCTTGAGCAGCAAGTTCCCGTACACCGCCACCGTGACCATCAGCGCTGAAGACCGCGGGGGCGACATCGAGGCCTCGGAAAACCCCAGCATGCGCGTGGGCCTTGAAGCGGTGACCGAAACCCTGAAGAAGGTGCATTTCGTCGGTACGCTCGCAGCTCCCGAAAAGCCGGCCACGCACATCTGCGTTACCCTGGAAAACGGCCTGACCTACTACGGCCCGATCGTCAACGGCCACGCCGAACTCGAAGGGGGCTGGATTGCCTTCGAGTCCGACATGCTCACCCCTGAAGAGCTGGGCCTGTAAGCCTTAGTTCAACTCTGCCAGGCACTGCTCGAGGATATCCAAGCCTTCTTCGAGCACCTCGGCTTCGATGGTCAGTGGTGCGAGCAGGCGGATGATATGCCGCGCCTTTCCGCTGGGCATCAGCAACAGGCCTTTGGCCCGCGCTGCTTCCATGACCTTGGCCAGCTGGGCCGGTGCCGGGCTGCCATCGGCGTTGACGAACTCGATGCCGCGCATCGCGCCGACACCGGTCAGCCGCCCGATGAACGGGTACTGGGCTTTCCAGCGCTCGACGCGGCTGACAATCGCCTGTTCCTGGCGTTCGCCCCAGGTGGCGACGTTCTCGTCGGTCATCTGCGCCAGGCTCGCCAGCGCCGCTGCGCAGGCAATCGGGTTGCCCGAATAGGTCCCGCCCAGGCCACCCTTGGGCAGCGATGCCATCAGTTCTTTACGGCCCACGACCGCACCCAGTGGCATGCCGCCCGCGATGCTTTTGGCCAGCAGCAGCAGGTCGGGCTCAATGCCCAGGCGCGGGAAGGCAAAGCGCTGGCCGGTACGGCCAAAGCCCGATTGGATCTCATCGATGATGATCAAAATGCCATGCTCGTCGCAGAAGCGGCGCAGTGCCTGGGCGAATGCCGGGTCGAGGGCGAGGAAGCCGCCTTCACCCTGGACCGGTTCGAGGATGAAAGCCGCCACGTCTTCAACCGCCAGCTCGACGCTGAACAGCCGGTCCATGGCCTTGAGTGCCTGTTCGCAGGTGACGCCGGTGTCGGCACTGGGGTAGGGCAGGTGGTAGACCGGGCCTGGCAGGTCGCCGACGCGTTGCTTGTACGGGGCGACCTTGCCATTGAGGTTCAGGGTTGCCAGGGTGCGGCCATGGAAGCCACCGTCGAAAGCAATCATCGCGCGCTTGCCGGTGGCACCACGGGCCACTTTCAGGGCGTTTTCCGCCGCTTCCGCGCCACTGTTGGTAAGCATGCCGGCCAGCGGGTAGCTGACCGGGACAAACTCGCTGAGGCGCTCCATCAGGGCAAGGTACGGGCCGTGGGGGGCGGCGTTGAAGGCATAGTGGGTGAGGCGGGTGGCCTGGGCCTGAATTGCCTCGACCACGGCTGGGTTGCAATGGCCCAGGTTGAGTACGCCGATACCGCCGACGAAGTCGATATAACGTTTGCCGTCGGTGTCCCAGACTTCCGCATTCTTGCCGTGGGAAAGTGTAATTGGGTGAACGATGGCAATGGACTGGCTGATACTTTCCTGATTCATGGTGCACGCGGACCTTGTTCGAGTTTCCCACTATCGAAGCGTGCCGGGGCTGTATTGCGCAAACGAATTATTTGATTGCGATCATTCCTTGGATTCGTGATCTTGTAAGATTTTGTGTTACCTGCACTGGCTTCAATCCCCTTCAGCCACCCGCTCGCGAATCCACTGCACGAAGGCCCTGACCTTCGGCACCTCCGCCGCATGCTCGGCATGGGCGATGAAGTGCCTGCCATTGCTCGGCACCGGGTGGTCCCAGGCCACCACCAGCTTGCCTTCGTTCAACTCCTCCGCCACCAGGTATCGCGGAATCAGGGCAATGCCACAGCCGGCGATAGCGGCCCGGATGCACAGGTAGAACGTGTCGAAACGCGGCCCGTGGTAGCTGTTCTGGCTGTGCAGCCCCAGCCCCAAAAACCATTCATGCCAGGCTTCCGGGCGCGATACACACTGCAGCAGGCGGTGCTCAGTCAGCGCCTCGGCGCTGGTGAAGCGGTGGTTGGCGAGCAGCTCTGGGGCGCACACCGGCACCACTTCTTCGCTGAACAGCTCGATACACGTCGCCCCAGGCCAGGTGCCCTGACCGAAGAAGAAGGCGATGTCGGCCTTGGACTGCACCAGGTCGAAGGGTTCCAGCTCGTTACGGATATCCAGGTGAATACGCGGATAGCGATCACCAAACCCCTTCAGCCTGGGCACCAGCCAGCGCGCGCCGAAGGTCGGCTGGGTGGCAATGCGAAGCACTTCGGTCTCATCGCCATAGCTGAGGATGTAGCGGCTGGAGATGTCGATCTGGGTGAGGATCTTGTTCACCTCGGTCAGGTACAGCGCACCGGCCGGGGTCAGGTGCAGGCGCCGGCGAATGCGCTGGAACAGCGAGTGCGACAGCATGTCCTCCAGTTGCGCGACCTGTTTGCTGACCGCGCTCTGGGTCAGGTGCAGCTCTTGCGCCGCGCGGGTGAAGCTCAGGTGGCGGGCAGCCGCTTCGAAGCACTGGAGGGCGGTGGTCGAGGGCATCAGGCGTTTGGACATGACAGGCGCGTACCGAGCAAAAAAGGAAGAAGTTCATTCCGTATTGGAATCATGTGCTTCGAAAAGGTCGTTTGTTGACCCAGGCCTATAGATTAATACTGACCTGGATCAACGATTACAACCGGTCGTGCGAAGAGGAGGGAAGTAGCCACCGCCGGCATCTACAAAACAACAAAAAACGCACACCAGAAATTAATAAGAATTCTGCTCCATTTTTTAGCCGTCCCACGACGGCGACCCATTCGAGGGTTCTCCATGGCTTCGCTAGAAAACAAGAAACAGCGGTCCTTGCAGCACGGCCTGACGTCCCGTCAGGTTTCCATGATCTCCATCGCCGGCATCATCGGCGCCGGCCTGTTCATCGGTTCCTCCAACGCCATTGCCACCGCCGGCCCGGCCATCCTCATCTCCTACGCCATGACCGGCCTGCTGGTGCTGCTGGTGATGCGTATGCTGGGCGAAATGGCCATCGCCAACCCCAACAGCGGCTCGTTCTCCACTTACGCCTCCGAGGCCATCGGCCCTTGGGCAGGCTTCACCATCGGTTGGTTGTACTGGTGGTTCTGGGTGCTGATCATCCCGGTCGAGGCGATTGCTGGCGCAGACATCCTGCATGCCTACTTCCCCGGCGTGCCATCGTGGTTGTTCGCCTTCCTGATCATGGTCGTGCTGTCGGGTACCAACCTGATCAGCGTGAAGAACTTCGGTGCCTTCGAGTACTGGTTCGCGCTGGTCAAGGTGGTTGCCATCGTTGCCTTCATCATCGTCTGCAGCCTGGCCGTGTTCGGCTTCTGGCCGTTGGCCGAGGTCTCGGGCGTGAGCCGGCTGTGGGACAATGGCGGCTTCATGCCCAATGGCTTTGGCACTGTGCTGGGTGGCGTGCTGATCACCATCTTCTCGTTCTTCGGCGCCGAGATCGTCACCATTGCCGCTGACGAAACAGCCAACCCGAAAGACAAGATCCGCCGTGCCACCAACCTGGTGGTGTACCGCATCGCCATCTTCTACCTGGCCTCGATCTTCCTGGTGGTGTCGCTGGTGGCCTGGAACGACCCGGCCCTGAAAGCCGTGGGCTCGTTCCAGCGGGTGCTGGAAGTGCTCAACGTGCCGGGCGCCAAGCTGCTGGTCGACCTGGTGGTGCTGGTGGCGGTCACCAGCTGCATGAACTCCGGCCTGTACACGGCCTCGCGGATGCTCTACTCCCTGGGTGCCCGTGGCCAGGCGCTGAGCATGACCAAGCGCATTTCGGGTGCTGGCGTGCCAACGGTAGCGGTCATCTTCTCGACCCTGGCAGGCTTTGCCGGTTGCTTCGTCAACTATGTGTTCCCCGGCAAGGTGTTCGGTTTCCTGCTGTCCACCACCGGCGCCATTGCCTTGCTGGTGTACCTGGTGATTGCCGTGTCTCAGCTGCGCATGCGAGCCCGTGCAGACCGTGAGGGCACGCCGCTGGAGCTTAAGATGTGGCTGTTCCCTTATCTGACCTGGCTGGTGATCGGCACCATCGTCATGGTCCTGGGCTACATGCTGTTCAGCGATGCCTACCGCTACGAGACGCTGATGACTGCCGGGGTGACGCTGTTCATCCTGCTGGTGTCGCTGACCCAGCGGCGCGGCAAGGTGGTCGCACAGACTGCTTGATCCAGAGGGGGCGCTTGGCGCCCCTTTCTCATTGGCGCTGGCCCAGCGCGGCGCTACCATCGACGCTTGCCTCACTTCCCATTCCAACAAGCACAGGAAGCGTATGAACGCGCACACCCTTTCCCTCCAGCAGTTGGCTGCACCGGAAGGCACCTGCTACGGCTGCGGCTGCTCCCACCCCAGCGGCCTGCACCTGCAAAGCCATTGGGACGCCGACGGCATCCACCTGCTGTGCCGCCACGCGCCCGACAGCACCTTCATCGGCTGGCCCGGCCTGGTTTATGGCGGCTTGCTGGCCATGCTGGTCGATTGCCACTCCAACTGGACCGCCATGGCCTACCACTACCGCAACGAAGGCCGCGAACCGGGCAGCCTGCCGCGTATCGACTGCGTCACGGGCACACTCAACCTCAGCTACCTGAAACCGACCCCCATGGGGGTCGAGTTGCTGCTCAAGGCCCGCGTTGAAGGCGACGTCGGGCGCAAGAGCCGGGTTATCTGCGAGGTCTGGGCAGACGATGTACTCACGGTGACGGCGGACTCGGTGTTCGTTCGGGTCGACACCGAAAAGCTCAAGCTCAAGGCCCACGGCCAGGCTTGAGCCGCCTGTGCCGATGAAGGGTCGGTGATGGTCAGCCACGCGGGATGTCACTAAAGTAACAGCTCCATTCCCCAGGCAAGGTTGACCATGACCGATCTGAGCGCATTCCCCATCACCCGCAAATGGCCCGCCCAGCACCCCGAGCGCTTGCAGCTGTATTCGTTGCCGACGCCGAATGGGGTCAAGGTGTCGATCATGCTCGAAGAGATCGGCCTGGCGTACGAGCCGCACAAAGTCAGCTTCGACAACGATGACCAGTTGAGCCCGGAGTTCATTTCCCTCAGCGCCAACAACAAGATCCCCGCCATCCTCGACCCGAACGGCCCCGGCGGCCAGCCGCTTCCGTTGTTCGAGTCGGGCGCGATCCTGCAGTACCTCGCGGAAAAGAGCGGGCAGTTGCTCAGCCAGGACCCCGCCACCCGTTACCAGACCCTGCAATGGTTGATGTTCCAGATGGGCGGCATCGGGCCGATGTTCGGCCAGGTCGGGTTCTTCCATTTCTTTGCGGGCAAGGAATACGAAGACAAACGCCCGCGGGATCGCTACGTCAACGAATCGAAGCGCTTGCTGGGTGTGCTGGACCGCCACCTGCAAGGCCGCGAGTGGATGGTCGACGAATACAGCATCGCTGACATCGCTATTTTCCCTTGGGTACGCAACCTTGTGGAGCGCTACAACGCCCGTGAGCTGGTCGGGTTCGATGCGTTCAAGGAAGTGCAGCGGGTGCTGGCGACGTTTTTGGAGCGGCCGGCGGTTCAGCGTGGCCTGAAAATCCCGGGATGATCGGGCATCCCTGAACCTGTGGGAGCGGGCTTGCCCGCGAATGCTGTGGTAGGTCCACCATTACATTCGCGGGCAAGCCCGCTCCCACAGGTTCTTTATTGCAGCCTAGAAAATCTGGTTAAGAAGCCAGTACAGGCTACCTGCCAGCAGCATTGCCGCGGGCAGGGTCAGCACCCAGGCCATCAGTAAGTTGATCAACGTACGCTTCTGAATCCCCGAGCCATTGGCGACCATGGTCCCAGCCACACCCGAGCTCAGCACGTGGGTAGTCGAGACCGGCAGCCCGAACATGTCGGCCGCCCCGATGGTGCACATCGCAACCACCTCCGCCGATGCGCCTTGGGCATAGCTCAGGTGGGTCTTGCCGATCTTCTCGCCCACAGTCACCACAATGCGTCGCCAGCCGACCATAGTCCCCAGCCCCAGCGCGATGGCCACGGCCACCTTGACCCACAGGGGAATGTAGCGCGTGGCATCGTCCAGCTGTGTCTTGAACAGTTGCACATGGCTGCGGGTGTCGGCATCGAAGTTTGTCAGCTGGTGCTTGTCGAGCAAGCGGATGGCTTCGCTGGTCAGGTACATGTCATTGCGCACGTTGGCCATGGCTTCGGCCGGCACGCGCTTGAGCGAACCGTAACCCTTCACCTCTTCGCCGATCATGCCGGTGAGGGCGGCCAGGGCTGGTACCAGTTGCGGGTTGGGCTTGGGTTCGGCGATGAACGCGGTCAAGGTTTGGCGCGGGTCTGCGGGCGCCGCTTGCGGGTCATGGCGCACCAGGGCCTGGCGCGTCACTTCGGCCACGGCCGAAAACTGCAGGGCCTGCTCGCTGGGCATGGTCTTGTTCAGCGCATACGCCATCGGCAGCGTGCCGACCAGAATCAGCATGATCAGCCCCATGCCTTTTTGTCCATCGTTGGAGCCATGGGCAAACGATACCCCGGTGCAGGTCAGGATCAGTACGCCACGGATCCACCACGGTGGCGGCGTCTGGCCTTCCGGCGCCTGGTACAGCTCTTTGCGCTTGACCAGCGCGCGCAGCGCCAGCAGCAACAGGGCCGCGCAGGCAAAGCCGATCAGTGGCGAAAACAGCAGGGCATACCCCACCTTGCTGGCTTGGGCCCAATCCACGCCGCTGGTGCCGTCCCGCCCATGCATCAGCGCATTGGCCACGCCTACGCCGATGATCGAGCCAATCAGCGTGTGCGAGGAGGACGCCGGCAAGCCCAGCCACCAGGTGCCCAGGTTCCAGATGATCGCGGCCAGCAGCAGGGCGAAGACCATGGCGAAACCGGCCGAAGAACCTACCTGCAAAATCAGCTCGACCGGCAACAAGGCGATGATGCCAAAGGCCACCGCGCCGCTGGAAAGCAGCACCCCCAGGAAGTTGCACAACCCCGACCAGACCACAGCCAGCGGTGCCGGCAAAGAGTGGGTGTAAATAACCGTGGCGACGGCATTGGCGGTGTCATGGAAGCCGTTGACGAACTCGAAGCCCAGGGCAATCAGTAGCGCCAGGCCCAACAACAGGAAGGGGGTAACGGTGGTGATAACCGTGCCGCTGGCGCTGACGTCCTGTTTCAGGCTCCAGGCGGTGTAGGCGATGCCTGCCAGTAGCAGGCCGAAGAACAAAACCAGGGTGGCACGCCCGGGCTTGTGGGACAGCTGCGGGCGGGAATCGCGTTGGGCCAGTGGCGGCTGGCTGGCCAGGGACGGGGTTGCCATGGGGGCTCCGGTTGGCGTCGGGCGAAGGTGCCGAAGGCTGTGAGCTTAGGAGCAATTCGTGACCGGTCCGTGACCTCGGTCAATGAATTCACTAGGCTCAAGACAGACGGTAAATCCGGGAGAAAGCCATGATCCGCTGCAAACGTGTCTACGAAGCAGCCGCCGACGAAGATGGCCAGCGCGTGCTGGTCGACCGCCTGTGGCCGCGCAACAAACGCAAGGAAGACCTGCAGGGCCAATGGTTGCGCGAGGTGGCACCTTCTGATGAATTACGAAGGGCGTTTCACCAGGGGGAGGTGGATTTCGCCGGTTTCACCCAGCGCTACCAGCAACAGCTGGCCGCTCACCCCGAGCACTGGTACCCACTGCTGGACCTGGCGGCCAAAGGGCCGCTGACCTTGCTGTATGCCGCCAAAAACACCGAGCACAACAATGCCCAGGTGCTCGCCGAGTGGCTGGAGGATGAGCTGGAACGGCGTGGCCCAGGCAGCTCGCCGGTGTGCTACGCCACCTGAGCAGTGCACAATAATGGCCATGAACCTCGTACCTGCCACCGACGCCTACCGCAGCTTTGCCCGCGACCTTACGCGCCGGGCCATGCTGCCGTACTACCGTGAGTTCGACCTGTTGTGGCTCGAAGACGCCTTCGACCAGGCCTGGAGCTGGCGTGAGCAATGGCTGGTGATGGACGGTGACACGTTGCTGGGCTACTGCAGCCTCAGCCAAGACCGCCAGGCACTGTTCATTCGCGAGTTGCACCTGCTGCCCGAGCACCGCGGGCGCGGTATCGGCAGTGGGGTGTTGGAGGCGCTCGCCGGTTGGGCCAAGCAGCGGCGCCTACCACTGCTGCGTTTGATGGTGTTCCGCAGCAACCCGGCCAGGCAGTTGTATCAGCGCAGGGGCTTTGTCGAAATGGGCGAAGATGAGTGCTTCGTGCGCATGCAGCGCGCAATCGACTGATAGCTCAGTGATGGCTTGTCGTGGCCGGTGACCATCGGCATAGTGGACCCAGGAATTTACAGCTGCTTACAGGAAGGTGAGCGGCGTTGGATGATGTCTAGGGACTAAGGAGATGCACCCTATGAATGGATTCGGTCCGCGACTGCGGGAAGAACGTGAGCGGTTGGGGATGACCCAGCGGGTGTTTGGTGACATTGGCGGGGTCGAGCCCAATGCCCAGGGTAAATACGAAAGTGGCGAGCGCACGCCGCGTGCCGATTACCTGGCCGCAGTGGCCGCCCATGGCGTGGATGCCCTCTACGTGCTCAGCGGTGTGCGCACCCCCGCGCCGCTGGAAAACATGACCCAGGATGAGGCCGAATTGCTGGGGGCGTTTCGGCAATTGCCGCTCGCCGATCAAGCAGCGCTCTGGCACTTGCTGGGGCGTTTGTCAGGTGAGGTTAAAAGCCGTGAAACAGTGAGGCCTTTCACACTTGGCCGTCAGGCCTATCTGACAGAAGTTTTGCGTTAGGCCCGCCATGAAAAATTTTGTTAAGGTGGCGGGATCCAATCGCCCTGTAGACGAGGTGTGTGCTTGATTAGGGTCTTAGTGGTCGATGATCACGATCTGGTACGAACCGGTATTACACGCATGCTGGCCGACATCGACGGCTTGCAGGTGGTGGGTGAGGGGGATTCAGGGGAGGCGGCGCTGAAGCTGGCCCGGGAGCTGAAGCCGGACGTCGTTCTGATGGACGTGAAAATGCCGGGCATCGGTGGCCTGGAGGCTACCCGTAAACTGTTGCGCAGCCACCCCGACATCAAGGTGGTCGCGGTCACCGTGTGCGAGGAAGACCCATTCCCCACGCGCCTGCTGCAAGCCGGCGCAGCCGGTTACCTGACCAAGGGCGCCGGGCTCGACGAAATGGTCCAGGCCATTCGCCTGGCCTTTGCCGGCCAGCGCTACATCAGCCCGCAAATCGCCCAGCAATTGGCGCTGAAGTCGTTCCAGCCGCAAGGCTCGCCGTTTGACGCCTTGTCCGAGCGGGAAATCCAGATCGCCCTGATGATCGTCGGCTGCCAGAAGGTGCAGATCATCTCGGACAAGTTGTGCCTCTCGCCCAAGACCGTCAATACTTACCGTTATCGGATCTTTGAAAAACTCTCGGTCACCAGCGACGTCGAACTGACCTTGCTGGCCGTTCGCCACGGTATGGTTGACGCAAGCCTGTAAACCTCATGCCCCAAGCTTTTGATGCCAGCGCGTTCCTGGCGACCTGCAGCGGTCGCCCGGGCGTCTACCGTATGTTCGACGCCGAGGCGCGGCTGCTCTACGTGGGCAAGGCCAAAAACCTCAAGAAGCGTCTGGCCAGCTATTTCCGCAAAACCGGCCTGGCGCCCAAGACCGCCGCGCTGGTCGGCCGTATCGCCCAGGTCGAGACCACCATCACCGCCAACGAGACCGAGGCGCTGCTGCTGGAGCAGAACCTGATCAAGGAATGGCGGCCGCCGTACAACATCCTGTTGCGCGACGACAAGTCTTACCCTTATGTCTTCCTGTCTGACGGCGACTTCCCGCGCCTAGGCATCCACCGCGGTGCAAAAAAAGCCAAGGGCCGTTACTTCGGCCCGTACCCCAGCGCCGGCGCCATTCGCGAAAGCCTTAGCCTGTTGCAAAAGGCCTTTTCGGTGCGCCAGTGCGAAGACAGCTACTACGCCAACCGCACCCGGCCGTGCCTGCAGTACCAGATCAAACGCTGCAAAGGGCCGTGTGTCGGCCTGGTGGATAAAGACGAGTACGCCGACGATATCCGCCACTCGGTGATGTTCCTCGAAGGCCGCAGCCAACAGTTGGGCAACGAGCTCAATGCCGAAATGGAGAAGGCCGCCATGGCCCTCAATTTCGAGAAGGCCGCCGAACTGCGCGACCAGATCGCCCTGTTGCGCCGCGTGCAGGACCAGCAGTACATCGAAGGCGGTACCGGCGACGTCGACGTCATCGCGGCCTTCGTCAACCCCGGTGGCGCCTGCGTGCACCTGATCAGCGTGCGTGGCGGGCGGGTGCTGGGCAGCAAAAACTTCTTCCCACAGGTGGGCATCGAGGAGGAGGTGGCTGAAGTCATGGCCGCGTTCCTGTCCCAGTACTACGTGGGCAACGCTGAGCGTGAGCTGCCTGGCGAACTCATCGTCAACGTGGTGCACGAAGACTTCGAAGCCATCAGCGAAGCACTGCAGACCCTACGCGGCCGCGAGCTGACCATCACCCACCGGGTGCGCGGCACTCGGGCCCGCTGGCAGCAATTGGCCGTGACCAACGCCGAACAGGCCCTCAACGCCCGCCTGGCCAACCGCCAGCACATGGCCGCGCGCTTCGAGGCCCTGGCCCAGGTGCTGGGCCTGGACGAAGTGCCGCAGCGCCTGGAGTGCTACGACATCAGCCACTCCAGCGGCGAAGCCACCGTGGCCAGCTGCGTGGTGTTCGGCCCCGAAGGCCCGATCAAGTCCGACTACCGCCGCTTCAACATCGAAGGCGTCACCGCCGGTGACGACTACGCCGCCATGCACCAGGCCCTGACCCGCCGCTACGGGCGCATCAAGGACGGCGAGGGCAAGTTGCCCGACGTCTTGCTGGTAGACGGCGGCAAAGGCCAGTTGAACATGGCCCGCGACGTGATGCAGGAGCTGGCCTTCACCGACCTGACCCTGCTCGGCGTGGCCAAAGGCGTGACCCGCAAGGCCGGTTTCGAAACCCTGTACCTCAACGACGTGCACCACGAGTTCACCCTCAAGGGCGACTCACCGGCGCTGCACCTTATCCAGCAGATCCGCGACGAAGCCCACCGCTTCGCCATCACCGGCCACCGCGCGCGCCGCGGCAAGGCCCGTCGCGTGTCCAGCCTAGAGGACGTGGCCGGGGTCGGCCCCAAGCGCCGGCGCGACCTGCTGAAACACTTCGGCGGCCTGCAAGAGCTCAACCGCGCCAGTATCGATGAGATCGCCAAAGCCCCCGGCATCAGTAAAAAGCTTGCCGAGTCGATTTATGCCAGCCTGCATAGCGAGTAGAATGCCGGGCTCAACCCGCAGCCAGTCGTACCGATGAATATTCCAAACCTGCTCACCGTTCTACGCGTCCTGCTCATCCCGATCTTCATCCTGCTGTTCTATATGCCCTATCACTGGAGCTATATGGCCGCCAGCAGTGTGTTCGCCGTTGCCGCCGCCACCGACTGGCTGGACGGCTACCTGGCGCGTCGCCTGCAGCAGAGCACGCCGTTCGGTGCCTTCCTGGACCCAGTGGCAGACAAACTGATGGTCGCCGTGGCGCTGGTGCTGCTGGTGCAGGTACACGCCAACTTCTGGCTGACCTTGCCCGCAGCGGTGATCATCGGCCGCGAGATCGTCGTTTCGGCGCTGCGCGAGTGGATGGCCGAACTGGGGGCGAGGGCGCACGTGGCGGTGTCCAACCTCGGCAAGTGGAAGACCGCCGCACAGATGCTGGCGCTGGTCATTCTGCTGGGCAACCCACCTGCGGTGACGATGTGGGTGATTCTGGGTTACGGCCTGCTTCTGGTAGCGGCAGGGCTGACGCTGTGGTCGATGGCGCATTATCTGCTGGCCGCCTGGCCGCACTTGCGCGAAGGCTCGGAACAAAAATAAAACTTTTTTGAATCAAGGGGTTGACGCCGTTTTAGATATCGCTAGAATGGCACCCATCACGACGCGGGAATAGCTCAGTTGGTAGAGCACGACCTTGCCAAGGTCGGGGTCGCGAGTTCGAGTCTCGTTTCCCGCTCCAAATTCGATCCTCAGTGCGTCGCTGGGATCACAAAGAAGAGGCCTTAGGGCCTCTTTTTTTGTGCCTGGGATTTAGCGGTTACCTTTCTGGGGTGGCGTTTCAGTTTTGGAATCGATTTGTACGTCGCTACAATCACATTCGCCTAACATGCAGGAAGCTCATCATGGACATGATGGCGCTCCAACTGCTTCTTCTACCCTGGCTAAGCGTTGACACCTGGCACACTCGACATCCGAACGATGAAGAGCGCTTTTACCAGGCTCTGCACGTCGTCTTCAAAAAGCTTGGCTACTCAATCGCGTACGAGCAGTTCTACGATGCCATTCAAGCTGTCATCGTCGAGCGCACACCAGGTCATGAGCTGTTCAGGGTAAAAGAAATAGAGCGGTTTGCTCGACGTGCCGAAGTCATCGGCTCCTACCTCTTCCACGTGCGCAACTGCCAATAATGGAGTGATAGCGTGAGATTCGAACGTCATGCCGTGCTGAAGCGGCCTGCGCATTAAGCCTGTAAACAGTTCTGCCAGTTTCAACGACCTTCGCTCAGTGACTGTGCCGACCGACTGCTATGGGTCGATAGCCGCCGTTCGCGACTGACCGCTTTCGACCCTTAGCGGACCTTCATCGTCCAGAGCTAGCGGCTGAAATTGGGTCGCGGCCTGCGCAGCTTCTGTTACAACCTGTTGTAGAGAATTACACTTGTCGCCCCAGAAACGACGGCTTGCATGCCCACTCAGAGGGCTCGGCAAGCGGCAGGCAGCTATGGGTGGTTTCATCAATGGCCGAGCTAAGCGGGCAGCGTGCCAAAGAATCTTTGTTGGGTTTCTCAACGTGGTGAGTCGTGCCCCACCTTCAGATACGTCTTTGACCACTCTCGATATCTCTCAACCCGTGTGTATTTCGAAATCAGTTCAGGGAGGGAGAGCTCGCAACCCTGAGAACCGCTTTGCTCACGCAGCGCTTGGTAGATCGACTTGATCGCAGAAAAATAGGGGGCATGCCCATTGACCACGATGCGCACATTGGCAGCGCTAAGTTTCTCAACATCGCTGAGCGCCGGATTACCGTAGTTGATAAGCATGATCGGCGTGGTGAGGTGTTTCGTGAGGGCCGCCAGGTGATGGAAATCTTTGACCCCAACCAAGCAGATAGCATCTGCACCCGCTTTCTCATAGGCAGCAGTACGAGCGATAGAATCTTCCAGAGTGGTTGCGGCCACGTTCGTTCTGGCGATGATGCAGAGGCTATCATCCGAGCGGGAAAATCGAGCAGCGTATATCTTGGCAGCTGCTTCTTCACCTCCGATCAGCACCGGCGAATGCTCTTCGTATTTCGCCGGTAAGTGGGTGTCTTCCAAAGTCAACGCTGCAACGCCGGCTTTCTGCAACTCACTGACTGTGCGCATGACATTCAGCGCATTGCCAAAGCCATGGTCAGCGTCAGCAATGATAGGGATTTGGCTCGCACGCCCAACTCTGGTGACCTGCTCGACATATTCATCAAGCGTCAGGAGTGCAATGTCCGGTGCCCCAAGCACTTGAAGCGAGGCGACAGACCCTCCCTGTATACCCACCTGGAAACCAAGGTCGGCTGCCATACGCACCGAGATGGGATCGAATACGGAAGCAGCAAATTTACAGACATGTCCTTGAAGCAAATCACCAAACGCCTTGCGCAATTCATGATGCGATCGTTCGATCATATTCGGCTCCATCAAATTCATTCAGCTGGTGCAGAGCACGCTTTGCGGGGCTAAAGAAACCAGATCACGACCGATCATCGCCGACTTCAAGCGCGATGACCGGAAGTGAGGGCGAGTCACTTGTGCGCCAGCAAAGCCTTCCTTGCCGCCTTTTCCTCTTTCATGGCTGCGATTTCTCGTTCACAAGCTTCGACATCAAAGGAGTTGTCCCACTTGGCGATTGCGATGGTGCCGATGCCATTACCGATCAGGTTGGTCACCGCCCGCGCTTCGTTGAGGAACCGATCGATGCCCAGCAGCAGCACAAGGCCTACCAGCGGAATGGAATGGATAGTTGTGAGCGTTGCAGCCAGCGTTACAAACCCCGCACCCGCAACGCCAGCCGAGCCTTTGGAGGTCAGCAGGAATACGGCCAGCAGAATCATTTGATCCATGAATGTCAGCGGCGTATTGGTCGCTTGGGCGATAAAGATGGCAGCCATTGTGAGGTAGATGCAGGTGCCGTCCGCGTTGAAGGTGTAGCCCGTAGGCAGCACCATGCCGACCACCGATTTCTTGCAGCCAAGCTTCTCCAGTTTCACCATCATTCTCGGAAGCACGGCTTCGGTTGAGCAGGTGCCGAGGGTGATGAGAATTTCATCCTTGAAGTAACGGAGGAACTGCATCAGCGGCATTCCTGACCATCTCGCGACGACACCGAGAACGACCACGATGAATATCAGAGTGGTGATATACAGTGCGACCAGCAATTGGCCGAGTGACAGCAACGTACCGATACCGTACTTGCCAATGGTAAATGCCATGCCGGCACCGGCGCCGATCGGAGCGAGGCGCATGACCATTGCGACGATTTTGAACAGGCCTTGAAGGAACAAGTCGATGGTATTGATCAGCGGCTTGCTGGTTTCACCCATCTGTACAAGGGCGACGCCCATCAAGACAGAAAGCAGGATCACCTGCAGCATGACGCCGTTGGAGAAAGCGCCGACGAAGGTATGTGGGATGATATTGAGGAAGAATTCAATCGTGCCGCCTTGTTCACTCGCGGCTTGGCTGTATTTGCTGATGGCACTGCCATCGAGGGCGTTGGCATTGATGTTCATGCCTTCGCCGGGTTTAACGATGTTGACCACAATGAGGCCGACGACCAAGGCAATGGTCGACAGTATCTCGAAGTAGATAAGCGCCTTGACGCCAATTCGGCCAACCTCTTTGATGCTGCCCATCTTGGCGATACCAACAACAACAGTACCGAAGATGATCGGTGCCAGGAGCATCTTGATCAGTTTGATGAAGCCATCGGCGAAGGGTTGGAGCTTGGCGCCGATGTCGGGTAGGAAGTAACCGATTGCCGCGCCGATCACGATGCCGATCAGCACTTGCACATACAGCTGGCTGTACCAGCGGGATTTGGAGATTTCCACGAAAGCACCTCATTTTATTTTTGTGATGGGCATGTGGCTTGGCGGCGCTGCACGCCGCCTGGTACTGCGGCCTCGTCTTCGAGACCGCACACCGAGGATGATCAGCCCTCGCCCAGATCACGCATCACTGCGTACAAGGCGGATTTGGCTTCAAAGCCCACACCTGGGATGTCGGGCAGGCCGACGTAGCCGTTTTCGACCTTGATGCCGTCCGCGAAGCCGCCGAACGGCTGGAACACATCCGGGTACGACTCGTTACCACCAAGGTGCAGGCCGGCGGCAATGTTGAGCGACATCTGGTGGCCACCGTGGGGTACAACGCGGCGGGAAGACCAGCCCATTTCTTCCATCACCTTGAGGGTACGCATGTATTCGACAAGGCCGTAAGACAGCGCGCAGTCGAACTGCAGATAGTCACGATCAGGTCGCATACCGCCGTGGCGCAGCAGGTTGCGAGCGTCCTGATGAGAGAACAGGTTTTCGCCAGTGGCCATAGGCAGTTCATAGTGATTTGCCAGCTCAGCCTGTAGCGCGTAATCGAGTGGATCACCGATCTCTTCGTACCAGAACAGGTTGTACTTCTTGATGGCTTCGGCGTAGGCGATGCCGGTCTGCAGATCGAAGCGCCCATTGGCATCGACGGCCAGGCGGCGGCCGTCGCCAACCACTTCAAGTACCGCTTCGATACGGCGGATGTCCTCGTCCAGCGGGACCGCGCCGATCTTCATTTTCACGACGTCGTAGCCGCGGTCGAGATAGCTCTGCATCTCGGCTTTGAGCTTGGTTTGATCTTTGCCAGGGTAGTAGTAGCCGCCGGCTGCGTACACCCAGACTTTATCGTCGGCGACGCCGTTGCGGTAACGATCAGCGAGCAGGCGGTACAGCGGTTTTCCTTCGATTTTGGCTACAGCATCCCAGACCGCCATGTCGATGGTACCCACGGCGACAGAGCGCTCACCGTGACCTCCTGGTTTTTCGTTGGTCATCAGGGTTTTCCAGATGGCAAACGGGTCCAGGTTGTTGTTTTCGTGGTCGATGAGAGTCTCTGGGTCTGCTTCGGTGATACGTGCCAGGAAGCGATCGCGCATCAATGCGCCTTGGCCGTAGCGACCGTTGGAGTTGAAGCCATAGCCGATGACCGGCTTACCATCGCGAATCACATCCGTGACAACAGCGACGACCGAGCAGGTCATTTTGGAGAAATCGATATAGGCGTTGGCGATTGGCGAGGCAATGGAAACGGTTTTTTCACGGATGTCGACGATACGCATGACGGGTTCCTCTTGTTGTATGTGACCCCACGTTATGCTTTGAGGTAGCGCTCGCCCAATGCTATTAATGCCGGACCCTATGCACAGGAGGCATGGCCCTTGGAACTTGTTTGGCTAGAAGATCTTTCAGCGCTGGCGGAGTACGGAAGCTTCGTGCGGGCGGCCGAAGCGCGACACGTAACCCAGCCGGCCTTCAGCCGCAGAGTCCGCGCGCTGGAGAATTGGATGGGAGTTGAACTGTTCGTGCGCTCATCACATGGAGCCACGCTCACCGAGGCTGGCAGGCATATCTTGCCCAGTGCCCAAGAAGCGGCCCGATCCTTGTACCGGCTACGCAGCGAAGCTCAAGAGGTCGCAGGGGTAGCAGCGAGATCACTACAATTCGCGGCGACCCACTCGCTCTCTTTTACCTTTTTCCCGAAGTGGCTCCGGAGTTCCGAAAGCGGTGCGCCAATCGAGGCAGTTCAACTGCACTCAGATAGCATGGCCGTTTGTGAGCAAATGCTGATTCATGGCCAGGTTCAGTTCTTGCTATGCCACCGCCACCCCGACGTTCCGCCACTATTGGCACCCGAACAGTTCACCAGCAAGAAGGTAGGCGAAGACACTCTCGTTCCGCTCGCCAGTGCTCGCGCTGACTTCGGTACTTCTCCTGCAGCATTGCCTTACCTCGCCTACACCCATGAATCCGGACTGGGCCGTATTGTCGCGCACAGACTGCGCGGCAAAGAAGATTACCTTCACCTAAAGCCCCTGTTCACCAGCCACCTTGCAGCGGTGTTGATGTCCATGGCCTTGGAAAGCAAGGGCGTGGCGTGGCTACCTAAGAGCCTTACGGAGCAGGAGATACTGGACGGGCGTTTGATCCGGGCGCTCGATGAAAGCTGGGACATTCCCCTGGAAATTCATTTGACCCGGCCAAAAGCAACCCTCAGTCAGTCTGCAGAAATGTTCTGGGCCAGGGCGGGAATTGACCAGTCGCCACAAGGCTTAGACGCTTTGGTGAGGCGCCCTAACTCAACCATTGACCGATACGAGTGACTCAAACAAGACCTGCCCTATTGGAAGCTGAACGGTTCCATTGCTGGGGTACCGCCCCCCTGGACACTAAGAACGGTTGCCAGGGAACGCCATAAACCTCAAGAACGGGCGTTTCGTTGCGAAAACTCGAAGAGACTTGACCTGAGAGGCTTTCGCTCTAGCCACATACAAGCTCATGCCTGCACGGTAGCGGTTCATTCACCGCTTAAGGACGCAAAGCCTCTCGATTGCTTACAGGTACAAACTCTGTCCTCAAGAGCTATTTGCTCGCTGTCATTCTAGTGACCTCTCATCTGGAAAAAGGCCGGCAGCCTCAGAAGCTGTTGACACCGGCAATGGCTGAGCATAATTTATGTAGCACACTACATTATAGCAGGCTACATATATGAGTTTGACGCAACGAAGCGTGGCCACAGAGCTTTCCTTCGCGCTCAACGCTGCCGCGAACCGGATGGTTCGGTTGCACAAGCCGTTCCTCGAACCACTGGGCCTAACATTTTCGCAGTACCTGGTCACGCTGGAGCTGTTGAATGGGTCGCCTCAATCTGTGAGCGATTTATGTGAACGTCTCGACATGGAGACCGGCACGCTTACACCTTTACTCAAAAGGTTGGAAGCTGCCGGAGTGATCACACGCACACGTGATGCCTCCGATGAGCGTCGAGTGCTGATAGACCTCACGATGCATGCCCGTGGCATGGAGGATGAGCTTCGTAGCATCACCGACAAGATCAGAACTGCGTGCCAACTCACACCTCAAGGCCTTCAAGAGCTCCATCGCACGCTTGAGGGTTTGGCGCGACCTGCTATCAGTTAGTACCCGCCTCAGAGGCGGTTGGCGAACGCAAAGTTTTTAAGCTGATTGCCAGATTCAGATGAAACAGCGACTGACAGAACTGTGATGCATTTGTAGAACCAATCGCTAGGGGTGAGGCTCTGCCTGGCTGCAATCGCTGAGCCTTATACCATGAGCACCCACCTCCAGAGATGAGGAATCTCTATGAACATTGGAATTATCGGTAGCGGATTTATCGGGGGAACGCTTGCAAAATTGCTCAGTACTGCTGGCCATAAAGTAAGAGTTTCAAATTCGCGCGGACCTAACACCATTGATGCTGATGTGCTCTCAACGGGAGCGATTCCAGTCACAAAAGAAGAGGCTTTAGTTGACGCTGATGTCATAATTCTCTCAATACCTTTTGTACGAATTCCGGATCTTAAAAAGCTACTTGCAGGCCTGCCTGAAGATGTCGTAATCATCGACACATCCAACTACATACCCGCACGCGATGAGCGATTGGACGCAATCGAGAATGGTCAGCCCGACAGTATGTGGGCATCTGAACAAATTGGCCGTCCCCTCGCAAAAGCCTGGAATACAATTTACTCCGCCTCGCTCAATGAAGCGGGCAGGCCTGCTGGCGATCCGGAGCGCATTGCCGTCCCTGTCGCTGCTGATCGTGATCAAGACCGCATTGTGGCAATGGCACTCATCGAGGACTCCGGATTCGATGCCTATTATGCTGGCTCCTTAGCAGAGTCCTGGCGACAGCAGTGTGGCACGCCTTGCTATTGCACTGAGCTGACGTCCGAGGCTCTCCCCCAAGCACTGGCTGACGCGGATCTGGCGCGCTCAAGAAAACGGCAAGACCTTTTCTTTGCAGTTTATAACGAGAGATTCGGCACGATCGGTACAAACCCAAGTCGTAGCTATATCGTTCAGCTTTCCAAGCTTATTTATGCATGAGCATATTCTAAAGCGTATCAATGAAGATCTATCAGTTTGACAAAATTCAGCTTTAAAACTATGTAATATAATGTTGGCGGTTCGAGTTATTTGAACTGTTTAGCGGTGTGCGTGCTGTTGCCCCTGATAACTTTTCGATAATTTACCAGGGCGTCGAGCACTAATTATTCAGATATTTTTATTTGTTTAAGCTCAAGGGGTATATTTATGAAAATCGGAATTATTGGTGCGGGCAATATTGGTTCTACTCTGGCACGAAAGCTTGCTGCGTGCGGGCACGAAGTTAAATTGGCAAATTCAAAAGGTCCTGAAAGCATTCAAGCTCTTGCTAATGAAATCGGCGTGCATGCTGTGACCAAGGAGGAGGCGGTTTCCGGGGTGGAAGTGGTTATCCTCTCGATCCCCTTTGCAAATTATCCTGATCTCGAACCAATCATGAGTAAGGTTCCAGAGAAGACAGTTGTCATTGATACTTCTAATTATTATCCGGGACGTGATGGAGTTATCAAGGAAGTCGATGACGGCTTGCCAGAGAGCATCTGGGTAAGTAAGCGAATTGGCCACCCGGTTATTAAGGCTTGGAACGCCGTCCTCGCCGCGACCCTTGCCGATAAAGGCCAACCAGCCGAATCCCCAACGCGTATTGCCTTGCCTGTAGCTGGTGGAGACACATACGCGGAAGCAATCGCGCAGGATCTTGTTGAGGATACGGGCTTCACCGCGCTCGCCGCTGGAAGCCTTGAAGACTCCTGGCGTCAGCAGCCCGGTACGCCTGCTTACTGTACTGAATTGACATTGCCTGAGCTGAAATTGGCGTTGCAAATGGCAGATAAGGAAAGGGCGCCTAAAAATCGCGATGCGCTGTTGGCTAAGTTTATGGCTCCAGGAAGCCAGCTTACGCATGAACAGATAGTTGCTACCAATCGCGCAATGACGGCCTAAATCCGTTTTGGGGGAGGGGGCCCACCGTACGCCACACGTGCTGATAGGGCCCGTCTCGCCAGTCAGCAGTGGTGAGCTCCGGCAGCATCGAAAGTCTTTCCCGCGTATTGAGAAGTGCACTCCGATTGAGGGCAGCCGACGGAGGGGTGAATCGCCCTAGTTTCGTGTACTCCTTCAAGCCTCAAGGATAGTCTGCTCACTCAAGGCCGTTCGCTCTGGGCCGTTTTTGCTGCCATCGGCGATGGCAGCTACGGGTCGATAGCTGTCAGTCGTTGATGACCGGTCTCGACCCATAGCGGTCCTTCAGGAAATTGTCTTGGAGAGCCGTAGTACCTTAGTACCCCACCTATGCCGGAAAGGAGAGCTAGCGAGCGAAATCTACGAAGGCAGTACACGCCGAATTTAGCGGCACACAGTTCCGGCTAAGCCACCTGTTGCTGCCATGCCTGAGGCGTTAGGCCTTCGGATTTCATAAACGCTCGGCAGAAATGTGGCTGATCGTAGAAGCCGCACTCTAGGGCGATCTCGGCGAGCATCATCGTCGATGTCTCTAGCAGTTCTTTACTCTTCCTCAGCCGCTGCTCACGCAACCACTGCTGAGGAGAGACCTGTGTGGATTCCTTGAACCTGCGCGAGAAATAGCTGCGCGACAGTCCGCATGCTTCCGCAAGTGCGGTGACCGAAATGCCGATATCCAGATGATCCAACATCAGCTGCTTGGCCGTTTTGACTTGCCATGGTTTAAGCCGCCCCGTCGACTTAATCGCGACGTAGGCTATAACGATGCCTTTAGCACTGTTCATGGAGATCAATTCGTCCTGAAAAAATCTGAAGATGAATTGATCCGGGCGGCACTATTCGGTGAAGCATCTTCTGAAGCTTCAAGCACTCCGTCATGACTGATCGCCCGGATCGGTTCGTTCCGGCCCCGCTTGTTGAGCATAAAATCAACTTTGGGGCTGATCAGGTCTCAGATCGATGCGGCCTCGGGCGCCAAGGTAGGGCCGTGCTGAACACGCTCTGGCGCTTTGTGCACCATGGTGTAGGCGTAGTCGACGCCCATGCCGTAGGCACCCGAATGCTCTTTGACCAGTTCCATGACCGCATCGTAGGTGTCGCGGTTTTTCCAGTCGCGCTGCCACTCCAGCAGCACCTGTTGCCAGGTTACTGGCACTACGCCCGCCTGGATCATGCGCTGCATGGCGTAGTCGTGTGCTTCCTTGGTCGTGCCGCCGGAAGCGTCGGCAACCATGTAGATCTCGTAGCCCGCATCGTGCATGGCGGACAGTGCGAAGGTGGTGTTGCAGACCTCAGTCCACAGGCCCGAAACAATGATCTTGTTCCGACCGTTCTTTTTCAGCGCGTCGCGAACCTTCTGGTCGTCCCAGGAGTTCATGGAGGTGCGCTCCAGCAACGGCGCATCAGGGAATACCGCGAGCAGTTCGGGGTAGGTATGGCCGGAGAAACTCTCGGTTTCGACCGTGGTGAAGATGGTGGGGACATTGAAGATCTTGGCTGCTTTGGCCAGGCCCACGGTATTGTTCTTCAACGTCTGCCGGTCAATGCTTTGTACGCCAAAAGCCATCTGCGGTTGCTGATCGATGAAGATCAGTTGGCTGTTGAGCGGGGTGAGGACTTCAGTGTGTGGATTGCTCATTGTTCTTCCCTTTTGTTGAACGGTGGCGAGAGTTTCCCCGGCGGGTTGTCGCCGAGTGCCAGCACAAGATAGCGAAACACTCAGCGAAACGGTGGCGCATTTTTGCGCTCTTGAGGGAGCATAACTGCACCACAGGTAGCGTCCAATCCGGTGCTAGGATCTCGGCCAGTCGGATCACGTCGATCCATTTTTCGCCAAGGAGAATCCAATGGCCGCTTCACGACCTTTCAACGACGACACCGCCTACTGGGGCGTTCCATGGGAAGAGGGCTACGGCTATCCGCAGGCGCGGCGAGTCGGGAACGAGATTTTCATCTCGGGGCAGTTCAACCATGACGAAGAAGGCAACCTGGTAGCGCCGGCGCCACTGGATGCTGACGGTCGTCCGAGCGATTTTTCGTCAATGGGCGAACAGATGCGGGTTTCCTACGACAACATTGCCAAGTTGCTCGCCCTGTATGGCGCCACGATGCAGGATGTCGTTGAGGAAACGCTGTATGTGCTGGACATGGACGCTGCTTTTGCGGTCGTCGGCAAGGTGCGTAAGGCAGCTTACGGCACAGAACGCCCGCAGGCGGCCAGCAATATCATTGGTGTATCGCGGCTCGCCCAGCGTCCCCAGCTGATTGAGATCGTGTGTCGAGCTGTCATCGGCGCCCACGCCAAATGAACGGTGCTCCCGGTTTCCGCTATGAAACCGGGATGGCCTGCTGACCTTCGACCAGCGGTTTGAGGTCGGCCACGGCAGCGGCGCAGAACGTCATGAATGCTTTCACCCGCCAGGATTTCCTGATGTCCTGGTGGGTAAGCAACCATAGCTCATCCTGAAGCTCCTGAACTACTTGGCCTGCCCGAACCAATCCTGGGGTAATGTCGCCCAGCATGCAGGGGAGGAAGCCAAAACCGAGACCTGCTGCAATAGCCGCGCTCGCAGCCGCCACGGAATCGGTGCGGTAGGAGATGAACTCAGAGGGCACCCGACATTCGACGTAGCTCGTTGCCTTCAATCCGCACAGGCCTCCCGAGTAGGATACCCACGACTGCCCCTCAGCGAAGGGGTCGGCAATCGCTGCCTGCTTGACGCTGCGATACGGCGCCCAGGCGATGTTGGCGAGCTTGCGACCCACTAGGGTATCTGCCGGTTTTTTGGTCGCACGTATCGCAATGTCCGACTCGTCCCTCGCCAAACTCAACGTCTGGTTGCCGACTAATACCTCAACGGTGATCCCCTCATTGAGGGCTTTGAAGTCCGCGATGATAGGCGTTAGAAAGTACAGCAGCAGCGAGTCGCTGGTGGTGATTCGCAGTTTCCCCAGCGGGCCTTGGCCGGCGCGAGAAACCCTGCGGGTGACACTGACGATGTCCAGTTCAACGCGCTCGGCCAGTGCACGCAGTTCGGCACCCTCGGCAGTCAGAAGATACCCCGCCTTACGATGATCGAACAGCGCGACCCCAAGCGTCTTCTCAACCTGCGCGACCCGGCGCGAGACGGTGGACACATTGATGCCGAGCTTCTTGGCCGTGGCCGCGCGGTTGCTACAGTCACTCAGCGTTTTGATGATACGCAAGTCGTCCCAGGAAAGCTGGCTTACAGCTTCTCCGGCATCCCATTTCGGTCCATTAGAATTCGATTGGATCGGCGAGACACTTCCAGGTGAAGGATTCACGAAAATCATTCCAGATGAGGAGGAGCAATGATACGAGAAGGGGATTAGTCTGCCCACCATTCTGGGAGTAAGTCACACTCATTCAATCCGAGACATATGCCAGCTTATTTTGAACGCAGTCAATCGCGAGCGTCCGCCTTCGACCCATTGCGGACGTCCGTCAGAGACTGCTTTCGGCTCATACCCGTCGTTCAGAAGGGGCCGCAAAGGCCTGAAACAGACTGTAGGCAATACTAGGGCGGTCTCTGAAGTACTGCGTTTGCATGTTGAGTCATAGGTCATCACGTTTTAGCGGCAGGTTTGAGTCGGAAGCTGACGCCCATACGGTTAAAAGCGTTCATTGCGGCAATGGCCGCTGTCAGGTCGACAAGGTCCTTTTCGGCAAACATTGCCGATGCTGCTGCGTAAGCTTCGTCGGATACATGTGTCTCGCTTACCCGCGTGACTTCTTCTGCCCAGGCCAATGCTGAGCGCTCCTGATCCGAGAACAAATAGTGCGCTTCATGCCATACTGGTACTAACAGCACTTTGTCCACTGAAATACCTGCTTTGATCAGATCGCGTGAGTGCAGATCGATGCAATGGGCGCAGCCGTTGATTTGAGACACCCTGAGAAACACGAGGTGAATCAACGGGGCTGGCAAATTTGTCGCGGTGGTCACGAAATGATGCAGCCCGCCAAGGGCCTTGGCTGCACCAGGCGAAGCTTCAAACCAATTGAGTCGACTCATGATTTCTTTTCCTGTCTTTGAGCAATGAAGAGGGTGACATGCGGATTGCCGCTTGACGGCACACCGCCCAGCTAATGTGCAAACCTATACGCTTGAATTCGATGATGTTCTTAAAGCGGGCTGCAGACTTGATCCACACCATGGCTATCCCTACCAAAGAACGTCTGCACCTCACCGTACCCTGTTTCTCTCCCAGTATTCAGTGACTCCACACCCTTGGCGGTACCTTCA